>JAEWYQ010000058.1 GCA_023395555.1 Bacillota bacterium
ATTCATATGTGGCCTCCTATTGTATGCGGTAATCCCTGTTACCATTAATCTCTTCAATTAATAGTTTACAGGTAAATCCACGAATCTACAATTGTGAGGTCACTTCATATTATCTATCCCTTATTGATATCTTCCCTCGGAGGGGATAAAATGATGGTAGGGTATACCAGCGCAGTGATGTTTGTATCGGAAGGCATCTGCATGTTTGCTTCAAGAAGGATACTGAACCGGTTCAAAGCCGGCACGGTTATCATGATATCCGCGGTATTCTTCCTCCTGTGGCAGTTTATGTACAGCATCGATTGAGCGGTATTGCAGGGAATAATCTGGGAGGCATGATGATATCAAAGCTGGGATTTCAGGCGATGTACCGGTTGGGCGCAGTCACCATTGGTATTTCTATCATTTTTTTATACATACTTGGAAGGAAGACAAGAGGAGAAAAGCTGGAGAGCAGCAGAATATAAAAATGAAGGGGGGACCGGGTTCATGCCAGCACTTTCCTGGCGGTTTGTGCGGCAAAGGGCATGGACATAAATATGAAGAAATCGGCAATCATAACAGGAGCTGACCGGGGGCTGGGCTTTGCCATGGTACGGGAGTTTCTGGAGGAGGGATACCTCGTTTATGCAGGCCAGTATCTGCCGGAATGGAAGGAGCTGGAGGAGCTGAAGGAAGGGTACGGTGAGAACCTGATCCTTGTACCCTTGGATGTAACGAGTGATCTTTCCCTAAAAAATGCATACGATATGATATCATCCAGAACGGATTCCATTGATATCCTGGTGAACAATGCAGGAATATCAGCGTCTGCCGGTGATATTTTTGATCTGGGCAGTACGGACCAGGGCCTGACGGTGTTTAATGCCAACTGTCTGGGAGCCATGAGGATGGTGCGGACCTTTCTGCCCTTGATAGAGAATGGGCAGGACAAGAGACTGTGCTTTGTGTCCTCTGAAGCGGGCAGCATCAGCGTATGCCACCGGTCGGAGGGCTTCATCTATCCCATGTCCAAGACCGCACTGAATATGGCAGTCCGCTTACTGTTTGAAGAGTTAAATCCGAAGGGGTACACCTTCCGCTTATTCCATCCCGGCTGGGTGAAATCCTATATGTCGGGGAGGAAAAGCACGGCCGGGAAATTCGAACCCGAGGAATCCGCAGCGTCTGCAGTCAGGTTTTTTATCAATGAGCTAAAGCAGGAAGATGTTTTGAAAATGTATGATAATGAAGCAGCGGTATGGCCGTTTTAGAGGAGGAGGGAAGGTTAATGGAGCTTAAAATTGCACTGGAAGGCCAGGCAGCTTCCTTTATCAGGGAGCTGGAAAAGGAATTTACGCTGGCCGGGCACCGGATGGCCTCTCCGGGAGAAGAGGCGGATATGCTGGTGTTTTGCATCAATCCACAGCCATGTGAGGCTGCCGACTACGAGGCTTTATTAAAAGCCTATGAAGACAATGCGCTTAAATTATTAAGGGTGGTATCGGAATATCTTCCCCTGCTGCAAAAGGGAAAGAAAAGAATCTGCTTTGTTACAACCCTTCGTTCCAGCATTAACAATACGAGGGAGAGCGGTCATTGGGAGAGCGTTGTTGCGGCGGCCTGCAATATGGCGGTAAGAACGCTGTTTAACCGTTTGAATCCTCTGGGCTTTACCTTTCGCGTGTTTGGAATTGACGATTATGACAGCTTATCCGACGCCTCCTATGGGGTCAGCTATATGCTGCAGGACAGGAGCATGGAAGAGGAATCCCATCTGCACTCCGACGAGAAAAGAATCGTGATCCGGGACAAATTTGAGAGGGAGTACCCGTGGTAAATTTGCTGTTGAGATTTTAAGTAAATTATGGTATCATCCTATTATGTATGTAGCTTATGGCATAAAGCATAAGAATATGCAAATCTACTTAGTTGAAATGGAGGTCATAATATGAAAAAGTACGAATGCACAGCTTGCGGTTACATTTATGATGAGGCCTTAGGCGATCCGGACGGCGGAATTGCTCCCGGAACGAAGTGGGAAGATATTCCGGATGACTGGGTATGCCCGGTTTGCGGCGTTGGTAAGGACGCGTTTGAAGAGGTTTAAAGAATAAAAGACAAACTGTCTCTCCTTTGCGGGGAGGCAGTTTTTTGTCGTATAGAGAAAACCTGTTGACAGGGCTGGGATTTCAACTTATTATAGAGCAAGGAAATGGATGGACAGATTTTATCTGTGTTTATTATAGGAAGAGAGTGCAGGAAGGTTAAAAGGAATGGAATATATAGATGAAGGGGGGACATAAGAATGAATCAGTTTTCAAGAACAGAGCTCCTTTTGGCCAGGGAAGGGATGGACAAGCTGAAAGCGTCCAGAGTGGCGGTCTTTGGCATCGGAGGAGTGGGCGGTTATACGGTGGAGGCTCTTGCGCGAAGCGGAGTCGGAAGCTTCGACTTGATTGATGATGATCAGGTCTGCATTACGAATATCAACCGCCAGATCATAGCGACGATTAAAACCGTAGGAAAATATAAAGTGGATATCATGAAGGAGCGGATTCTTGAGATCAATCCCAGAGCCCAGGTCAATGTGCATCAGTGCTTCTATCTGCCGGATACGGCGGAGCGTTTTGACTTTTCACAGTATGATTATATCGTGGATGCCATCGATACCATCTCGGCGAAGATTGATCTGGTGCTCCGCGCCCAGGAGAAGAATGTTCCCATCATCAGCTGCATGGGAGCCGGGAATAAATTGGACCCCACCCGGTTTGAGGTGACGGATATCTACAAGACCTCGGTCTGCCCTCTGGCAAGGGTAATGCGAAGAGAGCTGAAGAACCGGGGGGTGAAGAAGCTGAAGGTGGTATATTCCAGGGAACCGGCCAGAAAGCCGCTGGAGGATATGTCCTTAAGCTGTAAGACCAACTGTGTCTGCCCTCCGGGATCGGAGAAGCGGTGCACGGCGAAGCGGCAGATACCGGGAAGCATTTCCTTTGTGCCGTCGGTGGCGGGGCTGATTATTGCCGGAGAGGTAATTAAGGATATTACGGGGATAAGGTGATGAAATTCCTGGAAGCTGGTACAGCGGATTATAAGGACTGGTATATAGGGAAAAGATGATAGACACGAAGGAACAGAAGAAACAGCAGGGTGAATGGCAGAATAAATAGAACAAGAAACAGAATAAGAATTAGAGGAAGAAGTGAGTCAGAAGAGACCGGACAGAAAGGATGAAGCGCATGGGAAAGATACCGACAAGGGAAGAGGCATGGGAGCTGCTGACGGAGTTCAACCAGGAGGAATTCCATTTAAAGCATGCCCGCATTGTAGAAGGGGCAATGAGATATTTTGCAAAGGAGCTGGGATATCCCCAGGAGGAAGATTTCTGGGGGTTGGTAGGCTTGCTCCATGATCTTGATTTTGAGAAGTATCCTCAGGAGCATTGCATTAAGAGCCAGGAGATTATGAGGGAGAGAGGGCTGGATGAGAGCATTATTCACGCGACGGCAAGCCATGGCTATAATCTCACGGTTGATATCAAGCCGGAGCATATCATGGAGAAAGTGCTCTATGCCGTGGATGAATTAACGGGACTTATCGGTGCGGCGGCCATTATGCGGCCCTCCCGCAGTACCATGGACCTGGAGCTGAGCTCCGTAAGGAAGAAATACAAGACTCCTAAATTTGCCGCGGGATGCTCCAGGGAAGTAATTGAGAGCGGCGCCCAGATGCTTGGGTGGGAGCTGGATGACCTGCTGCAGCGCACGATCTATGCTTTAAGAGAGGTAGAGCAGAGCACCGGACTGGTGTAAATTGCCGGTCTTATCAGGATGCATATGCCGTACATAGGGCAGATGCTGCCTGGAGGCGATTGCATAGCAACGCAGAAGTCTGCAAGGGGATTCCTTATTATACTTATACAGAGAGGATACGCCCGCTTTCGGGGCGGAAATGGAAAGAAATATGACAGGCTTAGGTACGCTTGCCAATATGGCGGCGATTCTTGCAGGCTCCGGTATTGGCCTATTACTGGGGGGGAGGATTAAAGGAACGGTTTCAGATTACCATTATGAATGCCCTTGGTCTGGCGGTAATGTTTATCGGAATCAGCGGCGCTTTGCAGGGAATGCTTGTTGTTACCGACAAGGGGCTGGACACCGCCAATGTGATGCTGATGATCGTGTCCCTGGCTGTCGGGGCCTTCATCGGGGAGTGGATTGATATTGAAGCCCGCTTGGACCGGATGGGGCAATGGATTAAGGCCAAATTGAAGGTCAGGGGAGAGAAAGGGCGGAACTTCGTAGAGGGTTTTGTCAGCAGTTCCCTGCTGTTTTGCATCGGAGCCATGGCAATCATAGGTTCCCTCCGGGACGGACTGTCCGGTGATGCCTCCATGCTCTACGCGAAAGCATTTATCGATGGAACAGTAGCAATCTTCTTTGCCTCGACCTTTGGGATCGGAGTTTTTTTCTCCGTCCTTCCGCTGGGCATCTATCAGGGGCTGATAACCCTGTCGGCGCAATACATCGAGCCGTATTTAAGCCAACAGATGATAACCAGCCTTTCCATGATCGGCTCGGTACTGATCTTTGGGATCGGCGTTAACATGGTATTCGGCAAGAAAATAAAATGCGGCAATCTGCTGCCTGCCGTCCTGGTGCCGGTGATTTATGAGCTGGTGATGAATTTCATGTAATAATCAGAAAGCTGAAGCCGTTGCAAAACGAATTTTCTGCTATATAGTGTGTGATGAAAGAGACACAGAGGTATATGGCAGATTAAATCCATTTTTGCAGCGGTCTTTTTGTATATTTATGCGATTAATAAAGCATGGATAAATATAAAAACAAAAGAAGAAAATATTGACATTTTTATCCCTTGTCCTATAATAATGTTAAAACGTGTAAAATTATAGGAGTGATTAGAAATGAAATTTCGTTTGCTACGGCATACGGTCAGAGGGATAAAAGCAATTTTTATTATTGCAGTGATAGGGTTCATGATACTGCATTTGTCAGGAATCAGCCAGGTTTCTCAGGCTGGAAGTCAGGAACCGGGCATCCGGCCGGCGGTTATAATTTCCCTTGGCTTTGCAGCAAGCATTCAAATGATGCGCTCCAGCAGAAAAAAACAGAAATCCTATTGACAATACAAGTATAATTGTATACAATAAAACAAATTTAAGCCAAGAGCGATGGGAGAGCATAATTATGAACGATAGAAAAGTCTTTATTAACCCTCACAACAACCTGCTTCAACTGGAGGAGCCGATCTACACCCTGGTCGACACGCCGGAGCCCAATACCTTCCGCGGGCTGTTCCCCTATGACGAGATACCGAAGATTGCCTTTAATGACCGGATTGTGCCTCATAATTTACCGGAGGAGATCTTTATTACCGATACTACCTTCCGTGACGGGCAGCAGTCCAGAGCCCCCTATACCACCGAGCAGATTGTGACCATATTTGATTATTTTCATAGATTGGGAGGGCCTAAGGGACTGATCCGTCAGAGTGAGTTTTTCCTGTACAGCAAGAAGGACAGGGATGCGGTATATAAGTGCATGGAGAGAGGGTATGAATTCCCGGAGGTAACCTCCTGGATCAGAGCAAGCAAGAGCGATTTCCAGCTGGTGAAGGATCTGGGCATGAAGGAGACCGGAATTCTGGTGAGCTGCTCCGACTATCACATCTTTTATAAGATGAAGATGACGAGAAAGGAAGCAATGGAGCATTACCTGAGCGTGGTAAGGGAATGCCTTGAGACCGGAGTGGCGGCAAGATGCCACCTGGAGGATATTACCCGTTCGGATATTCATGGTTTTGTCATTCCTTTCTGCCGCGAGCTTATGAAGCTGAGCGGTGAGTATAATATCCCGGTGAAGATCAGAGCCTGTGATACCATGGGTTATGGCGTGAACTTTGCCGGTGCGGTAATTCCCAGGTCGGTGCAGGGCATCATCTACGGCCTTCTGACCCATGCTAATGTCCCTTCCAAATGGCTGGAATGGCATGGACATAATGATTTTTATAAGGCGGTTTCCAATTCCACCACGGCCTGGCTCTACGGCGCAGGCGGCATCAACTGCTCTTTATTCGGTATTGGTGAAAGAACCGGCAATACTCCTTTGGAAGCCATGGTGTTTGAATATGCCCAGCTGAAGGGAACGCTGGACGGCATGGATACTACGGTGATCACTGAGCTGGCCCAGTATTTTGAGAAGGAAATCGGCTACCGTGTACCCTCCAGAACCCCCTTTGTCGGAAAGAACTTCAATGTAACCCGTGCCGGAATTCATGCGGACGGATTACTTAAGAACGAAGAAATCTATAATATCTTTGATACGGAGAAATTCCTGAATCGTCCGGTGCTTGTGGCAGTATCCAACACCTCCGGCCTTGCGGGAATCGCCCACTGGATTAATACCTATTACAAGCTGAAGGGGGACAAAGCCATCGGTAAGGACCACCCGGTTGTACAAAGGATCAAGGAATGGGTGGACAGGGAATATGAGGAAGGTCGTGTAACGGTAATTACAGATGATGAATTAATTGCGATTATCCAGGACACCGAGCGGGCGCTGGGGATACAGCTTGTAGAAAATGCATGACGCAAATACCCGCCGTTCTTTGATATGCAGCAATGCATTTTGACACGCGGATCGATTTTAGGTATTTCAAATTGACAAGGCGGGAAAAGTTGTCTAAAATAAAGACGTACATAAAAAGTCACTGGGAACTGTTATTGGACAAGCTTATATTTAACGGAGGGTTAGGATGATATCAGCAGAGAAGATGGAAGCGGTAAAGGAGCAATTTGGCCGGCTGCTTCTGGAACAATTAAAAAGAGTGGAAGAAATGAAGGCGCAAGGGGACTTTATCGATTATAAAGCGCTGGATAAGATCATTATCGGTGTGTGCGGAGGCGATGGAATCGGCCCTGCCATCACCGGTCAGGCGCAGCGGGTTTTGGAATATCTCCTTCAGGATGAGATTAAGGCAGGAAGGGTGGAATTCCGTGAGATTGAAGGATTAACCATCGAGAGACGTGCGGCTGAGAAGGCGGCAATTCCTCCGGCGGTGCTGGAAGAGCTGAAGAAATGCCATGTTATTTTGAAGGGGCCTACCACAACACCCCGAAAAGGCGATCCCTGGCCCAATGTGGAGAGCGCTAATGTCGCCATGAGAAAGGAACTGGATCTCTTCGCCAATGTAAGGCCGGTCCGCATTCCGGAGCAGGGTATTGACTGGACCTTCTACCGTGAGAACACGGAGGGCGCTTATGCAGTGGGAAGCAAGGGCATTCATGTTACGGAGGATCTGGGAGTTGACTTTACCGTAACCACAACTCAGGGAACCGAGAGAATTATCCGGGCAGCCTTTGAATTTGCCAAGGCCAACGGCAAGAGCCGGGTAACGGCGGTTACCAAGGCCAATATTATTAAGACGACAGACGGCAAGTTCCTGGATATCTTCCGTGAGATATCCAAGGATTATCCCGATATTACGGCGGATGACTGGTATATTGATATCATGACGGCAAAGCTGGTGGATGAGAAGAGAAGAAAGGACTTCCAGGTAGTTGTTCTTCCCAATCTCTACGGCGATATCATAACCGATGAGGCGGCGGAATTCCAAGGCGGTGTAGGAACTGCGGGAAGCGCCAATATCGGCAAGCGATATGCTATGTTTGAGGCAATCCATGGATCCGCTCCCCGAATGGTAGAGGAAGGAAGGGATATCTATGCGGACCCTTGCAGCATGATCCGGGCCGGAGCAATGCTTCTGGCACATATCGGTTATACCGGTGAGGCGGACAAGGTATACCATGCTTTGGATATCTGTACTATTCAGGAGAAGAAGGTTGTGACCACCGGCAGATCAAGCGGTGCTACCGGAGCTCAGTTTGCAGATTATCTGATGGAAACCATTGAAGCAATGAGATAATGAAGGAATGAAATAGTACATGTTTTAAATGTAGGAAGGTATCAGCTGCCCATAACCGATTGGTGATGGGCGGCTTGTTGTTCAGTGTTGCTTTTGCAGGTTTTTGCAAGTTTTGTATTGAGGAGGGAATTGTTTGGAAGATAAATATTCCTTGCGGGGACGGGTATTCAACAAGCTGCGGGAGGATATTCTTGCCGGTGTCTATCAGGAGAATGAAGAACTGAAGGAGAATACCCTGGGATTGGAGCTTGGGGTAAGCAGGACCCCGGTCCGGGAAGCCCTGCGGCAGCTTGAGCTGGAGGGACTGGTTACCATGATTCCCAATAAGGGGGCTTATGTTACCGGGATTACCCAGAAGGACATTCATGATATCTATGTGATCCGTTCCTATCTGGAGGGGCTCTGTGCAAAGTGGGCGTGTGAACATATCACCGAAGCGCAGATTGAAGCGCTGGAGGAGGTATTATATTTATCTGATTTTCATGCGCGGAGAAGCCATTTTGACCAGCTGGTGGAGCTGGATAATAAATTCCATGAATTAATCTATAAAGCCTCCGGCAGCAAGATCCTGGAGCATGTGCTGTCTGACTTTCATCATTATGTGGAAAGAGTGCGCAAGATAACTCTGGCTGCACCCGCAAGGGCTAAGAAATCAAGTCAGGAGCATGAATCCATCCTTGATGCAATACGCAAGCGTGACGGAGAATTAGCGGAGGCCCTGGCCCATGAACATATTATTAACACCATGAAGAACCTGAGTGAACGGGGCTTATAAATAGAAGAAACAGGGTACCTGGCAGCTGACGGATCTGCGGTCAGGTACTTTGTCTCCTTCAAAGGATATCATAAGGCATAGACAGGAGGTACATATGCAATTATTAATTTTAATTCTAAAAAAGCATGAGTTTATGGATGAACTATTAAAGAATTTGGCTAAGTCAGGAATAAAGGGAGCTACAATCCTGGATGGAACCGGCATGGCTGAGGCGCTGGTGAACATGGAGGATTTGCCGATGTTTGGAGTTCTAAGGCGCATGCTCTCTGTAGAAGAAAAGGAAGTGAGCAAGGTATTGCTCATTGTCTTAAAGGATGAACAAATACAGAAGACAAGGACAGTGATCAAAGAGGTAATTGGAGATTTGAAAGAGCCTAATACAGGTATTATGTTTACCATTCCGATTACTTATGTGGAAGGACTGGGTGATTAATTGTGATTCGGATTTATTTATATCTTGCACTTGCACTGTTTTTGGCTTTGCTTGCCGGGAAAATAATAAAGCAGATTAAGATGCCCAATGTTACAGGGTATCTGATTATGGGGCTTCTGGTTGGTCCCTATTGTCTTAAGATAATCCCTTCAGATATGATTGAAACATTTTCTATTATTCCGGAAATTGCATTAGGTTTTATCGCATTTTCCATTGGTGCCGAGTTCAAATTATCCTATTTGAAAAAGGTGGGAAAATCACCGGTTATCATTGCCTTTCTGGAAGCAATTATGGCAGTGGTATTTGTTGATATTATCTTAATTGCAACCGGCCATGATATTTCGTTCAGCCTGGTACTGGGAGCAATTGCCGCGGCTACAGCTCCCGCGGCTACCTTAATGGTGGTCAAGCAGTACAAAGCGAAGGGACCGGTAACGGAGACCTTATTGCCCGTTGTTGCCATTGATGATGCGGCGGCATTAATCTGCTATGGATTATCCGTTGCAGTAGCGAAGGCAATCGGCTCAAATGGCCAGACTTCCATTCTTACTACCATTGTGAAGCCTGTAATTGAGATAGTGGGAGCATTGGCAATTGGTGCCGTATTTGGATTAGTATTTTTCTTATTAGTAAAATGGTATACAGGGCGCGGTAACCGTTTGGCAATTACCTTTGCGATGATTTTTGTCTGCATTGGCGTGTGTGATTTGCTTGGCTGGTCCGCATTGCTGGCCTGTATGGCCATGAGCGCGGTTTTAGTAAATACCAGCAGTGCAAGCGAAGTGATATTTGGCCAGACGGACCGTATCACACCGCCTGTTTTTATGCTGTTTTTCTTCTTGTCAGGAGCAGAGCTTGATATGAGGGTGGTTCCTGCGGTTGGTGTCATTGGTATTTTGTATATCATATTCAGAGTGATGGGAAAAGCCTTGGGTGCGTCTCTCGGTGCGAAAATAACCCATGCTGCCCCAACCGTTCAAAAATATCTGGGATTGACATTAATACCTCAAGCGGGCGTTGCAATAGGCCTCGCGACCACATCAATGACAATTGTTCCGGAGTACGGAGCAAGGATACGGACTGTCATTCTCTGCGGTACGGTGATTTATGAATTAACGGGTCCGGTTATTACCAAGATAGCCTTAAAAAAAGCAGGGGAAATTCAGTAAACTCATTTCCCCCGGAATTTATTCTTCGGAAGCCAGCAGTTCCCATTGCTCCAACAGGGCTTCCAGCCGTGTTTCTATGGATTTCTTCTCCTCCCCCAGCTCCAGGAGCTTTTGGACATTGGTGAAGATTTCTTCCTGGGTCAGCAGCTCATCAATTTCTTGGTTGCGCTGCTCCAGGGCATGAATCTCGTCCTCTGTCTTCTTAAGATCATTCTTGCGCTTGCGGATTCTGGTCTGCTCCTCCTTCTGCTGCTGCCAATCTTGTTTGACATAAGAGGAACGGTTCTCTGCGCCGGATGAGCTGCTTGGGGTAGAGCAGCCTGGAAAGGCGGCAGGAAAGGTACCGGGCTTCCCGGTACCGGGAGCAGGGCTGCCGGCTTCCCTTTTTAGATAAGCAGCTTCCATCTCTGGTTTTTTCTCAAGATAATAATCATAATTGCCGATATAATTCAGCAGGGTCTGTTCTGTCAGATCCAGAATTCGGGTAGCGGTTTTATTGATAAAATAACGGTCATGGGATACGTAGAGTACCGTGCCGCTATAGTGATTCAGAGCATTTTCCAGGATCTCCTTAGAGGTGATGTCCAGGTGGTTGGTGGGCTCGTCCAGGATCAGAAGATTTGCCTCGGACAGCATCAGCTTGGCCAGAGATACACGGCCCCGCTCACCGCCGCTGATATCTTTAATGCGTTTAAATACATCATCTTCCGTAAAGAGAAATGCTGCCAGCAGATTGCGCACCGTCGTATTGTCCAGATGGGGGTAGGCATCCTGAAGCTCATCAAATAAGGTTTTATCCGGATCCAGGACCTGATGCTCCTGGTCATAATATCCGATCTGAACCTTGGAGCCCAGCCGGATCTCCCCGCTGTCTGCCGCTACCTGACCATTGAGAATCTTAAGAATCGTGGTCTTGCCGGTGCCGTTGTTGCCGATGATGGCCACCTTTTCGCCCCGCTTGATCTCAAAGCCCAGATCGGTGAACAGGGTGAGAGAGCCGTAGGATTTGCTTAATCCGGTGACGCTGATGACGTCGTTGCCGCTGACGATCCGGGGCTCCAGCTCAAAATGCATCTGGCTGTGCTCTGCCGGACGCTCCACCCGCTGGATTTTTTCCAGCATTTTCTCCCGACTTTCCGCCCGTTTAATGGATTTCTCCCGGTTAAAGGAGCGCAGCTTTGCGATGACCTCCTCCTGGTGCTTGATCTCCTGCTGCTGATTCAGGTACTGCTTTAACATGGCGTTGCGCAGCATTTCCTTTTTGACGGCATAGGCGGAATAATTTCCTTCAAAGGAGGTACACTTGGTATGATCCAGTTCCACCACCTTGGACACCACCTTGTCCAGGAAATACCGGTCATGGGCCACTACAATGACCGCACCGTTATAATTCAATAAGAAGGTTTCCAGCCATGCAATGGACACCAGATCCAGGTGGTTGGTGGGCTCGTCCAGCAGAATGAGATCCGGCCTGGAGAGCAGCAGCTTGCCCAAAGCCAGGCGTGTCTTCTGACCTCCGGACAGGGTATTCACCTTTTTATTGAAATCCTCCTCACCGAAGCCCAGCCCCTTGAGAATACCGGTCACTTCGCTCTGGTAGGCATAGCCGTTCTTGGCTTCGAATTCATGGGTCAGCCGGGTATAGGCGGCAAGCATCTGGTTCAATTTGTCTCCCGATGCGTGCTTCATATCCAGCTCCAAGGCGCGGATGCTGGCATCCAGATCAAGGACGTCCTGCTTGACTGTCATCATTTCGGCAAGAATGGAGCTTTCCGAGGACAGGTTCTGGTGCTGGGCCAGATATCCGATGGTGCTCCCCTTGGACAGGATTACCTCGCCCTCGTCGGCAGACAGTTCTTTCATAATTATTTTTAATAAAGTAGATTTTCCGGCTCCGTTGATCCCGACGATGGCGGCCTTTTCCTTATCATTAATATGAAAGGAAACACCGTCCAGGATCTGGTCGGTTCCGAAAGATTTACTGATATTTTGGCATGCTAGTATCATCATTTCCTCCACGATGCCATTTTACGGCACCTTAAATCATAATCAGAGAAGAGTATGAAAGGCCTCTGCATTCAGATACGGCCTTATCCTCCGCCGTATATTTTAGCATAGGAAGGGGCGCAAGTAAAGTTCGGCTTTTTGGATGTCATAGATCGCAGGGACGCATGCAATCTATGATATTACTCCACTAGGAAATGGATACGATTGACTTATTATTAACAATCCAATATAATAATAACATTGAAAGTTAGAGAAGGAGGGAGATTATTGTATAAGAAAGAAATTTCGAAAGCAGTTATCAATAGATTACCGAGATACTACCGTTATTTGGGAGATTTATTGGAGAAGGATGTGGTACGGATATCCTCCAAGGATCTGAGCGAAAGGATGAAGGTTACCGCCTCCCAGATCCGGCAGGATTTGAATAATTTTGGCGGCTTCGGCCAGCAGGGTTACGGCTATAATGTGGAATATCTGCACTCGGAGATCGGTAAGATTCTGGGGCTGGATACGAAGTATAATGTGATTATTATTGGTGCCGGTAATTTGGGACAGGCACTGGCCAATTATGTGGATTTTGAACGCCGGGGCTTTTATGTGAGAGCTATTTTTGATGTCAGCCCCAAGCTGATTGGAACCCAGATCCGAGGGAATATTGTCAAATCCTCTGAGGAGATGGAGGAATATGTTAAGAATAACCAGGTGGATATTGCGGCGATTACCGTGCCCAAGAATCGTGCCCCCCAACTTGCGTCAGAGCTGGTCAGGCTGGGGATTAAGGGCATCTGGAATTTTGCGCCTACGGACTTGAACCTCCCGAAGGATGTTACGGTGGAGAATGTTCATCTTGCGGAAAGCCTGATGAAATTATCCTACCGTTTATCCGGAAGAGACGGCATGAAGTCGTAGCTGGCAGCAGAGAGGATTGGTGGCGGAATGGGTAAAAAAGATAGAAGGCCGGACTTTATCAGTATTGTTAAAGATAAAAAAATACCGATTCTTACTCTGGACGCCCGCTGGCATGAGATTTTTACGGAAGACCATAAGACAGATGAGATACGGGACCTGGAGAAAAGGGTCAATGAGCTTCTCAAAAAGCAGGGTAAGGCGGTCAATGATATTAAGGATATGAAGCGGCTGAAAAGCGGCCTGTTAAAAGATATTGTAGATAATATGGACATCAAAGACGACGCCATGGGAAAGGCAAAGGGAAAGAAGCAGGATAAGAATAAGCAGTATATCAATGAACTGAATGAGAAAATCGAGAATGCAACAGAGGAATTAGCCGAGCTTCCCTATCTGATCAAGGAGGCCAACGAGGAACTGCTGGCAGAAAGTATTGCCGTCTTCTATGAGGAACTGGAAGAGAATAGGACGAGAATTGAAGAGGTTACACAGTGGATTGTAGCGATTCGGGCGGAGCTTAGGAATAAGATTTTGCTGAAGCAGGATATGGAGACGAAGAATTCTTTGATTTATACATACATGCATGATATTCTTGGCGCGGGAATTATGGAATCCTTTGATCAGGGGCATGAAACAGAATAAGGAGATCTGCCGAAAGGGAGAAGGGAATGATTATAGGAATCGGTGTGGATTTGATAGAGGTTGACCGGGTAAGCAGGGCCTGCCGGAAGGAAGGCTTTCTTAAACGGTGCTTTACGGAGCCGGAGAGAGCGCTGATTGCTGAGGACAGCAGGAAGGCCGCCGATAATTTTGCCGTTAAGGAGGCAGTGGCCAAGATGCTGGGCACCGGCTTTCGAGGCTTCTTCCCCATTGATATCGAGGTGCTTCGTACCTCGGAAGGGAAGCCCTATGTCAAGCTGCATGGAAGGGCGGAAGAGCTGGCGAAGGAGCAGGGGGTTTCAGCAATCCATGTGTCCATAACGAATACCAGGGAATATGCCAACGCGTTTGTTGTAGGAGAAACGCTGCCGCAATAATATGATTCAACGGCGGCGTTTGGCAGCGGTGAGCTTTTACGGCAGCGATTGATTATGGAATACCGGCATGCGGGAAGATGAGAACAGGAGGTCATGACCATGAAGTATGCGCTGAATGCGGCAGCTATGAAGAAGATCGACGATTATACGGTTGAAACAGTCGGAATACCGGCGATGGAGCTGATGGAGAGGGCGGCAGGCGCGCTGGTGGAAGTGATGGAGAGCAAAATCACCCGGGAGGACCGGATTCTGGCGGTTTGCGGCCCGGGCAATAATGGCGGGGATGGCGTTGCGGCGGCCAGGCTTCTTATGGGAAAGGGGTATCACGCGGCGATTCTTCTGACAGGTAATTCCGGGAAGCGCTCCCGGCAGATGGAGGAGCAGCTTCAATTGGCGGAGGAAGTTGGTGTGCCGGTAGAAAACACCAACAAGCTTGCTGAATATAATATTATTATTGACGCAGTATTCGGAGTCGGTTTATCCAAGCCGGTTTCCGGAGAATATGAGGAAATAATTCAAAGGATTAACGAGCTGGATAATTATGTATACTCCGTTGATATTCCCTCCGGTGTGTCATCGGATGGCGGTAGGATTAGAAATGCCGCCGTGAAGGCGAATGAAACGGTAACCTTCGGATTTCAAAAAATTGGGCTCCTGCTTTACCCGGGGGCTGACTATGCAGGAAGGGTAACCGTTGCGGATATTGGTTTTCCGGAAGTTGCTTCAAATCAGGTATGTCTTGATACGTTTTATTACGAAGCGGAGGATCTGGCAAGAATACCGGTGAGAAAGAACCACAGCCATAAAGGAACCTACGGAAAGGTGTTAATTCTTGCCGGAAGCAAAGGCATGGCGGGAGCGGCATATCTTAGCGCACGGGCGGCTTATCGCAGCGGTGCGGGGCTGGTAAAGGTGGTAACGGCGGAATGCAACCGGATTATCCTCCAGACCGGTATACCGGAGGCACTGTTTGCCTCTTATGACGAGGACGGGAGAAGCGGGGAGGAGCTGCGGGAGCAGCTTCTGGCAGATATTAAGTGGGCGTCGGCAATTGTGGCAGGACCCGGGCTGGGTATCTCGCCGGTTTCCCGCAGCCTGCTGGAGACGGTACTGCAGAACGCACAGGTTCCGGTAATTGTGGATGCCGACGGAATTAATTTAATCGCAGAAGAACTGGATCATCGGATGGGCAGCGGCGGGTACTCACGGCAGAAGCGTATGGAGCTGTTGGGAGAGCTTGTCAGCGGGCGTATTATTTTTACCCCTCATCTGCTGGAATTCTCCAGGCTGCTGGGCTGCACCCTGACGGAGGTAACGGATCATCTGATGGAAACGGTCAGGGAGATCTCCTACAACGGCAAGAGTGTTTATGCTGTTAAGGATGCCCGTACCATAGTTGCCTGCGGACATAAATTTTATGTGAATATCTCCGGCAATCATGGGATGGCAACCGGCGGAAGCGGTGACGTGCTTACGGGGATAATAGCCGCTCTGGCCGCTCAGGGAATGGAACCCTATGAGGCGGCCTGCCTCGGGGTTTATCTGCACGGACTGGCGGGAGATGCGGCGGCAAAGGAGAAGGGCGCTTACTCCATGATGGCGGGAGATATTGCGGCTTCCATTGAAAAAATACTGAATAAATTCTGAAAACTTATACACTTTATGGAATACACACGAAGAAAATGGCAATAATAAGGGTAGCCGAATATTGGAGTGTGAATAAAGTGGTTATCAAACGAGGAGATATCTTTTATGCGGACTTACGGCCGGTAGTAGGATCGGAGCAGGGCGGTGTCAGACCTGTACTGATTATTCAGAATGATACCGGGAATAAACATAGCCCTACGGTTATCTGCGCGGCCATTACGTCGAAAATGAATAAAGCAAAGCTGCCCACCCATGTGGAGCTGGATGCTGAAAAATATGGAATTGTGAAAGATTCTGTTATTTTGTTGGAACAGGTGAGAACCATTGATAAATCCAGATTAAAAGAGAAGGTTTGTCATCTGGACCGGGATGTATTAAAGAAAATTGATCGTGCCTTGATCATCAGCTTTTCTTTGGATACATATTTTAGAATGTAGGTGGCAACGTATAGTCACGAAAAAGGAACCCTTGCGGGTTCCTTTTTGTCATACGGCAGGGGAGCCGTATGACCATAGCGTATAATAGGGTGGGAGTAGAAAGTGTTTTATCACTGTCTATGGATATCATTATACGGAGAAAATGTGTACACACTGTGAAGAGTTTATAAAATAAAACTAAAAAGGAAAAAGAAAGTATGAAATATCAATAATGAGAAATAGAAAGAGGGTGCCCGGTACAAGAAACCGGAGCACCCTCTTAATATATTTATAATGTAGGGAGGAGGAGAGTGAAAATATATAATATTCACTATCTGTTACCAGTATATAGGAGACTTATGATATAGATATGGATAGAATAAAGAATTTTTGTTAACAAATTGGTACACAAATGTGTCAAAAGTCGCAAAGAAAAAATATTTATTGCTGAAAAATGTCATAAATTGTGGTAATATAAGAACTATATTCCTATTAACAATCATAAACGGACAGATATATTCTCCCCATGGGATCGGAGGAAACAAGATGTGCCCAATAACAGATGTACAACAAAAATATTATTTTCCGGATAAGCTCAAAGCCAGGCTTAGGCCAATATCACAATATCCATTGACTGTTATTGAGGCACCCGGCGGATTTGGGAAAACAACAGCCGTCAGGGAGTATTTACGAAACGGGCATCCCCAGGCAGCCTGTGAATGGTACACCTGCCTTGGAGAGCCGGCATCCCTGGCCTGGGCGGAAATCTGCGGGCTGTTTGCGGGAATAAACAGCAAAGCCGCCGATGATATGAAGACCTTGAAGATACCTACCATGGAGACTCTGTTCTCCATAAAGGCATATCTTAAAGACCTGAAATGCAGGAGAATAACCTATCTGGTAATTGATAATTACCATCTGATCAATTTTGACATACACCGGGAGCTGATCAATGTTTTTTCCATGCATGAAAATCCCGGCCTGCATATGATATTCATTACACAGCAGCTGGATTCCAGAGAGCGTCCCTCCGTACATAATAATAATATCTACCGGATCGGCACGCCTGCCTTCTTTTTTGACCGGGAGGGAATCTTCAGCCTGTTTCGTATGGAGGGCTTCCGGCTCGCCGAGGAAGAACTGGAGAATATCTATAAGACTACAGAGGGCTGGATATCCGCTATCCGCCTGCAGCTGATCAATTACAAGGAAACAGGTTCCTTTGTTCCTTCCTCCGGCATTGAAGAATTGGTGGAAACAGCCATTTGGAACCGACTGGTCCCCTCGGAAAAAGATTTTCTACTGAGAGTATCGGTCTTTGACAGCTTTACGGCACGCCAGGCAGCCGCAATGCTGGACCACGAAGCGGTGCCGGGCAGCATTGAGGTACGGCTTAAAACCAGTGATTTTATACGTTTCCTGCCGGATAAAAGGCTGTTTATCATACACAGCATTTTACTGGATTATCTGCGGAACCGGTTTGAGTTCTATCAATCAAGGGAATATCAAAAGCAGATATTTTATAAAGCCGGCTTGTCCTGTGCCGCCATGGGGGAATATTGTCTGGCCACAAAGTTCTTCTATCAGGTGGGAGACTTTGATGCCATCCTGTCACTGCCCTTCACACGCCAATATCTGGACGCGCAAAAAGAAGAGGATTGTGAAGAAGAGGTTTTTGCAGCTGTTCTGCGGGAATGTCCGGAAGAGAGATTATGCAAACACCCCTTTACAGTAATTGTCTTTGCCCGTTCCGCCCTGCTGAATGGATACCGGGAGTTGTACGAAAAGCTGTGCGGACTGCTCCAATGCCTGCTTCGAAGGGAAAATGAATATACACAGGAGGAGGTGCGAAGATTAACCGGTGAATTGATCTTACTGGAAGCTCTGGGAAAATTCAACGATCTTTCTAAAATACGGGAAGCCTATGATGCGGTCAGCAGGATTTGGGGAGATTCACCGGATATCGTGGAAAACAGTCTGCCCTGGCCGTCGGTTTTTCCTACTGCTGTCGGGATGTTTTGGCGTGAATCCGGCGGGATGGATGAAATGCTCCATGGCGTCGATGAGCTGAAACCCCTCTACCGCAAATTCAGCAGAGGACAAAGCGCCGGTCTCGGACACCTGATCCGGGCGGAGGCCATGCTGGTGCGGGGAGAGGATGGCGAGGCGGAGATTTTCTGTCATAAAGCTCTCTATGAGGCACGTATTAACAAGCAGCTTAGCATCTGTATTTATGCCGAGCTCTGTCTTGCCAGGGTTTTTATCCTGCGGGGAGATACGGAAAGTTTCTATGCCGCCATGGGGAATATCCAAAGATATGCGGTGGAGCATCCGGATGCCGTCATACGCCGCATGGTGGATATGTGCATGTCAATTATCAGCCTCCTTCTGGGAATTAAGGATTATGTCGCACCCTGGCTTTATGACATGGAGGGCATCCGTAAGTCACTGTATATCCCGGTTGTTCCCTTTGCAGAGATACTGCATTTCAGGCTGCTGCTGATCGACAAGAGGTATCACGAACTGTACGCCGTCAGCCAGCTTGCCTTAGATACTCTGAGGAAGACGGATGTTAAGATCAAATACAGGATGCCGCAGATGTACTGCCTCATCTTCCTTGCGGTTGCAAAGTATAACAGCGGAGATAATTTGGAAGCAGGGAGATATTTAAAAGAAGCTCTTGATATAGCCCTTCCGGATCAGGTCTGTCTTCCCTTTGCCGATCATGAATGCATGGCGGATCTTCTTGCCGGGCTGAATAGGCGCAGTATTAAGGAAGAAATACCGTCCGGCAGCTTCACAGCTTTACTCTCGCTTTGCAAACGTCATGCAAACGGCGTCACCATGATCAAAAAGGCCCTCCTCCAGAACCAATCCCCTCTGACCCCAAGAGAAAGGGAAATTGCGCTGCTTGCCAAAAAGAGAATGAGCGCAAAGGAGATTGCGGCTAAGCTGTATATATCGGAAAAAACCGTGAAATCGACGCTGGGCAGAGTATACAGTAAATTGGAGATTCATTCAAGAAGCGAGCTGGTATTAAGAAAATTTTGATGAATGCGGTCTGTTGCAAAAAGACGGAAAATGCCGATATAGATCAAAAGTGTCTAAGGAATACCCTGGACAAGATCCAGAAGGCCAATAGTGCGGTTTTGAACATTTTATATAAATCCCTGGGACTCACCAATACCTTCGGAGTATATATTATTCCGGGGATGATCAGTGCCTTTAATATGATTGTAATCAGAACCTTTATGAATGGTCTTCCCGACAGCTTCGTAGAGTCTGCCCAGGTAGACGGCGCCGGACACCTGAAGATTTTCTTTCGGATTGTGCTCCCGCTGTGCAAGCCGGTAATGGCTACGGTGGCATTATTTATCGCTGTGGGCCAATGGAACTCCTGGTTTGATGCCATGCTGTACAATATCAACCGGCCGGATCTGACCACGCTTCAATATGAGCTGATGAAGCTGCTGTCCTCGGTTTCCCAGCTTCAGGGCAGCGCCAGCTTGATGAAACATGCCGCAACCCAGGTTACTCCGGTTTCCATCCGGTCCGCCACAGCGATCTTCACGGCGCTTCCCATCGTATGCTTATACCCTTTCCTGCAGAGGTATTTTATCAGCGGTATGATGATCGGCGGTGTGAAGGAGTAAGGAAGTTAATCTACGTTTTACTTGAAAAATGTCTGAAAAGTAGTTAAAATAAAGATAGAGTTTTGTTGCCGGGAAAGACCGGGGAACAAGGTATTACATTTCAGCAGGAGAATATGATGCGAATTGGTTTATTAAGACATTTTAAAGTAAATTGCCCTCATAAAAAGATGATGACCTCGGAAGAGTTCCGCCAATGGTCGGAAAAATATGAGGTTTCCAAGGTGATAAAGAAAAAGGTGGATATGTATGGGATTGAATGGGACGTCTGTTATGTCAGCGACCTTCCCAGGGCAATCACCACGGCAAAGGAGGTCTATAGCGGTAATCTGAAGATTGATCAATTACTTCGGGAAGTGGATAATGCCCCGTTCATTCATACGGAGCGTATCCGGCTTCCCTTTGAAGTATGGCATATCTGCGGACGGCTGGCGTGGTATTTCCGCTCGAAGAGCCAGCCGGAAAGTGTTGTGGGAACCCGAAGGAGGATACATGAATTTTTGGATCGCATTGACTGGTCCCAGGAGAATATTCTTATTGTCTTCCATGGATTTATGCTCTATAATTTTCAGAAAGAGCTGCGTAAACGGGGCTTTGTAGGTGAAAAGCTTAAATTGGTGAAGAACGGTGTGCTCTATGAATACGTTCGGGAAGAGGAGCAGAAGGAAGTAGGAGAGGATGAAGGTAACGCTGATTTGTGTGGGTAAGCTGAAGGAAAGATATTGGTCCCAGGGTGCGGAGGAATATATAAAGCGTCTGGGCAGATATTGCAGCCTGGAGATCCTTGAGCTGGCGGATGAGAAAACGCCGGATCATGCAAGTGAAGTACAGGAGGAACAGATCAGACGGAAGGAAGGAGACCGGATTCTGAAGGTTTTAAAGGAGGATTCTTATTGTATTGTGCTTGCCATTGACGGGACAATGCTTTCCTCGGAAGAACTGGCATCTAAGATAGACACGCTGGGCGTATCCGGCTGCAGCCATATCAGTTTTATTATCGGCGGCTCCCTGGGATTGTCCCGGGAAGTGTATCAGCGGGCAGATTACCGGCTGAGCTTTTCCAAACTGACCTTTCCCCATCAGCTTATGCGGGTGATATTATTGGAGCAGATCTATCGGGCTTACCGCATTATTCATAAGCAGCCCTATCACAAATAGAATACGGATAGAAGAAGGAGGACGACATTATGAATACCATTGATTTTGCAATCAGTATGGAGGAGGACGGACGGAGATATTATCTGGAGCAGGCAGAAAGAAATAAAGATAACGAGCTGCGCACGGTATTCCTGCTTTTGGCTGATTCTGAGAAGGATCATGCGGAGCTGCTGAGGCAGTATAAGAATCGGGAAGATATCTCCCTGCAGGGAAATTTTGTCGGGCTTGAGCTGAAATCAGTATTTCATGGGATGAAAAATTTTCACAAAGAGGATAGTGACAGGCAGAAGGAGGTCTACCGCATTGCCTGTGAGCAGGAGGAAAAGAGCATCCATTTATATAAGGAATTAGAAGCACAGGCGAGGGATGAGTTTGACCGGGAGCTTTTCCGGTACCTGATCCTCCAGGAAGAGGGGCATCTGGCTCTGTTTGAAGAGCTGGTCAGGCTGGTAACCAGACCGGAGGAGTGGGTGGAATCAGCAGAGTTCGGTCTCCGGGAAGAATATTAAGAAGAGATGCAATCCCTTGGGATCAAAGGGAAGCTGCAAAATAAATAATGAATATGCTTTTTGTTACGAATATAGGGTAACAGAAAGCATATTCGTTTTGCTTTTCGGCTTAAATTATATTTCGTTCCATGGATGCAGGAAGAGGGAGAGGGTTCCGTTAAGCCGGATTTTTGTAGCATCCTTGCCGTCGCAGCGGCTGATCCGGCCGGTCTTCCAGAAAGCCTTAATCCTTTCCCTGGACAGACCCAGCTGGCGGCTTAGAAGGGCATCCAGCCTCAGATTGATAGGGCAGGGGGAAGTGATATCGATTCTGCATTCTTTATTTCCGGATGCTGTATCCGGGATATCTCCCCGTATGTCGTAACTGACATCGTCATAATGAACGGATAATTTATGATACCCCTGGATTGTTGTATCAAAGGCATATTGCCGGGCAAGCTCCGGATCGTTGGCGATAAACTTATGGTATAATTCTTTATCTATGGCGTTGACCCTGGTTCGGGAGATGATCTCCATATTCCAGGTGCTCTTGCATTTGTGACATTGATAGATCAGCCAGATATCAATATAGCTTTGGTTAGCGTTGACACGAAAGTTCCCGGTGCAGACATAGTCAGAGGCGGTGCCGCATTTTGGACAGTTCCGGATGACGGCAGGCCAGGAAGAGGGAGTGATCTCCCAGTGATAAATTTGCTGCATTTCTATATTCTCCTTCTCACTCTAATTCTTTGATATACCGCGTTGCGGTTTTGAAGGCATACTTAGAGAGCCCATGTTTTGATCTGGGCCTGTCCGGTATGCGTCTGTCCTATCGTTAAGAATTAGTTGTGATCCGGTGTGGTCATAGAAAAGCCTCCTTGTTTTGTGCGCATAAAAACGCCTGCTCTTAGGATAGCACGAATACGCGGGTATGCCGACCTCAGCCTTATTTCAGAAAGATAGTTGAGGCCGAAAGCTTTCCGTGGTATAATTGATCATGCAAAAATGGCAATACTGTTGGTATGCAAATGTAATTGCCGATTCCGGATATGAAGGGAGGGACACGGCATGTACAAAATTCTGATTGTAGAAGACGATGCCATGATAGCCAATACTTTGAAGAGCTACATGAATACATGGGCTTACGAAGTAGAATGTGTGTCAGATTTTAAGGAAGTCTTGTCCCGGTTTATTTCTTATAAGCCCCAGCTGGTTCTCCTGGACATTTCCTTACCCTTTTACAATGGCTTCCATTGGTGCAGTGAAATTCGGAAAATATCCAAGGTTCCTGTCATATTCATTTCATCCGCATCGGATAACATGAATATTGTTATGGCAATTACCCAGGGAGGGGATGATTTCATTGCCAAACCCTTTGATTTGAACGTCCTGATGGCTAAGGTACAGGCTCTGCTGAGGCGCACTTATGATTTTGCAGGAGAGAGCGGTTTTCTGGAGCACCGGGGCGCCATGCTGAATGTGAACGATACGACCCTGACCTATGGGGAAAAACAAGTGGAACTGACCAAGAACGAATTTCGGATTCTTCAGATCTTGCTGGAGCATAAAGAGAAAGTGGTCTCAAGAGATGCCATTATGACAAAGCTTTGGGAAAGCGACAGTTTTGTAGATGACAATACGCTTACCGTCAATGTAACCCGGTTACGAAAAAAATTAGAGGATATTGATTTAAAGGATTTTATCACAACGAAAAAAGGCATCGGCTATATGGTGGGGTAGTATTGTATGAAAAGGAATTTAATGAAGGAATATATAAAAAGGCAGATAAAAGGGGTGGGATATCTTGTTTTATTTGCCTTTCTCTTTGCTTTGGTTTTTTATCTGTATAACCAGCCGGTGGAAGCGGTGTGGTATGCGGCCAGTCTGTGCGGGATGATTGGCTTTTTCTTTTTGGGCATTGATTATTGGAGGTTTCATAAAAAACATCTCCGATTAGAGCAGCTGAAAAATTCTATTATGCTGGGCTTAGAGGGATTGCCGGAAGCAGAAGAATTGATAGAAGAAGATTATATTGAGCTGCTTCGAATTCTTTTTCTGGAAAAGGAACAATTGGAGCGGTCCAATGAACGGAGCAGGATGGAAATGATGGACTATTATACCTTATGGGTTCATCAGATCAAGACGCCCATTGCAGCGCTCAGGCTTTTGCTTCAGTCCGGGGATGGGAAAAGCAATGCGGATTTGCTGACGGAGCTGTTTAAAGTGGAGGAATATGTGGAAATGGCCCTGGGGTATCTGCGGATAGGGGACATGTCTTCGGATTTGCTGCTAAAAAAGATTTCGTTGGATGAAATCATAAAGCAGGCGGTGCGAAAGTATGCGTCCATCTTTATCCGCAAGAAAATACAGCTCCAGTATTCCGAGCTGAACTGTGATGTATTGACCGATGAAAAGTGGCTGGTGTTCGTGGCGGAGCAGCTTCTTTCCAATGCATTGAAATATACAGGGGAAAACGGGAAAATCTCCATTTATATGGAGGAAGCCGGATTGAAAACCCTGGTGATAGAAGACACAGGAATGGGAATTTATGAAGAGGATATTCCCAGAATATTTGAAAAGGGATTTACCGGCTATAACGGGCATTTCCATAAAAAATCAACTGGGATCGGCCTCTACCTTTGCAAAAGGATATTGGCAAAACTATCTCACACCATTGAGATTGAATCCCGGGTCAGTGTGGGAACAAAGGTAAGAATAGGATTGGACACGCTGGATCAGATAAGGGAATAGACATGGAATAAAACCGCCTGCCTTACAAAAATGTAAGATAAGAGACCAAGATGTAAGGTAAATCTATGGAAGAGCAGGTTTCTGGCTTGTTATACTGAAGGGGAATAAAGGAGGTTTTACAATGTCAATTTTAGAGGTCAGCAATCTTAAAAAAAATTATACCGCCCGCTTTGGGGGAAATCATGTTCAGGCCCTTTCCAATGTAACCTTTTCCGTGGAGGAAGGGGAATATGTGGCTATTATGGGGGAATCCGGCTCAGGAAAAACGACTTTGCTTAATATTCTTGCGGCTTTGGATAAACCAACAGGCGGAGAGGTATTTCTGGATGGGCAGGATATAAGCCGAATTAAGGAAAAGGCGATTGCGGCATTTCGCAGGGGTAATCTGGGCTTTGTATTTCAGGATTTTAATTTATTGGACACCTTTTCCTTACAGGATAATATTTTTCTGCCCCTGGTGCTTTCCGGCGGGTCCTATAAAGAGATGAATGCCAAATTACAACCCATTGCAAAAAAATTAGGAATAGGAGAGATCCTATCCAAATATCCATATGAGGTTTCCGGCGGGCAGAAGCAGAGAGCAGCAGTGGCAAGAGCACTGATTACACAGCCGAAGCTGATTTTGGCAGACGAGCCTACCGGAGCCCTGGATTCTCATGCGGCAGACCAGTTACTAGGCATGTTCCGTGAGATCAACAAAGAAGGACAGACCATTCTTATGGTGACTCATAGTATTAAGGCGGCAAGTCATGCAAAAAGAGTGCTGTTCATAAAGGATGGGGAGGTATTTCATCAACTATACAAGGCGTCTATGACTAACGAGGAGCTGTATCAGAAAATCTCAGATACTTTGACACTGATTGCGACAGGTGGTGCCAGAAATGAATAATTCATTGTATTTGAGACTTGCCGTCACCAATATGAAGAAAAATGCAAAAAGCTATATTCCTTATCTGCTGACCTGCATCGGTACCGTTATGATGTACTATATTATGGTAACCATGTCCGGAAACGAGGGCTTTAACCGGATGCAGGGAGGGGATAACTTAAGGACAATCCTGTCATTGGGAACTTATCTTATTGCAATATTTGCAGTAATATTTCTTTTCTATACCAATCATTTTTTAATCAAGCAGAGAAAAAAGGAATTCGGCCTGTTTCATATCTTAGGCATGGAGAAGAGACACCTTTCCCGGATGCTGTGGTGGGAGACGTTTCTTACCGCGGTCATTGGACTGGGTGCGGGGATTGTTCTGGGGATTTTATTCAATAAGCTTATGTTTATGATTTTGCTGAAAATTTTACACTTTTCCGTACCTATGGGATTTTCCGTATCCCTGGGGGATGTAATCAATACCTTGATCTTATTCGGGCTTTTATTTGCGGCTATCCTGCTTAATACCATGGCCCAGATTTATTTTACAAAGCCCATCGAGCTGTTAAAGGGCGGTGAAATTGGGGAAAGAGAACCCAAAACCAAATGGCTTATGGTGCTCGTTGGAATTCTTTCACTGGGAAGCGGCTATTATATTGCAATGACTACAGAAGAGCCGCTGGCTGCCATCAATCTGTTTTTTGTGGCCGTAATTCTTGTGGTTCTCGGCACCTATTGCCTGTTTACAGCAATCAGCGTGGCGGTTTTGAAGCTGCTGCGAAGGAATAAGAAGTATTACTATAAAACAAAGCATTTTATAGCGGTCTCCGGCATGATTCACCGGATGAAGCAGAATGCGGTAGGCCTGGCCAATATCTGTATTCTGTCCACTATGGTGCTGGTGACCGTTTCTACCACAGTCTCTCTCTATATCGGCATGGAGGATGTGCTTCGAGGCCGTTATGCCAGGAATGTTGAAATCACCTCCTGCACCCTTTCCGAAGAATATAATGAAGAGGCAAGGAATATAGCGGAGAAGACCTTAGAGGAGCATCATTTAATTCCTGAGAACTGGATACAGTTTCGTTCCATGATTTTTGTGGGAGAGAAGAAAGAGGATAGTTTCCAGATCAAAGAGGATATGGGGTACTTTTTGGACATCGTGGGTTTCAATGTGATCCCATTAGCGGATTACAATAAGATAACGGGCCGGGAGGTGTCTCTGGAGGAGGATGAGATCCTTATCTGCCTTAACGGAGAAGCTTATAAAAAGGAGAGATTTACCATCTTTCATACCTCCTTTTTTGTGAAAGAAGATCTGAAAGAGCTTTTTGCTGATGCAGGCAGACAGGGCAGTGCGTATGAAGGATATTATGCTGTAGTAAAGGACACCCGGGTAGCTGAAAAGCTGGCCGAAGAAGCCAGAATGATGAATGATGCATTACCCGGAAGGATGGACTCTTATATTGGATTTGATTTAGAGACTGAGGATGAGGAGGTACTTAGGGTATGTGAGGCGCTGAATGGAAGACTGAAGGAAAAATACCCGGACGCTTATATAGAATCCGCAGCTATGTCAAAAGAATCCTTCTTTGCTCTTTACGGAGGATTGTTCTTCTTAGGTATCTTTTTGGGTGTAATTTTTATCATGGCAACGGTTTTGATTATCTACTACAAGCAGATATCCGAAGGCTATGAGGATAAAGGACGGTTTGATATTATGCAGAAGGTGGGAATGAGCCGGGAGGAGATACGGTCTACCATCAGGGGACAGGTACTTATGGTGTTTTTTCTGCCTCTGGTAACGGCAGTTATCCATATCGCCTTTGCCTTTAGAATGATTACGAAGCTGCTGGTGACACTGAATCTGAACAATGTCAGACTCTTTGGATATTGCACGGCAGGAACTATTCTGATGTTTGCTTTGCTTTATGGGCTGGTGTATGGGCTGACCGCAAGGGAATATTATAAGATTGTGAAATAAGGACGCGCTGCATCCTAACTGAAAATGTTGGTTTTACAGCACGCCCGGTATCATAGCTTTTTCGTATCCTGCTTTATGAAAGCTCTTTTTCATAAGCAGGATACTTTTTCTTTTTTTCTTTTGATATAATCCGCTGAATGCTTTTGACAGAGAGATAGAATTCATCGGCCAGGTGAGCCGTAGTACAGCCTTCCCGGTACCTTTGATAGATCTGTGAATCTCTGAGCTGAAGCTGTTTCCTGGAATCGGTATAATGTCCCCATTCCTTACGGTTTTTGGTTTTCCTGGGAATATAGAGATACTTGCCGTCGGCGTACTCCTGAACCAGCTCCAGAAGCTCCTTCGGCAGTATTAAATCTGCCTTCATATAGCTCATTTTGCTCCTCCTAAAATATGATCTTCAGGATTGGGCAAAGGCTATTTCCATTCTATTGGATGCGATAGCCTCTGCTACGCATTCTTAACGAGTTTCCTCATATAGGGCTGTGCTCCTTTCGATTTAGAATAAAACAAGTGCAGCACATTTTTCGCACTTGAAAGGGAATAAAAGGCCATAAAAAAGGATATGCCGCAACAGCCTGGACTGAATGTGACATATCCTTCCGGTTAATCCACCATAATTACATTATATCATGAACATAAACCGTATTCATGATCTTCAGCTCCGATCGCATGATCATGGGCAAGCCCCCATCATGCTCACTACACTTTTATTATGCAAGAGTTACGTTAACTGCCTGCATACCGCGCTGACCCTTCTCTAAGTCAAATGTAACCTTCTGGCCTTCTTCTAAGGTCTTGAAGCCTGTGGAAGCGATACCGGAGAAATGTACGAACACATCTTCTCCACCGTTGTCGTTGGTAATAAACCCAAATCCTTTTTGTGCGTTAAACCACTTTACTGTTCCGTTGCTCATGGAAGCTACCTCCTAAAAATATTAACTTGTTTGATAATGTATTTCATGTTAAAAAAAATCACATATTTTTGTAAGTCATCAACAATGTAATGCCTTACAAAAATATGTGAGATCATACATGATTACTTTATACACATGAAGTTTAACATAATTTTCTTGATTTGTAAAGCCCTTTTTCTTTCGGAAAACAAGATGCAACCCCACCTTGAACCAATGTCAGTTAGTTAAGACCCGAGCGCTGTACCAAGTCCCTTTTACGCTGACCGTCTGAGCGTATCTTGTGAAGCGGAGCGTCCTGAACACGCGAAGGTAAGGCAAGTAAAAGGGACTTGGTACAGCGCTCGGGTCTTAACTAACTGACATTGCACCTTGAACTGTTACATCAAAACAGCCAGATTGAAGCATATCCTTCAGCCTGGCTGTCTCTCTGACATCTGTTGTTGTTTAAGCAAATCCAAAATACCTCAGAATACCCTGATATATGCCGTAGGCAAATTGATATTGATTATCCCGCAGCTTCTGTGCGTCGGAGGAGTTGCTCAGGTAGCCCAGCTCCACCAGGACGGCTGGCATCTGTGTTCTTCGCAGTACATAGAGGGACGGATTGGCTCGGATACCGTTGTTGCGGGTTCCTACTGCCTGGATAATCCCCTGCATGATTTGCTCGGCAAACCACTGCGCCTGTGTTCCAAATTGGTAGATGTAGACTTCGGTACCGTTCACCGCAGGATTGGGATTGGAGTTGCAGTGAATGCTGATGAAATAATCAGCAGGCCAGGAATTGGCCATATTAACGCGCTCCGCCAGACTGGAGGCGTTGTTGGTGCCGAGTACGGTGGTCGGGGTGGGCCTGGACAAGCGAGCCTCGAATCTGGGATCGTTGTTCAGCAGATCGGCAAGATAGATGCCGACCTGGTAGTTGATTTCTGATTCGTTCAGATTGTTGCCCACGGCGCCCGCATTATGAAAGCCGCTGGGATTGTGGCCCTGATCTATAAAAATACGAATAGCCAAAGAAATACTTCCTTTCCGCAGTGCTACAATATTATATTCACCCGGGATAGAATGGTTACAGCTCTGACTGACATTGGCTCAGAAGGTGACTTTTATATTGATTATTTTATAAGGAGGGGCGGATGCCTCGACTTCATTGCCATGGGGACTCAGGACCTCGGTTTCTTCCTCCAGGAAATCCTCCACCCGGCTGCCCTGTGAATTGTAACACGCGGGCAACGGTGCGGGGATAACTGTAACAGATAGTGCTTGTATATCTTCCCTGGTTAAGCTATAATGGTATTAAATAGCAAAACAGGGAGGGCGCCGTGGAAGAGAGAAGAAGAGCAAAAAGAATGCCAGTGAAGCTTTCATTGGAAATACTTAATTTATACAAGCAGAATTATGTTGAAGTGAGTAATCTGAATGCACCGATTGAGGTGATTAATATCTCGAAGTCGGGCATCGGTTTCCGGGCCCAGAGTGTATTGCCCCTGGGATATTATTTCAATGCCAGCATCGACCTGGGCACAGGGGAGATCCTGCATTCCGTGGTAGAGATTGTCCGCAGCCAGGAGGATGGGGATGCATTTCTCTACGGATGTGCATTTGTGGGAATGGCGGATGTGCTGTCCTTTATATTTGATGATTATGATGAGAAGCTTGGTGAGTAATGCCCGGCAGATATAAGAGAGCGAGCCGGTAATATTTTAAGAGACAAGGCTGTCCTGATTTTTGTTTGGACAGCCTTATTTTATCAGGTCCGGATATCAAAGCTGTAACGCTTTACCTCGCCCTCTCCGGCTCCTTCTTCTATGAAATCTCTGCTGAAATCTACTTTTTTATATTCGTCGGTAATCTCACTCTGAAGCTGATATCCTTTTTGAGCCAGAGCCTTCGTGAGGGAGGAAAGGGATTCTGACAGGATGCCATGTGAGGACTTGTCCTCCAGACGGAAGCTGGCATGGACTGTGTTATGATCCATCCGTATCAGGATATTCATGGCACCGAGATGGGGCATATCCAGGTGGAGGAGGACGCTTAAGTTCTCCTTGCTCTGAAGGGCCTTCTTTCTGGTATAGACATAGAGCTCACTGTGGACGGTCTGATCCTTTAGCTGTACCGGAAGCTGCAGATAGGTGAAGGCTTCGTTGAGATCCTTCATAAACCGGAGATGTTCCTGCAGCTGTTTTGCGGGTTCCTGGGATATTCCGTTCTCACCGGCCGGTTTTTTGGAGGCTGTGATGGAAGCGAGCCGTTCCATGTCCTCGGAAAGCTGTTGATACAGCTCCTTTGCCGCTGTTTTTCCTGCCAGCTTATTGGGGGTGAGCGTCCATCTGTCAAGGAATGCACCCTCCAGCAGCTTCTGATATTCCGGTGAGGATAAAAGCCGGGCAGCAGTCTTCTGGTTCATATCCGGCAGCCTGTCCTGAAGATGGATCAGCAGATCCCGGACGGAAGCGGATCCGTCAGCGAGCCTTTCTGCCATTGCTTCGGAGCCTGGAGTGTGATCCAACAGCTCTGCCAGAGAGGCCGACTGGGAAGCATCCAGATACCGGGATACGGAGGCATGGGCCGGAAGCCCATGGGGAGAAGCGGAATTGTACTTTGCCAATAAATCGGAGATCATCTCCGGCATGGAGGAGGGCGGCACCTCAGGTATGGACGAAGGGGACATAGAAGCTTCCTCCAGGGTCATGGAACCCAGCTGTTCCGGCAGGAGGGAGGTTTGCAGTTCTTTAGCCAGCTGCAGCAGCGCATCCCTTCCATATATCTGTGCCAGCAAAGTATCCGCCGGGAGGGATGCCGAGCCTGGAGCAGTTCCATACAGCAGCTCCGTCAGGGCGCGGTTAATCCCAAGGCTTTGGGTCAGCGCCTCCTCAGCCGTGAGCCCGGACTGGGAAGGAAGAAGGCCTTCCGCCGGGGAAGAAGGCAGGAATAGCTGCTCATGGACGGAACTGGACTGGGAACCGGCCTGGAGCTCTGGGCCGGCAAAGGAGCTATCTTCGGGGAGAAACAGCTCGGTAAGGCCCTTCACGGTCTGCCGGATATCCTCTATCAGCTGTGCGGTTCCGTTCTGATAAGCCTGGAACTGGTTTACATTCCCTCCATTGATGGGAATATTATTCTTATACATTAACACCAGGGTGAGAGGGGTCGCATCCCGGTAGGTATGAGACAATTGGATCATGGTTTGAAGCGTCTGCTTATCTACGGGCAGGGTATGGCGAAGGAGCTCCTCAACAATCTGTTTATTACGGTCAGTCATGGGGAAGCCGGAAGCAGTAAGAGCTTTCTGTACCGTAGGGTCAACGGGAGAAGAGGTTTCGGGAATATATTTAAGTGTCAGGCGTTCCGAACCGTCCCGGTGTCCGGGACTTTCCCCGGTTACCTGGAATTTTGCATTTTCACCTATGGATAGGGGAACATTGCCGGAGATACGGGCGCTTATAACCTGCTTGTCCGGTTCAAGCCGGAGCTTTACCTCGTTATAGCGATGGTCTAGAATCTGCCCACGAAGCACCTGCCCCTCCTGCCACTGGGAGGGATTCCCAGAGGAAGAAGAGCCTTGGCTTTCCTTTGCCCTTGCAGCCTCCAGCGCTTTATTCTCGGCGGCAGTACGGGCGATTCCGGGTTTATTCAATTTGGACCGGGGATCATATGATGATTGAATATCCATAGGAATAACCGTATGTTGTGAACAACCGATGGGTTGCCGGCAACGTATCCTTTCCTTCATAATGTATTAGTTATATCGACACCGCACCGGGATAAATAAAGAGCAGATCAGGATATCCTGTATATTTCAAAGACTTCCTCTTGAAAAATGATTATGATAATGATAGGATATATTGCAGGAGAAGCACGAGAACAATGCGTATTCCAGTAATCACCATAGATTGTGGGAAGGGTTCCTTTGGGCTCTGTGTTATATAATGTGATCAGAATCACATTATTTTTATGTCTCCTGTGGTATGTATTAGGTGTAAATTGTAACAGGTGTAAGATGTTGGCAACCTGAAGAAATTATTTTGCCGCGGAAAAGCGGTGCAAAGTGTGAGGAATCATTTACAGCCGTCATTTTAGAAAGAAAGGCAGTCCTGCACTTAGAAAGGATGAATGACATGATGAGACAGGAATGGTATGATTTTAAACCAGGCAGTTGGATGACCGGAGTTAATGTAAGAAGCTTCATTCAACATAACTATACACCCTACGAAGGGGATGAAAGCTTCCTGACCGGGCCCACTGCCCGGACAACTCAGCTCTGGGAGAAGGTAATGGAGCTGATGAAGGAAGAGAACAGCAAGGGGATTCTGGAGGCGGAGACAGAGAAGCCCTCTACCATCACCGCCTTTGGTGCCGGGTACCTGGATAAAGAGAATGAGATCATTGTCGGATTTCAGACAGATAAGCCCTTGAAGCGCGGCATTATGCCCAACGGAGGAATCCGGGTGGTTAAGAATGCCCTGGAAGCTTATGGCTACCATTTGGATAAGAAAACAGAGGAGATATACTCAGAAAATAGAAAGACCCACAACGACGGGGTATTTGATGCCTATACCGATGCCATGAAGAAGGCAAGGCACAGCGGTATTATTACCGGACTTCCCGATGCTTACGGCAGAGGAAGAATTATCGGCGACTACCGCAGGGTAGCGCTGTATGGTGTGGATTTCCTCATCGAGGAGAAGGCGGAGGAGAAGAAGCTCTTAGAGATCCCGATTCTGGAAGCCCCGGACATCCGTCTGCGGGAGGAAATCAGCGAGCAGATTGGTGCGTTAAAACAGCTTAAGGCGATGGCGGTATCCTATGGATATGATATCAGCCAGCCGGCGAAGAATTCCTTTGAAGCCACCCAGTGGACCTATTTTGCCTACTTGGGTGCCATCAAGGAACAGGACGGCGCGGCCATGAGCCTTGGAAGGGTCACCACCTTCCTGGATATTTATTATGAGAGGGATCTGAAGCAGGGATTGGCTACGGAGGAGGAGATCCAGGAGCTGATGGACCAGTTTGTAATGAAGCTGAGAATGGTTCGTTTCCTGCGTACCCCTTCCTATAATGATCTGTTCTCCGGCGATCCCACCTGGGTAACGGAATCCATCGGAGGAATGGGACTGGACGGACGTACCCTGGTTACCAAGAGCAGTTTCCGTGTGCTTCATACCCTTTATAACCTGGGACCCGCACCGGAGCCCAATCTCACTGTGCTGTGGTCCGTATTCCTTCCGGATGCATTTAAGAAATATTGTGCCAAGGTGTCCATCGATACCAGCTCCATCCAGTATGAGAGCGATGATCTTATGCGTGAAGTATGGGGAGATGATTACGGCATCGCCTGCTGTGTGTCCGCTATGCGGCTGGGCAAGCAGATGCAGTTCTTCGGTGCCCGTGCCAATCTGGCCAAGGCTCTGTTGTATGCCATCAACGGGGGCAAGGACGAGATCTACGGCGAGCAGGTAGGGCCGATGTTTGCACCGGTTACAGGGGATTATCTGGATTATGACGAGGTAATGTCCAAGTTTGACCAGACTCTGGACTGGTTGTCCGAGCTGTACATTAACACCCTGAATGTAATTCACTACATGCATGATAAATATAATTATGAGCGTCTTCAGATGGCGCTGCATGATATTAATATTCTTCGTACGGAAGCCTGCGGTATCGCAGGGCTGTCGGTGGTAGCAGATTCCCTGTCTGCTATCAAATATGCGAAGGTAAAGGTGATCCGCAATGAAGCCGGTCTTGCCGTAGACTATGAAATCGAAGGGGAATATCCCGCATACGGCAATAATGATGACCGCGTGGATCAGATTGCAATCGATATTGTTGAGAAATTCATGAATAAGCTGCGCAAGGTTAAGACCTATCGGGAAGCAAAGCAGACACTTTCCGTATTGACCATTACCTCTAACGTAGTGTATGGTAAGAAAACGGGAAGTACTCCCGACGGACGTAAGAAGGGGGATCCTTTTGCTCCCGGTGCCAATCCCATGCACGGAAGAGATAAGAAGGGTGCGCTGGCATCCATGGCTTCGGTAGCCAAGCTGCCCTATAAGCATGCGGAGGATGGAATTTCTTATACCTTCTCCATCGTTCCGAAGGCTTTGGGTAAGACTGGGGAACAGCGGACTGAGAATCTGAGCAACCTGCTGGATGGATATTTCAAGAGCAGAGGCCATCATATCAATGTCAATGTATTTGACCGTGAGACCCTGCTGGATGCCATGGATCATCCGGAAAAGTATCCTCAGCTCACCATCCGCGTATCCGGTTATGCGGTGAACTTTATTAAGCTGAGCCGTGAGCAGCAGCTGGATGTTATTAACCGTACCTTCCATGAACGTTAGAATTTAGCAAGATAGATCCCGGCAGAGGTACGTGAATCTGCCGGAAAGCAATGAAGTGAAGTCCGGGTATAGGGCTCTGTCATTGAAGGAAGAAGAACCTATGATCAGCATGGCTGCATACCGGACTTCTTCCTTCTTTTTAACGAATGATAGAATTTTAACAAAGAAATGGATTACTGAGGATAGAAGGATATAAGCAAATGGAAAGAATTCAATGAATGGCCGGAATTCAGTTAATGGCCCGCGAGAGGAGAGCGAGTGCATGAGTGTATTAGGCAGGATACATTCTTTAGAAAGTTTTGGAACAGTGGATGGCCCGGGAATACGATTTGTGGTATTTCTTCAGGGCTGTCCTCTGCGCTGTAAGTTCTGTCATAACCCGGATACCTGGGATACCCATAAGGGAACGGAGTATTCGCCGGAAGAGCTGTATCAGGAGATTATACAATATAAATCCTATTTGGAGTTTTCCAAGGGGGGAGTGACCTTCACCGGAGGGGAGCCCCTGCTTCAGGCCCCGTTTGTCCTGGAGGTATGCAAGCTGCTGAAAGCCCAGGGGATTTCCGTTGCCATTGATACCTCCGGTTTCATATGGAATGATGCGGTGAAGGAGGTTCTGGAATATACGGACCTGGTATTGCTGGATATTAAGAATTATGATCCCATTGTATACAAGGAGGTTACGGGAGTGCCGCTGGACCCCACCCTTCGCACCCTGGATTATCTCAGGGAGCATAAAATTGAAACCTGGATCAGGTATGTGCTTGTTCCGGGTCTGACGGATAATCTGGACAGCGTAAGGGATTTATCCAGGCACCTGGATCAATATCCCAATGTATCAAGGATTGAGCTGCTGCCTTTTCATAAAATGGGCGAGTATAAATGGAAGGAGCTGGGGTTGTCTTATACTCTGGCCGATACGAAGGAGCCGGAAAAGGAATTGATTCGGGAGGTCAGGGAGATATTGTCGGAAAATGGAAAGAAGGTTTTTTCCGGTTCGTGACCGAGAGGGGAGAGATTTCCTTATCGTATAGAAAAGCTTGTCCCCAAGCGGATTCTTTATATCCATTGAGAAGAATAGAGATACGGGGACAAGAAGTTGGAAGTTCAGATTTGTGTTCTCGAATTATAAGTGATAAGGGAGGTATGTATGATGAAATTGCAAAAGTTCACCATAAAAGATATCGTATTTATCGCAATTCTGTCCGCCGCGCTGGTACTGGCGGGGCTGCTGGTAATGCCCCTGGTAATGTCCAGCACCTTATTCGGGTTAAGAAATATGGCCTCTGCTATTCTTTATTCCATCTTTGTTGTGATCGGTTTGATGAAGGTGCGAAAAATCGGAACCCTGACCTTGACCGGTTTGTTCCACGGCTCCGTCCTTCTTATGATGAGTCCGGTGATGTTCTGGAATATGATAATCGGGGGTTTGGTAAGTGAGCTTATTACCTGGCTCATTTTCCGCAATTATGATAAGGATGTAGCAAAGCTGCTGGCAACGACATTATTTATACCGTTAACCGTTCCTGTGACGCTGGTGTTCACCATGCTTCTCCACGGACAATCCATAGGGGAGATCCTCAACCGTCCGGTGCTGTCGGGAGGACTTTTTATTGCAACCATCCTGTTGAGCTACGCGGGGGCGAGAATTGGTTATAAAATCGGATGTGAGCTTCAAAGAGCGGGGAAATTATAGATGGAGAAGCTGTATGTCAAGAGACCTATCTATCCTTTGATCAGCCTTCTGTCTTCCGTGGCAGTGTTCTGCATCGGCCTGCTGGTGTCCAAGCGCCTGGCAATTCTGTATTTACTGGCGGCTTTGACGCTTATCTATATTCTCTTTGGCTATACCCGTGTTCTGGTCCGTGCAATTCCCTTGTTTCTGCTGATCGGCACTGTGATTGGAGCGGGGGCGGTATTGACCAGCAGACAATACATGGCCGGTATCCAGACCTTGGGGAGAACCCTGCTGCTTGCCTATTCCTTCCCTATGCGGATACCGTATATTGGCTGGAGAAGGGGAGGGTGCTTCCTTATGAAGCTCTGCCGAAGGATTTTCTACAGCATGGTGTGATTCCCTGGAGCGCGGATATCGAATACAGTGGTAATAATGCGGATGATAGGAACCAGAAGCAGGGAAGGAAGGCTCTGTCCGGCTATGGATTGCAAACTTCAGAAGGTTTGCTGTCACAGCCCTGCTTTCGTATGGAAGGAATGGGGTATTCTATAGAAGGAAAACAAATTTTAAGGGATCTGAGCCTTACTCTGCACAGGGGAGAACGGGTTGTAATACTTGGAGAAAATGGATCGGGAAAGACTATTTTTCTGCGCTTGTTAGCCAGATTAATCAGGCCCACACAGGGGAGCCTGGAGCAGTTTCTGGAGCCGGGCAATGCGAAGCGCCCCTCCAGGGATTGGTACAGAAAGCTGGGATATGTGTATCAGAATCCGAATTATCAGCTGTTTATGCCTACTGTGTTCCAGGAGGTGGCATATCAATCCTCCGGAAAAGAAATAGCGGAGGAGATGATACAGCGGTTTGAACTGGAGGAGCTGAGGAACAGGCATCCCCAATCCCTTTCCGAAGGCCAGAAGAGAAGGCTTACCATTGCCTGCATCATGGCGATGGAGCCCCGGGTGCTTCTGCTGGATGAGCCCACAGTGGGGCAGGATTACAATGGCTTAACCAACATCCTCCGTCAGCTGAAGCTGCTGCATGAGAAAAACAATCCCGCCATGATAACCATTACCCATGATTTCCGGTGTGCCAGGGCTTTTGCAGACCGTATTCTGTGGATCAAGCAGGGCAGACTTTACAAGGATGGGGGAGTGGAGCTGGCAGAGGAGTATTTTAAGGAGCTATCCTTTGTGCCGGAGCAGTAAGGAACGGTAACCTTGAATAGGACATTCCTTGCACGTTCATTTCATCAAATATGAATCAAGTGTGAATCAGATATGAATCAACTGTAAACAAATTTTTAACAATAGCACCTCTCCCTGTTTTTTCGGTATTTATATGGTACAATTCTTAAGTGAAGTAT
>JAEWYQ010000083.1 GCA_023395555.1 Bacillota bacterium
ACATACCGAAATACTTCTTCACTCACGCGGCGTCGCTGCATCAGGGTTTCCCCCATTGTGCAATATTCCCCACTGCTGCCTCCCGTAGGAGTTTGGGCCGTGTCTCAGTCCCAATGTGGCCGGTCACTCTCTCAAGCCGGCTACTGATCGTCGCCTTGGTAAGCCGTTACCTTACCAACCAGCTAATCAGACGCGGGCCCATCTCATACCTATTAATATTTTCACACTGCATCATGCGATGCTGTATGCTTATGCGGTGTTAGCAGCCGTTTCCAGCTGTTATCCCCCTGTATGAGGCAGGTTACCCACGCGTTACTCACCCGTCCGCCACTAAGTTATACTTATTCCATCCGAAAACTTCATAAATATAACTCCGTTCGACTTGCATGTGTTAGGCACGCCGCCAGCGTTCATCCTGAGCCAGGATCAAACTCTCATGTTTAAGTTTTTGATCCAGTCAGATAAACGTTAGCCAATGATATCCCCGCGTTGTTGTCAACGCATGATATCGTCAAGCAATCCATTATCTTTACTGTTTTTGTGGTGTATCACTACATTGCTGTATTGATACGGTTCGTTATGCTGCCTGTTCAGGGCAGCATAAATGAAAATTTATAATGGGTCTTTCCCAGATCTCCAGTCTGTCCAGAGGACAGCGGAGGTTCTGTTCCGAACCCTTGAAGTGCATGTGACACTTCAATTTTTTTAGAATTTCAGGGTTGTTTCACTGTTCAGTTATCAAGGTGCATTGTACTTGTGATGCCGTTATTTACTGTGTTTCTCAACACCAGCTTGACTATCTTATCACGCATCAGCTATCTTGTCAACCACTTTTTCAATTTATTTTTTACTGATCTTTTATCCTGTGAAATCTGCGGATTAAACCGAGTTTCCGATCCGTAAAAGCATTGAATAAGCAGAACGGAGAAAGAGGGATTTGAACCCTCGCGCCGCTATTAACGACCTACTCCCTTTCCAGGGGAGCCCCTTCAGCCTCTTGGGTATTTCTCCATAAAAGTACTATCTATATTGTCTAACAATTTTGGAAACACTATACGTTGTTGATTGTATTTAAGACGGAGAGAGTGGGATTCGAACCCACGGTTCCTTGCAGAATCACTGGTTTTCAAGACCAGCCCCTTAAGCCGCTCGGGCATCTCTCCATGCAGTTCTCCAAACGTCGCTTAGCTAGTATATCACCTCATTTAACCCCTGTCAAGTAGTTTTATATGATTCTTGAAATAAATTGTTGCTTTTTTTGATTTTTTTCAAACAATAATCAATGTATCTGGATGCGTTTTAAAATCTGTTCCGCCAGAATCAAATCCTCGGGAGTTGTGAGTTTTATATTATTATAATCTCCCTCCAGCATTTTAATCGGCAGCTTTCCATAAGCTTCATATACCATTGCATCATCCGTAATTGCCAGCCCCTCCCGGTTCTCTTCCAGATACAATGCCTCGTAGGCAGCCTTAATGGAGGGAAACGCAAAGGCCTGGGGAGTCTGAGCCGCCCAAAGTATATTGCGTCTGGGAGTCGCCTGGACTGTTCCATCTTCTGCTACCACCTTAATCGTCTCCTTCACCGGCATCCCGATTAAACAAGCCTGACACTCCCTCACCTGATCAATGATTCTATTAATTAAATTAACGGTAATAAAGGGTCTTGCTCCGTCATGAATTAATACATAATCTGCAGCTGAAACAGACTGAAGGGCCCGGTATACGGAATCATAACGTTCCTTACCGCCCTCCACGATTTGTTTCACCTTGTTAATCCGGTATAAATCAACGATTTCTTTCTTACAGTACTCCGCCTGTCCTTCTCCGGTGACAAGAATTATCTCATCCGCGATACTTTCCTCGAAGGCTTTTAAAGAATAGTAAACCACCGGTCTATCCTGAAGCATCAGAAATTGTTTTGCAACAGAGGAGTTCATGCGCTTTCCCTGACCGGCAGCCAGTACAATGGCCGTAATCTTACTCACACTTATTACCTTTTCCTTTCTACCGTTCCCCAATTTTCAGATTCGGCACGGCATTCAGCTCCAGTCCGGCCCTGGCTCCCTTACGGTATTCATAGTATGCTGCCGCGCCAATCATAGCCGCATTGTCCGTGCATAGGATAGGAGAAGGATGATAGAACTCCAGCTGATCCTTCTCACAGGCTTTTTTCATTGTCGCCAGCAAGGAAGAATTAGCCGCTACTCCTCCGGCTATTGCAACCTTCTTCATATTATAATCCTTCGCGGCCCGGATGGTTTTGGTTACCAGCACATCGATCACTGCCTCCTGGAAGGAGGCGGCAATGTCCGCCCGGTTTATCTCCTCCCGCTTCATTTCGCAGCTGTTAATATGATTTAATACCGCGGATTTTAAGCCGCTGAAGCTAAAATCATAAGGGCAGCCTTCAATCTGTGCCCTGGGAAATGCAATCGCAGCCTTATTCCCTTCCTTCGCCAGCCGGTCAATCTTCGGGCCGCCCGGATAACCGAGACCAATGGCTCTGGCAACCTTATCAAAGGCCTCTCCTGCCGCATCATCTCTGGTTCTGCCGATAATCTCATATATCCCATACTCCTTCACCAGCACCAGATGGGTATGCCCCCCCGATACGATCAGGCATAGAAAAGGAGGCTCTAATTCTTTATTTTCAATATAATTGGCAGAAACATGTCCTTCGATATGATGGACTCCGATTAACGGTTTTCCCGCGGCAAAGCTGATTGCCTTCGCTTCTGCAACTCCTACCAGCAAGGCTCCCACCAGCCCCGGTCCATAGGTTACGCCGATGGCATCCAGCTCCTCCATGGTTACTCCCGCCGTGTCAAGAGCCTCTTCTATTACTTGATTGATTTTCTCGATATGCTTCCTGGAAGCTATCTCGGGCACTACACCGCCGTATAGCTTATGCAGCTCAATCTGAGAAAATATGATATTGGAAAGTACCTCCCTGCCGTTCTTCACCACTGCCGCCGCGGTTTCATCGCAGGAGGTCTCAATCGCCAAAATTAAAACATCCTCTGCCATGCTAATAACCATGCCTTTCTTTCATAACACCCTGCTACTCTTCGGGCTCAATCTGCCAGCCGAGAATTTTCCATTGATGATTCTCGTTCTGGCGCAGCATTACCTTCCAGGTCTCTGAAATTTTTGTATTTTCCTGTATTGTATAAGAGATAAAAACCGTGGCATACTCCCTGCCCTCCAGTTCCTTTCTCTGCTCCTGATCCTGCTTCACCAGGTAATAGGTGGAAATTCTCCGTTTCTTCTCCTTCCAGGCAGCAATATCAGAATAGAGATTCATTAGATAAGTCTCTTCCGGATTGATTGCCAGAAATTCGTCATCATATAATTCCCGGATCTTTATGGCAAGCTCCTTTACCTCCTCATCCGATGGATTATCATAGATCACCTTTGTCATGCTGCCGAACAATTTGACAACCTCTCTGGGAGTTTCGGGATAAGCCTCCTCCAGATCCAGGTTCAAAAGTCTCTCCGCCTCCGTCATATTTTTTTCGGAGGTACCTTCCAGCGGAACACTTCGGAAGGACCAGTAAAAATAAAATGACAGGATTCCAAGAGCAACCACCAGCATCGTGACCACCGTAACTGTTGTGCGATTCTTTGCTTTGTGCATACACGCTTCCCCCTTCCTGGATACCATTTCGTTTCTCAGGGCGCCCGCAAGTAAGAGAGTGTCTTATTTGCAGGCATCATTCATCTTTATCAAATTCCAAGGTTATGCTTTTGCGGTCTTTTCCTGTCCGCACATTGGTAAATATGCTTCTTGCCTCCCCAATATAGTCCTCCGGTCTTGTAAGGGACGGACTGTAGTGAGTCAGCCATAATTCCTTTACTCCAGCCTCTTTGGCAAGGGTTGCCGCCTCACGGAAGGTCATATGCTTATATTCCTTTGCCTTGCTGTCCTTATCCTGTTCCCCGTACATACCCTCGCAAATAAACAAATCCGAATCCGAAGCATTCTGTGAGATCATTTTGGTAGGCCGGGAATCCGTACAATAGGTAAGCTTAATCCCTCTCCGCTCCGGTCCGATGACCATATCCGGAGTATAGGTAATCTCTCCGTCCGTTATGGTATCCCCCTTCTGAAGACGATTCCAGAACTTCTGAGGCACCTGATTCTCCATTGCTCTCTCCGTATGAAACTTACCTCCGCGCTTAATATATATGCTGTAGCCATAGCAAATCACATTATGCTTTACCTGAAATGCCTTAATTCGGTATCCATTAAGCTCCAGAACCTCCTCCGGCGTGGAAAGTTCAATAAATTCAAGAGGAAAGGGCAGCTCCGGAGCGATGACCCGAAGAGAATTCACCACCCGCTCCAGGCCTCTCGGGCCGACGAGAGTCACCGGCTCCGTCCGGTCCGCATTGCCCATGGACAGCAGCAGCCCCGGAAGCCCGCTGATATGATCTCCATGATAATGGGTAAAACATATGATATCAATGGAGTGAAAGCTCCATCCCTTTTCCCGTATCGTAATCTGTGTACCTTCTCCGCAGTCAATCAGCAGGCTGCTTCCATTATATCTGGTCATCAGCGCCGTCAGCCATCTGCCTGGCAGAGGCATCATTCCTCCGGTTCCTAATAAACATACATCTAACATTGATTCAGCCTTTCTATCTATATTTTATCACTATTTTGTTCCCTTTGAAACCATAAATACTATTTTAACAGTATTTCCAACTGTTTGTCCAGATAATTGTTCCTTTAAAGGATTTTTGTGAAAAGGAATTTCCGGTATCTTCTTCTATATCGGCAAACACTTTCCTCTTATTTAAAATATTTTAAAAGAAAAAAGCCATGCGATCCGCGGTGTTCTGCAGATACCCATAGCTTGTCCGGTTTATAATACTTCCAGTTTTTTTCGTATTTCTATTGGAATCATAAATTTTGAAATCATTTTATCATAGCATTCTTCGCAAAGATTAAAATGGTGCACTTCCATATCCCTTCCGGAAAAATATCCCCACTCCTTGGTCGCCTCAAAGGCATCTTCCCTGAGAATACCGTTCTCGACCTTCAATACCTTTCCACAAGAATTACAACAAATCAGAATTTCCCCGCTTTTATCCCCGTTCTCTGCTATCTTCAACTCTTATCCCTCCTGATAAATGCACGCATCTCTCTCAAACTTATAAAGATCATCTTCACTACGCTCTTTTATATCATGAACAAACCCGTGTTCATGAGCTTCAGTCCGTTCTATATATATCATGAACAAAATCGCGTTCATGACCTTCACTATGTTCTATTATAATATGTTCTTCGAGATTTTTACAGTGGGAATTACTGTATTGTGTTTAACCACATAATAACAGCATCCTCTCTGGGCTTTGAATAAAAGTCCCTGCGAAGGCCCGACTTGGTGAAACCAAGGGTTTCATACAGCCTGATCGCCGCCTCATTCGAACTGCGTACCTCCAGGGTGAAGGAGGTGATACCCCTTGCAATCCCCCGGCCGATGAGTTCCTTCAGCATTCTCTCCCCAATATGCTGTCTTCTGAATTCCTTCTTTACCGCAACATTAAAGATGTCCCCTTCTCCGACCACGCCCCAGAAGCCGCAGTAACCGGCTATCCGGCCCCCTGCCTCCGCTACCAGGTATTCATTCTTCTCATCCAGCAGCGCATTCTGAAAATCCTCCCGGCTCCAGGGATCCGAAAAAGTCTCTTCTTCTATGGCACAGACCTGCTCCAGATCGGCTACGGTCATTTTACGAATATTCATGCTATCTGTCCTTCTCCGCCTTCTCCAGCCTGGCCGCCCGTTCCCTTTCCGCCTGGGACACTCTCAGATACACAGGCTCATGTGCCGCGGCATCTTCACAAATATTGTTCTGATACAATTCCAGCCCGCGGGCGCCAATGGCCGCCGCCCTCTGCCGGTTCAGATGCACCGGGGCAAAGGAATAAGGAATTCTCAGGCCCTCAAGAAGCTGTTCCCGGTATACGGCAGCTCCATCCCCAAGGAAAATAACCTCTCTCCCGGCCTCATTTAATTCTTCCAAAAGCTTCTCCAGCGCCAGCGCCGCTCCGTCCCTTCTCACCTGGAACTCACTGCCGCAGAAGCGGTATAAGCCGGTATAGACCTGGTTTCTCCTGGCATCCATCAACGGACAGATTATTTTATCCGTCCCATAGAGATTATAGGCCAGCCCCTCCAGGGTAGGAACCGGTATGATAGGCTTTTTCAGAGCCAGACCCAGACCTTTGGCCGTGGCACTGCCGATACGCAGTCCTGTAAAGGAACCGGGCCCGGCGGCAACGGCAATGGCATCCACCTCTGATAAATCAAGCTCTATCATTTTGACGGCTTCATCCAGCATAGGAAGAAGGGTCTGGGAATGAGTCTTCTTATAATTAACCGTATATTCCGCGAGAGTCGCCTCTTCCGTCACAACAGCCACGGAAGCCACCAGCCCCGAGCTGTCCAGCGCCAATATCTTCATATAACCTCCATCTGCCGCCCCGGCGGCACAAATCCCGGAAGAAAACCGGAATGGACTCCCACTGGAGACCATTCTGGGTTTCTTCCCGTGTGAAACTTTTCACACTATTCCACTGTGATTTCCCGATAATCAAAGCCCTTGTCCAGTTTCTTGCGTATGGAAATAGTTCTCCTGTTCTTCGGCAGCAATTCCCCGATCAGCTCCGCCCACTCAATCAAACAGACCCCGTCTCCATAAAAATAATCCTCGTATCCGATTTCCTCCATCTCCTCCGGGTCGGCAATCCGGTATACGTCAAAATGATACAGGGGCAGCCTTCCGCCCTCGTATTCCTGGATTATGGTGAAGGTGGGACTGCTTACCGCATCTTCTATCCCAAGTCCCCTGGCGAAGCCCTGGGTGAATACCGTCTTTCCTACTCCCAGATCCCCGCTGAGGCAAAAAACATCACCTTTTTGCGCACCAAGCCCTAATTCATACCCGATCTGCCAAGTATCCTGTGTATTAAAGCTCTCCATCATCATAACTTTTTCCGTACCTTTCCACCCGTGCTTCAGAGACAGCGTTTCTTCCAAACGGCATCATTATAGCAGGCTTATTATCAAAAAGATAGTATTTTTTAATATCTTTAATCTGAAAATAGCTGTGCCTGCACTTTGCCAAAGGTAACGGCAACGGGTACCTTTGGAATTTGCGAATTGGTTATAATAGATTACCACAGAATGGAGTCTCAATCAATCATAAATAAGGTCGGTGCCTGACACCAGACCGGGTGCCATAAGTCATCTCTTTCCCTCTGACTCATGGCACCCGCATCACACTCTATATCGCGAAGCAGCCTCTGATCTCAAGATTGCCTCTAATTAAACCCATATATCTTCCGGAGGATATCATATCCCAGTTCTACTACCTTCCGTCCAAACTTTCCCGGAAGATTCATCGACTGCCCCAGAATATGGGACCGGATTCGATAATAAAGCTTCTTATCATGTTTCTTGAGGTAATCCCACAGCTCCTGCTTCTTCTCAAGGCTTTCCTCCGTCCCTTCCTTAATCAGGAAGACACTGCTGACTGCCATCATCATAGCCAGATACTTCACCATGTACTTTTGAAGCTTCTTACTCTTAATCTGATGTACATCATGGGACTCCATCATGATCTTCGTAATCCGCAGCTGCTGGTCGATCCGCTTGATCATAATCTGTTCATTCACGGACTGGTCCGATCTGCCGATGAAGTACCGGTACAGATTCACATCCATATAATACAGCGTCTTCACATAGGGCAACGGCTGGTATACAAAGATGTTATCCACATAGAAGGTGTGCTTCGGCAGCTGAATTCCACAGCTTTTCAGCAAATTGGTGCGATAGATTGTGGAATGCATGAGTATATTCTGGCTCTGACGGAAATGCATAATCTCATCCCAGGTAAAGATACGGTTCTCCGGCAACGCCCTGCGGTAATTAATTACCTTCTTTTTCTTCGCTCCCACCTTCTCATATACATAATTGGCGAGAAACAAATCCGGGCTGCTGCCATCCGCCACCAGTTTCTTCAAAGTCTCCATTACCTCGGCCAATGCTCTCTCATTCACCCAGTCATCACTGTCCACTACCTTAAAATACAATCCGGTAGCATTGGCCAGCCCCGTATTCACCGCTTCGCCATGACCGCCGTTTTCCTGCCGGATGGCTCTGACAATACTGGGATATCTGGCCTGGTAATCCTCCGCAATCTTTTGTGTATCATCCACGGAGCCATCATTGACAATGATGATCTCCATCTCCTCCCCGCCGGTCAGCAATGTGTCAATGGCATGACTCATGTACTCCGCCGAATTGTAGCAGGGAATTGCTGCTGTCAATAGCTTCATGTTTTTCCCCGGCCGGCGCTGTCTCCCCTCCGGCCTTTCTCCCTTCCCTAGATTAGATTTTCAGGATTCAAACACTCTAATTCTTTTACTACAAAACGTCCGTCCTTACGGATTAACACATCATCAAAATAGATCTCTCCGCCGCCGTATTCCGGTGTCTGGATGCAAACCAGATCCCAGTGGATGGCAGAGTGATTTCCATTGGGCGCTTCCTCCTCATAGCAATTGCCTGGGGTAAAATGGAAGGATCCCATGATCTTCTCATCAAACAGGGTATCCTTCATCGGTTTCAGCACATAGGGATTGACGCCGATGGCAAATTCGCCGATATAGCGCGCTCCCTCATCCGTATCCAGCACCCGGTTGATTTTCTCCGTATCATTTGCGGCAGCCTTTACGATCTTGCCGTTTTCAAAGGTAAAGGATATGTTCTCATAGGTATATCCCTGGAATACTGCGGGAGTATTATAGCTCAGGGTTCCGTTAACAGAATCTCTCACGGGAGCCGTATACACCTCACCATCGGGAATATTGCACCTTCCGTCGCAGGGTACGGCAGGAATGTTCTTGATGGAGAAGCTCAGATCCGTTCCAGGTCCTACGATTCTTACCTTGTCCGTACGGTTCATGTATTCAACCAGGGGCTTCATGGCCTCACCCATCTTTGCATAATCCAGATTGCACACATTGAAGTAGAAATCCTCAAATGCTTCCACACTGGTATTGGACAGCTGTGCCATGGATGCATTGGGATAACGCAGAACAACCCACCTTGTCTTGGGCACACGGATGTTGTGATGAACCGGTGTCGAATAGTAGGTCTCATAGAGCTTCATCTTATCGGAAGGTACATCGGCCAGCTCGGATACATTCTCCGTTCCGCGAACCGCAACATAGCAGTCCATCTGCTCCATCTCCGCACCGTCGATCTTCGCCATCAGAGACATCTGCTCCTCGGTACAGTGCAGGAGCTGCTCTCTCTGCAGCTTCGGATCGGTATAATGTACAAAAGGAATTCCCTCCGCCTTATAGACCTCCTTCACCAGCTGACGGGCCAGATCCTGGGTCGATGCACCGATATAATGGACGTATACCTTATCTCCCGGCTTTACTCTCATAGAATAATTCACTAAATTGTGGGCTAATACTTTAATTCTCTCATCCATAATTTTTTCTCCTTGTAATTTATTTATAGTATGATTAAAGTGTGCGCAGCACCTTTTGACGCTTTCATCATAGTATGATGATTTGCCCGGCATATCCTGTATCCAAATATATCGGCAGACCACCAGTTACTGCTCCAGATAGGATAAAAATACATTACCCGCATCTTCAAACATTTTGGCACTGTCACCGATTCCAATTCTGGAGGTTCTGCTGCTGGACGGATTAATTACCATAATGTTAAACGAGTCATAACCGTAGATCACTACCGCATTGGTAACATCCGTCATGGCAATGACGGGTCTGCCCTTGGATACATAATACAGGGCATCCTCCAGGGTAATTCCGGTCAGGCGCACGGGAGTATATTCGGAATACTCCTTAAGCACGTCATAGGCAGATCGGTTCTTAACAGACATCTGCTCCAAGCCCGCTCCGACCTTCTGGTAATCCAGCACCAGCTTGATGCAGGCTTCCACCGTATCCTCCTGGGAGACCTGCCAGGTCATGGTTTCCATCTCCTGTATTGTATTCTTGACGGTCTTCACCCCTCGTTCCCAGATCAGCTCCTGCTTATTGCTGAGCACCGCACCAATCCTGTCCCTGGCTATGGCAATGGCATCCGCCGCACTTTCATATGCTCCTGCTATTCCGTCACTGAGATAGGGATAATAATAAATCTGCTCCTGAGCGGAAACAGGAAGCCGGACTGTGGGATCCTGACTGATAATGGTACTAACGGCATAGACAACCTCCGGAAGTCTCTCCATGCCAAAACCCTTGGGAAGGGACAGGTAGTATTCCGTCAAGGCCTGCTCCGTCACCCGTGAAACGGTGCTGACCGGCTTTACTTCCGGCTTCACCTGATTCATAATATAATCCGCGGGAGCCAGGGTATAGGCTGTCCGTCCTTTTGCTGTGATTTTTTGGACTCTGCGGAGTTCAATGATATTATCCTTAACCTCCAGGCTGGAAATGTAGTAGTCGGATTTACTATAGCTTTTTAACACATTTTTGTCAACTGATGCAATTTTTACCGTACGAAGGGGCGCCAGGACACTTCCATCCATCATGGAGGATACATCCTCTTCCGCCACGTCTCCATAGATCAGGTTATTATCAATTACATTCATCAGCCTTATGGTGTGACCGGGCTCAGCATTGATGGTATCCGTCTCTCCTGTTTCCAGATTCATGATCCGTATGCCCTTATTCAGCCTCGGGCTGGCATTATCCTGCCAGGCGGCATAATTTAACCCCTTTAACACCACCACCTTGTCTGCCGGAATGCCATGGGCGATTTCCGTCAGCTCCCTTGTAATCAGGTTATAGGAATAAATATTATTATACACATGGAAATAGAAATTCTCCATGGAATTGACATAAGCCAGTTCTCCCAGATTCTCCTTCAGCATCTGATAGGGTTCCTCTGCCGGAATATAGACCCGCTCTTCCACCCGGTTCTCTCCTCGGATATAGCGGTACAGCAGGATCGCTACCCGTCCTTCATACTGACCCCGATTCATATATCCGTAAACAATAAAGTCCAGATTTCCCTCCGCATCCATATTCAGAATGCGGATTTCATGCTGATCATATAATTCCCTCAGATCCTCCGTCTTATCCTGCCGGAAGGAAAATACCTTGGCAATCCGGTTTTTCTCCAGATCATAAAACCAGAGCTCCCTGTTTCTCACAAAAGCAAGCTTTTTCTCATCCGGAGAGGTAATGGCCGATACCTCCTTTTCAGAGGTAATTCCCAGCTTCAGCTGGCTCTGGGATATGCTTGCCCTATTGATATCAAACATTGCCTCCATATGCCTTTCATAGTTAAGCAGGTACATCCGGTCCGGGGAATAACGGATCCGGTAGAACTCCAGCACATGATATCTTTCCACCTCTCCTGCAATCTCAGCCTCAATATAGTAATCCAGTGTAACACAGGCCGTGTCCGTATAAATTTCTTTAATTACCGGAATAATCTCTGTCAGCACCACCGGCTTTATACTGCCCCAGCTCACCAGTTCAAAACTGGAATTAATATTAACATAGGCAAGGGTGCTGTTATCCGCCGATCTCATGGGCTCCAGATATTTAATCATTCCTTCGGCCCTGGATTTGTCCATGATTGATTCATGAAAGTCCATGATAAAATCCAGCTTTTCTTTCAGAAATGCATTATCATAAATTTTAATCCGCTGGTAATAATACATCTTTTCGCTTTTACTGGAGATCAGCGTCAGCTTTACCGCATATTCCCTTCCCTTATAAAGCTCTGTCTTCAGCTTGATCTTGGCTGTCTTCTCCCCCTCGTTTTCCTCAAATACGCTGATGGAATCTGTTTCAATCAAGGCATTCCCCACAAACTCCCGGACTTCATAATTCAGTTTCTTTATATTATAAGCTTCTTCTCTTATGATTACCTCAAAGGTTTTGTCCATATCCAGGGGCGTAACGGATTCTCTCAGCTTATTGGCAGCGAGATTCGTGCTGTAGCCATGCAGGAGATTGATTCTGTTGTCACCTGATTTTATTGTAACCAAAGGAAAGGTAGCGTCCCCCATCTCAGTGGTGTTGTCTGCATCAAATACGACAACCTTGATATCACCGCTGAAGTAATAAAGCGCCCCTATAAAAACCGCAATCAAAATTATCACCCGGTAAATATATTTCAACTTCGGAACCTCCTGCCATTCCTTTTCCAATATTCCTGCGCTATTCCTCTGTCATGCCCTTTGAAAACAACCGAAGAAGACAGGGCTCCGCTTGCAGAAACTCCATGCACTCCTTCAATTCCTTACTTTCCATTCCTCTTTCCGTCCCGTTCTCATTCCCGCTTTCCGTCTCATTTCCAGCCTTGGTACGCTTCACGGCACGAATCAATATATTCTTTGGTGTATGCTCCATATCGATAAATTCCAGCAGCTGTACCTTATACCCCTTTTCCTTCAATAGCTCAGCCCTTAAGGCATCCGTGATCAGTGCCGACATCCGTTCCTTTACAATCCCGTATTGAAGTATGGGCTTTAATACATCGTTGTGAAGCTGACGGTTCAGCTCATGCTGGCAGCAGGGCACCGAAAGTATAACCTGTGCTCCCCAGTTGACCGCCTTATATAAAGCGTAGTCCGTCGCCGTATCACAGGCATGGAGGGTTACCACCATATCCACCTCACTGCCGCCCTCATAGGACGCAATATCCCCCTCCTGAAAGCTTAGCCGGTCATACCCGTATTGTTTGCTCAGTTCATTGCATTTGCGTATGACCTCCGCCTTCAGGTCAAGGCCGATGATACGAAGCCGGTATCCCCTTAAAACCTTCAAATAATAATACATGGCGAAGGTGAGATAGGATTTGCCGCATCCAAAATCCAGGATCGTCAATTCCTTCTCCTTATTCAAGAACGGTAAAACATCCTCAATGTATTCAAGAAAACGATTGATCTGGCGAAATTTATCGGATTTGGACTTCACAACCGCTCCATCCCCTGTCATCACGCCCAGATCAACTAAAAAAGGAAGGGGGACTCCTTCTGCAAGAATATAATTTTTCTTTTTATTATGGGAGAGAACGGCATCCTCTGCCGGGGCTTTAACCTGCTTATTGATTACGGTCACCTTCCCCTTCTTACTGATTAAAACCGTCGTCTTCCTCTTCCTGGTTGTAATCTCCGCCTGGCGGAATAATCCCTCAAACCAGTCCGGAAGCTTATCCAGCAGCTCTTCCTTCCCGTAATTACAGTGAAAAACCTGCTGCCCGATGTATTCTGAGGCCTGATACAGCAACTCTTCCTTTATAACTACCGGACGTATCCTGACCTTGATCATTCTATCTTTGTCGGCTGAATTGCTGATGATTATCTGAAGTAAATCTATATCTAAGGTTTCATTAAAAACTTTTATAATTGCATTGTCCATTCTTTTCATCCATTCCAATGAGAGTTTTTTACTGATATCCGCTCTAATCTATTTTAATGTCTTTTCCATGATTGTACAACCCGTTTATTATTAATTTTATCTTAATATTGCCTATTCTTCTATTACACAATCAATTCCGCCTGCATATATTGGTAATAAAAAGCTTAGGAGTACTTATATGGCTTATGTAAATGGCAGACGCAGCGGTGTCGACAGCCGATACCGTGTGCCCAATTATAGCGTTTCACCCCAATCAAACCAGACAGCTCCGACCAGTTCCCTGACATCGGGAAGGGGTACAACTTCCCCTGGGGCAGACCGGCAGACTGTCACCGGCACCAGTACGGCACCGCGAACCTCCGGTATTGGAACCCGGATTAATCCAAGTACAGGTACCATACCCCCTCCAAAGACTAACACAGAAGCTTCCTCAAATCGGGAAGTAAATACCAGCGGCAACATAATCTCCGGTACCGGCACTCCTTCCAGGACAGCTCCCAACGCAGGCTCCGTCCCCCGTAACAATATGGCTCCGGGAACTGGCGCTACGCCCAGAACGATGCCTGACACCATTCCCAATACCGGCAACGGAACCGGCAGCAACATGGCTCCGGGGGCTGGCGTTACTCCCCGCACGGGGACTGGCAGCGGAATCGGTAACAATATAACTCCGGGGACTGATGCCACGCCCAGAACCACCCCCAACACAGGCAATGGAACCGGCAGCAATATGACTCCCGGATCCGGTGTTATGCCCAGAACCACCCCTAACACAGGTAATGGAACCGGCGGCAATATGACTCCCGGATCCGGTGTTATGCCCAGAA
>JAEWYQ010000008.1 GCA_023395555.1 Bacillota bacterium
AAACTATACTATTCATATGTGGCCTCCTATTGTATGCGGTAATCCCTGTTACCATTAATCTCTTCAATTAATAGTTTACAGGTAAATCCACGAATCTACAATTGTGAGGTCACTTCATATTATCTACTTACAGTATAGTTTACGGAAAGTTATTTTTCAAGCTTTAGCATGCTAGACAGTCAAAAGTTTTATCGGTAGTGGTTTGTTGTTATTATTGTTGGTCTTATGACCCGTTCCGATAAACTCGGCACAACCTCCATTATCCGTGACCTTGCCCAATGGGGCTGTCTTGCAAGGACGGCCCCATGGCTTGTATCATTTCATTATTAAGAATTTTGGATTTATTGAAAATGAAACCACTGAAAATCAAACTGGCAGCCGGGCAGAAAGACAAAGGTGACAGTCTGTTCTCCGGTTACGGCGGGCAGGCTAAATTCCCGCTCCGTATAACCGTCAGAATAGGGGAATTCAAGGATTTCCATCCGGTCCCCCTCCGGGCCGTGAAAACGAACATGGACGGTATTCCGGTCGAGAGGCGTGTGGCCGCATAAAATCAGCCGGTCAGCCCCTTTGTCACCAAAGTCCATATGATCAAATACAATGGATACATTGTTTCCGATCTCTTCAATGGAATCTTCCTTTAAAGTATAGCTGTCTCCGTAGATGTGGGTATAATCCAGGGAACTCAGGCGCATATAAGCTTTATCATAGCGTGTGAAGGAGAAGCCCTTCAGGTGAATCTTGCGGTGTAAAACAAAGCTCAGTGCGGTAAGGCCTTTTAATCTCTTTGGAAGCTTATAGGTCTCCTCCTGATACACATTCCAGATACTGGGCTTCCCATAAAGGACAGTTGTCAGCAGGGCGGCATTGGTTCTGTCCGGTATCCCTTCCCAGATTTCAATAGGAAATTCCTCATGATCCAGAGAAAAGACCGGCAGGACCAGCTCATCGGAGCCGAAGTCTCCAAAGTCCAAATGTTCAAAGCTGATCACACTTCTGCCGTCCCTTGCGGTAGCAATGCCCCGTTCGTTTCCGTTGGTCAAATTATCACTGCCATAACTGTATAGGCCCGCGGAGACAAAGGCATACGGATTTAAGCTGGCACTGCCGATCCCTGTAATAGAGATTTCCATCTGGGAGTAGAGCTTCACCTTATCCGCTCCGTTTTTGGCGGAACAGCGAAGATAGACGGTTCCGTCGCCCAGGGCGGTTATTTCTGCCGCAGTGCCCTTTGCGTTAAGAGCCGCAATATTGGTATCAATTCCGGCAACGTTGGTGATCCTCCACTGAATATCCCGGTAGGTGGCGGATGCAGGATGTATGATTGCTTGGGCGGTGAGGGCAGGCATGTCTTTTGTCAGCTTGTTTCCCTGGGGACATAGGATCTCCAGCTTGCGGATGGGAATTTCTGCGCTATTATCTGCAGAAGCTCTCCCGGCATTGTGTACAGAGGGCTCCTTATTGTCCCGTGGGACACCGTCGGAGGATGTGCCTGCATACCCTGTTGTTTTGCCCCTGGTTCGGAAATCCATGGGTTCACAGCTTCCGGGAGTGACGGGAGCGGGGATCGCGTTGACGGTCATCCGCGCAGACGCAAGGCCGGGCGATTCCGCCACTATGGTAATCTCTCCCGGAGAGAAGGTGCCTGACACCACAGCCAGCAGCTTTCCGCTGAACATTCTCCGGCTGGTTCCCTTGTACTGGTCGTAATCCGTGCTGTCGCCGTTATCAAGGCCCAGCAGGCAGCCCGGCCCTTCCAGGGTAATGTGTACCCTGTTATTGGCGTTTTCCACCGGGAGACCCTGATGATCCACGGCACTTACTTCAATAAAGACCAGATCCTGTCCGTCGGCGCTGACCTCTTTCTTATCCGGTGTCAGTACCAGGGCGGCGGCATCACCGAAGGAGGACTTGATTTCTTCTGCGATAATGGTATCCTCTTCGTCATAGGCAACGGCTCTCAGAACTCCTCTGGAATAAGGGAGCTGCCATTCGCCCAGCAGCCGGTCCCCATGGGCGTGGTCAATCAAGTATACTCCCTGGGAGATATCATTAAAAAAGAGTTCGATTTTGGGAGCGTTGGAGCATACCCGGATATCAATCAACTGTCCCTCTGAAAAATCCCAGTAAGGGAAAATATGAATCATCGGATACTCCTTATAACTGGTCCATTCCGCCCGGTATATATAATAAGAATCCTTGGGAAAGCCTGCGGTGTCAATTTGGCCGAAATAGGAATTCTTCGTATGATAGGGTGTGGGTTCACCGATATAATCAAACCCGCTCCAGATGAACTGTCCCAGGGAATAGGGGGCATCCCGGTCATCAATGATGCATTGCTCCGTATTCTTGGCACCCCAACTGGTGGAGCTGTTGCCCAGGGAGGAGCATTGTTCGTCATCATCCGACAGAACAGGCTGAGCCAGAGGAAAATGGTAGATTCCCCTGCTCTGTACTGTGGAGGAGGTTTCGCTTCCGTAGATAATCCAGTCCGGATGCTCTTTGTGATGCTTGTCATAATATCTCTCAGCATAATTGTAACCGGCCAGCTTGACGATATCCGCGCATTTCCGGGCGTTTTCCCAGGGCATATAATTGGAGCCTATGGTAACCGGAGCATTCCCCCTGGGGTCATGCTCTTTCACCAGCCCCATCAGCCACCGGGTCAGCTCCTGGCCGCGTTCATCCGCATGGGTGTCATAAATTTCATTGCCGATGCTCCACATGATGACGCTGGGATGATTGCGGTCACGGCGTATCCAGCTTGCCACATCCCTGGGAGCCCACTCGTTGAAGAACCTGGAATAATCATAGGCGGTTTTCTTCCTTTCCCACATATCAAAGGCTTCGGATACGATCAGAAACCCCATCTCGTCCGCCAGTTCCATTAATTCCACCGCAGGCATATTGTGGGCGGTGCGGATAGCGTTGGCCCCCATGGATTTTAAGATCAGAAGCTGTCTCTTGAGAGCGGTACGGTTGACCGCCGCGCCAAGACATCCCAGGTCGTGATGCTGGCATACTCCGTAGAGCTTAAGAGGGGAGCCGTTGAGGAAGAAGCCCTTTTGACTGTCAAAGGCAATACTTCGGAAGCCGAAGGTCTGATGCTCCCAGCCGATTACCCGGCCCGCTGAGATTAACCGGGTGTTTAAACGGTAGAGAACGGGCGAGGAAATATCCCACAGCCTGGGATTGGAAACTTTAAGCTGATGACAGGTTGTCAGCAACATATCGTCATTGATAATACCTGTCCCTTTATGGCCGGATAAAATCGGAGATTCGGAACGGGCGATAATCTGCCCCTCCTCATCGGCAATCCACTGCCGCAGTTCCAGGCCGTCCGGTGTATTCTGTGCGCCCAAGCTAATCTCTGTAGTGATATCCACCAACCACTCCGTGCCTTCCTGTTTGGCAGAGATATAGATTCCATCTGAGGCAAGGTGGGTGGAGGGACGGGTCTTCAGCCAGACATTGCGATAGATACCTGCTCCTGAATACCATCTGGAATTAGGAGATTCATGCATTACCTGTACCAGAATCAAATTGGTTCCAGCCGCAAGATAGCGGCTGATATCAATTTCAAAGGTGGAATAACCATATTTCCAGCTTCCGGCCAGACTGTTGTTGACATATACGGAACAGTTCATATAGACCCCTTCAAAACGGAGAACAGTCAGAGTATCCGGCCGGGGCTCTGCTATCTCATAGGCTTTCTTATACCAGCCCTCACCATCTTCATAAAGATTGCCCGTATCATAGATAAGCCAATCATGGGGCAGACTTACAGGCTCCCAGAGAATCTCCGGCTCGTTTATTTTAGCAAGACCGGTATACAGGGGATGTTTGGAAAAATACCAGTTGTCGTTAAATAATCTTATACTGTTCATAAAGAATCTCCTTCTTAAAAATTCACAGACTCAGGCAATGGGGGCCGTGAAGGTTCCTGTATTCCGAGGGTGTATATTTTTTATAATCCTTGAATAAACGGTTAAAAGTTGAAATACTAGCAAAACCGGCGGTCATGGCAACCTCCGTTATAGAGAGATTTGGGTCACCAAGGAGCTTTTCCGCATACATAATCCGCTGTTGATTGAGATAATTGTAGAAGGTCATGCCAGTAAACTGCTTAAACAACCGTGTAAAATGAAATTTACTGAAGCCGGCCAGTTCGGCCAGATCCTCTACGCTTAAATTCTCGGTGCAGTTCTCGTGTATATGATTGCAGACGGTAAGGAACTTCTCAATATATTCATGATGCTTCGATCTTTTGATATTGGGAAAGCGGGTATCCCCGTTCACAAATACTCTGCCCAGAGCTACAAAAAACTGTATTATCATGGAATAGATGGATGCCTCCTTCAATACAGCATTGCTCTCGAATTCTTTCTTCATATCCAACAGGAACTGGTACAGGATGCCGTGAATATCCTCATATTTATCTGCGGTCACAACATGGCAGGGATGGTACATATGAAAGGTGGAATCAAAGCCGTAGAGGCGGCTCAGCAGGGAATAATCAAACTGGAATATAATCCGTTTCCCCTCCTCCGGGGCAAAGAGCTGATGCAATTCACCGGAGGGAATAATGAGAATATCCCCTGGTTGCAAGACATAGGGAACCTCGTTCACAACTACGGTATAATAATTGACCAGGGGCATGATGAGTTCTACTGCGGTATGCCAATGAATGGGGTAATCCTCTGCTTCCTGGTTAAGAAAAAGGCGGGCTCCAAGATTGCCGGAGTAAGAGACCGTCTCTCTGATACCATTCAGTATTTCGATCATATCCTTCTCCTCCTAAAAAAGTATCAAATATAGCTATAGTCAAATTGGTGTAATGATCCTAATTATAAAAAGCTTTGTGTAAAATATCCGGTTACATAAATAAAGTATAAATAGAATTTGTGAAATTAGCAAGTACAAAAAGAAATGAAGACAACATTTAATGCTTACAGTAATGGTTACAACGAACGCTGTAAGAATTTATTCTAAAATAAAAAAATAATTGTAACATATACGCCTTCCTGTTAATATTCTTATTGACGTCAAGAGAGGAGGTTGATAATATGGAAAAGTTTTCGGCCGTATTTGACCTGTATAAATCACTAGTGTTTTCTGTTGCCTATAATTACTGTAAAAATGTGGAAGATGCCAATGATATTACTCAGGAAACTTTTATAAAGTATCTAAAGGCATGATGCGGTTTTTGAAAGCGAGGAGCATAGAAAGGCCTGGTTAATAAGGGCACTGAAAAAGTCCATCTACTTTCCAGTAGATGGACTTTTTCGTGTATTTATGGTATAATTATGCATATAAACGAGGCAAGGGAGAGGCAAAAAATGCTGAAAAACAACGATCAAATGAAAT
>JAEWYQ010000067.1 GCA_023395555.1 Bacillota bacterium
GCCTAATGTTAAAACCGGCGACGGAACATTATCTTATCACAGGCTTTCGATTAAGTCAACAACAAATTGTATTTATTTTTTATACAATTTGTTACAACTTATGGTTCAATTATTATCTGGGTTCCAAGCGGGCAATTCGCCCACAGAATATCCATTATATCATCATCTACAGCGATACATCCTGCTGTCCAATCTGACTGGGAGCCATGGCCATGTATCATAATCTCTCCTCCCAGAGCCGTATTCCATGGCGGCTGGGCGGTACGATTTATCGCATAATCAATTTGGTCATACGTGCTTTGATTGATTAAGCCTTCATCCAATGCTTCTTTTGCATCTTCCACGTTCGGATAGGATACGCCTAATGACAAATAAAACCGGCTGTAGCTGTTTCTCGTGCACACGTAATAGGTACCTTCGGGAGTTCTTCCGTCACCTTCTTTTTGTTTATCACCAATGGGGCTTTGTCCCAATCCTATGGGATAGCTTCCCCATAGATTATCCCCATCCCATAATTCCAGAATCCTATCACCCTTCTTAATAATAATTTTAGGATTATCAGCCACCTGTGAATGATTATCCGGTAACTGCGTAGTTGTATCGATGGTTTCCTGCGGCAATTCATCCTCAGGCTGTTCCTCACTTAGAAGGTCCCTTCTTATATATCCTGTTTCATTGTTATATTTCACTTTAAACCAATCACCTTTTCTATCAACATATTCCACCGGGGTACCGTTACTCAGCAAAAGAATAATCTCTTCATCCAGAGAGGCATCCTTCCTCATACGTACTCCATTACCAATCACATAGTAATACGAAAAAGTCTCATCTATCCCATTGGAGGTATCCGCATCCTCATTATTTATAGCCGGAGATTCCTCAATATATTCTGTATCACCTTCATCTACCTCCACAGGTATCTCAATCTCATTCGTATCATCCGGAATATCGTTATCAGATGGCTTGCTGCTGTTACATGCCGTAAAAACCGCAAGACATAGTGATATTATTCCTATAAGTCCTATCTTGTTCATAATTGTTTTTATGAATTTATATTTGAACTTTACACGCATACCATACCCGCTTCCCTTATTATTCTTACTATTAATTCTGGATTTATCATTAATCGCTTGTCATCGCTATAAATAATAAATTAATATTGGTATATAAAATGCAGAGTGTAAGCACAATGATATGATACCCCTTAAGTAGACAAGGTAAATAACCAAAATCTACTTAGGGGGTATTTTATGTATAGGAAATATACAGTCGAAGAAAAATTGAATATTGTGCAAGGATATCTGAAAGGAATCTTTTCACTGGAAGAAAAAGCACATGAGTTAGGATATAAAAGAGCACCGGGATGCTTCACACGATGGGTACGGCAATATCAGGCGCAAGGAGCAGAAGGACTTTTGCATTTAACAGGCAACAAATCTTACACGGCAGAGTTCAAAACAATGATGGTTGAGGAGTATCTTTGCGGAAAAGGCTCTGCAGTTGATCTTGCTGCCAAGCACAAAATCAGCACAGCAGATGTTTTGTTGCGGTGGGTTTCGTTGTATAATACCAATAGAAAGCTTAAGGATTATGATCCTAAGAGGGAGGTCTATATGGCAGAAGCACGAAGAAAAACAACCATTGAAGAACGAAAAGAAATCGTTGGATACTGTATTTCCCATGATAGAGATTACAAGGAAACAGCTTCTTTGTATGACGTTTCCTACAGCCAGGTTTATTCCTGGGTAAAAAAATATGATACTGATGGTGAAATGGGCTTATCGGACAAGCGAGGTCGGCATAAATCAGAGGAAGATGTGGACGAACTGGAACGGCTGCGCCGGGAAAATATGCGGCTCAAACGCCAGCTTGAAGAAAAGAACATGGTAGTGGAACTGCTAAAAAAAGTGAAAGAATTCGAAAGGATGTGAGGCTCGGAAAACAACGCTACGAATCGAAATATAGGGCTATTAAATACTTTAATGAAGAAAAGCAATGGAATATCAACTGGATGTGCAGACAGTTGGGAATTTCCCGTGCAGCCTACTACAAATGGCAGCAACGCTCTGTTCCTGCACAGGAGATGGAAAACATAAAGCTGGCTGAATTAATAAAAGAGTACGATGAACGGTTTTGCCATATCTTAGGCTATCGGCGAATGACAAGCTGGATCAATTATTTCAACCATACGAACTATAGCAAGAACCGGATTCATAGAATTATGAAGAAACTTGGAATACATTCTATGATTCGAAAAAAGAAGAAAAAATATCACTCTTCCAATCCGGAAACTACTGCTGAAAATAAGCTCAAAAGGGATTTCAACGTTGCAAAGCCTAATGAAAAATGGACGACGGATGTAACAGAATTTAAAATTCCCGAAACCGGAAAGAAGTTATATCTCAGCGCCATATTTGACCTTTATGACCGTTATCCGGTAGCTTATGTAATAAGCCGGAGAAATGATAACAAACTCGTATTTGATACCTACGATAAAGCAATTCAGCTGAATCCGAAAGCCAGTCCCCTCTTTCACAGCGACAGAGGCTACCAATACACGAGCAGAGTATTTCAGACAAAGCTTCAAAAGCAGGGAATGGAGCAATCCATGTCACGTGTTGGACACTGTATTGATAACGGTCCCACCGAGGGATTGTGGGGGATTATCAAATCAGAAATGTATTGCATGTATAAGATAACAGATGAAGCTTCCCTGCGTTCTGCCATTGAGGGATATCTGAAATTTTATGCAGATAAAAGACCACAGGACAGATTTCATTGTAAGACACCATCAGAGGTAAGACAGGAGGCACTGACTGAAGAAACAGCGATTCAGTATCCGATTGCAGAAAACAAGCGGATAGAAGCCTACAAGACAAAATGGTGTGCATAACATAATATCCGCCATACCGAAATGCAGATATGGCGGATACGTATAGTCCTATTTTAGATATTTCACTTGTCTACTTGACAAGGGGCTGATCATACACCTATGTACTCTTTATCTTTTATAATAACCAATGTATTAGCCTTCGCTTACACTTCTTTTATCGATTAATTCAGTACGGGTATATGAAATCGAATCAGGTTTATCTCCGGCAACCAGATAGTTGTACATGGATATGATGGGATCATGGCCCTGACCGAATGGGTCCTGACCGATTGCAGCATATATCGTACCTTTTTTAATCATTGCCAGCACTTCGTCATCATAGTCAAAGCATACGATTTTAACTTTTCCGGTAAGACCCATTTCCTCAACAGCCTTTGCCGCACCGATGGTACCGCCGGTAAGAATTACAATACCTGCAAGATTAGGA
>JAEWYQ010000015.1 GCA_023395555.1 Bacillota bacterium
TGTACTACAAGGACGGCAAAGCCCTCACCGGCACACAGACCATCGACGGCGTGAAGTATTTCTTCAATACCGATGGGACTCTCAAAACCGGCTGGGTGAAGGACGGCGGCAACTGGCGGTATTACACCGGCAACAAGGTTGCCGTGGACTGGCTGGACATCAGCGACAAACGCTACTACTTTACCAAGGACGGCGTCATGGTGTCCGGCAAGTGGCTGGAGATTGACGGCAAGTGGTATTACTTCAACGCCGACGGTTCCCTTGCCAAGAACACCGAGGTAGACGGATATGAGGTAGACAAAAACGGCGTGAGAAAGACAAAGTAATTAAACCCAAGTAGATAGGGCAAGGGTGGAGGCCGGTATGATTCGGCTTCCACCCTTGCTTTTTCTGTGTTGGGCTTTCTTTACAAATATTTATTCCGCAGATAATCCGCCTGTTCCTCGGTGATGCAGCCGCCCCAAAGGTTTGCGTTAATTGCTCCGTACAGCTCGTCACTGAGGCAGTCCAAATGAAGCACCTGTTCTTTCTCTCCCTGAAGCAATTCGGCAATCGCCTTCTGAATGCTGGCCGGAAGTTCTGTTTCCAGGTAGTCTTTATTCATCGGCTGATCGTCTGCTTCGCTGGGACTCGGCCGGTTTTCCGGTAATAAAAATTTGTCCATTGGCATATTCAGTCCTTTCGATTACATATCGCCCGCCATCTTGTTTATGTCGCCGTCTCCATCCACAACAGTGCCCTCGCCGCCACCGCCGTTATCGTCTATCCATCCGAAGCCAAGGAAGTATACCTGCTTCTTTCCGTCTATCATGCGGGTATCTCCCATTTGAGGAGTAGACTCCTTTGGCTGTTGTTCCTGCCGTACCGGGGCAGCCGGATTTACCTCTTGGGGGGCTGCTGTGTCCTTGACGGATTCGGGTTTCGGTTTCGGTGCGCTTTGGGCGCATGGAGTATCGGCGGCTGTATCAGACACGCTGGACATTTCCTTATCAATTGCGGGCAAATTCGCCGTACAGTCGATTTGCGGCTCGGGGAGGGGCACTTCCTCGATCGCTTGCGTTAATTCGCGCACGGGGCGAATGGGGCGCGCAGTGGGTGCCTCCGTTGGCAGGCGCTGCGGAACAGTACACATCAGAAGAAAAACTGTCGCTATCCCTACCCTGCTAATTGCGATTCTTCTTCTACACTTCATCTGCTGCATCTCCCTCCCGCATAATAAAACGACCGTTCTCCTTGAGGGATTCCTCAGGCGAACGGTCGCTTTGGTAATGATAAAGCTGTGAGAGCAGTCCCCATGCCAGCCAGAAGCCGCAGACAAAGCTCTCTTTGGCACGGAGCCCGGAAATCATATCTTTCCTGTCAATGATTTGCAGTATGAGCTTGCGTTCCGGCTTTTCCAAACTGCGGATGAGCTGCTGGTGGCATGCTTCAATTTCCTTCTGGATCTCTGCGTCGGGGACAAAGCGATTGTACTGGTCGTACAGCTCGTCCAATGGGTTTTGCATCTTAGTCACCTCCTTCGAGACAACACAGTACCACAAGAGCCCGATGAAAGCTATTAGAAGTTTTGTGTGAACTCAGGAATGTTTTTAGCACGGCGATGCTTCCTATACCTGTCTGCCTGATGGATTCCGCATAAAGCGAGGGTGGAAACCAATGCATGGTTTCCACCCTCGCTCTTTCCGTACCTGCTTGCCATAGGGGTTCACATCATATCCCTATGAATGTTATCCCTTGTTTTGAGGGGTGGTTTGGGTGTATAATTCTATTGGATTTAAAATGATAAGGCAAATATGTGAGATTATAAATATGGTCGTACTGAATGGAGAAAATTTTATGAAGAAAATTTTGATTTTAGTTTCAGGGATGCCTGCTACAGGAAAGACCACCTTTGCAAAGTGGCTTTCCTGTGAAATGTGCATCCCGCTTGTTTGTTACGATCATATTAAAGAAAAGACAAGGAAGATTGCAAAAGCAGAATGTGGCAATGCCCAGCAGGATAAGTTGTTTGGGCGTTTCCCATACGAGTTTTTTCTGTTTAATATCGAAGAGATAATGAAGTCCTCTTCTTTGTTGATTGCGGAATACTTTTTTAGTGATCTGATGAAAAGTGTGTTTGATGAATTGGTGGAAAAATACCAATACGAAACGATTATGGTTCATATGGATGCCTCAGCGGAGACGGTATACCATCGCTTTATTGAGAGAAATAAAAGAAACCAAAGGGCTGATGGGAATATAAGACCTCATGAAATTTCTTTTGATCAATTTTCCGGCCTCACGAAACAGAATAAGGATTTCCGTTATGGAGACCGGATTATTTGTGTTGATACGAATAATTTTTTAGATGTTTCCTATGAAGATATCGGTATGCAAATACGTAGACATATCAAAGAAATTGATGAAGTGAAACAACTGTTATAAAATTTTATAGGAAAGCGGCGGCAGAAAAACAAATGAATATTTATGGAGGGGCAAAATGCTTGTATTATCACATTGGCCATACATACAGACCATTACTTTATCGGGAAATATCAAAAAAGATACTGTAAATCTTCTAACTGCGAACAGCAAGCAGAAAACTTCAGCCCATTGCATTTCTGTTGCCCAAAAAAGCAAGGAGATAGCTGATCGCTTCGGGCTTGATGAATCTATCGCTTTTATCTCTGCTTTGCTACATGATGTGTCAAATATTATGAAACCGAAGGACATGCTTGACTATGCCCTTCACTGTAATTGGGAAATTGATGCATCCGAAAGAAAATATCCATTCCTGCTGCATCAACGGCTTTCTGCCGTCTTTGCAAAAGAGTTGTTCAAAGTCGACGACCCTCTGATCCTATCTGCCATTGAATGCCATACTACATTGAAAGAAAATCCGTCTGACTATGATATGCTTTTATTTCTTGCAGACAAACTATCATGGGATCAAGAAGGGGTTCCTCCTTTTTATGATGTTGTATCATCGGCTTTAGAAAAATCACTTGCCCATGCTTCTCTTATTTACATTAATTTTGTTTTAGATAAGGGAATGATTTTATCCCCTCATCGGTGGCTGATGAATGCGAAAGGCTGGCTCGAAGATTTGGAGTGAAGAATTGCCAAAGTGCACCGCTTATGGGAAGGAAGAGATCTTTATAAAAAATATAAGACAATGATTGATAAGCGAGAAGATATCATGAGGAGAGATAAATGATGGATAAGAAGAAAAGTGACCAAGGCCATAATCAAAGCTATGATCAAGACCTGGATCAAGACGTTAATAAAAACCCGGATAAAAACCGTAATAGTGATCGTAACAGAGACCATAATAAAAGCGTATCCAACAGACTTGCAGACTTGCATCAACAGATACTGCAATGCCGGGAATGTCAGGACATATTTGGTTTTGAACCCTGTCCCATTATCCTGGGAAACCAGAATGCCAAAATCATGCAAATCAGTCAGGCTCCTTCGAAAAGTGTACATGAAACCGGAAAACCCTTTCATGATGCCAGCGGAAGGAAGCTCCGGGGAGAGTGGTATCATATAACAGATGAGGATTTCTATAATCCTGATAACTTCTATATTGCGTCTATGGCACATTGCTATCCCGGCAAGGCACCGGGAGGGGGCGACCGCCGTCCGCCCAAGGATTGCTCAAATCGGTGGCTTTTGAAAGAGATGGAGCTTGTAAATAATGAAATCTATATTATAATTGGAGGTATCGCGGCAGAATTTTTCTTCCCGGGCGAAAAAATCACGTCATTGGCTTTTGAAGACAGGGAGATTAACGGAAAGCCTGCTTACATACTGCCTCACCCATCTCCTCTGAATATGAAGTGGCTGAAGGATTATCCTCAGTTTACTGAAGAGAGAATTTATGAGGTACGGGAGGCGATTCACAAGGTATTATGGGGTGGCAAGAAGCCTTATGAATGAAATAGCTTTACGAATGAAATAGCTTTATGAATGAAATGACTTTACAAAGAACACAGAGTGTTTGCTTGAAAGGAACTATTATGAAGAAATTTAAGTTCGGAATTATGGGAGCGGGTTATATCAGCGGGAAGTTTTGTGATGCAGCAGGAATGCTTGATCATTGTGAGGTAGCAGCGGTATCAAGCAAATCAATGGAAAGGGCAAAGGAATTTGCCGCAAAAAACGGAATTAGAAGTACCTATGACAGCTATGAAGAAATGCTGTTGCAGGAAGAACTGGATGGTGTATACATCGGAGTAACACCGGATGCTCATTACGAACTGAGTCTATTGTGTCTAAATTATAAAGTGCCTGTATTGTGTGAGAAAGCAATGTTTTTGAATAGCGCCCAGGCCCGGGAAGTATTCGGGCTATCTCGAAAAGAGCGGGTATTTATAATGGAAGCAATGTGGAGCAGATTTCTTCCTGCCAATCAAAAGGCAAAGGGATGGATAGAAGATGGAAAGATAGGTAATACCACCTATGGGGAAATAGGGATTGGCTTTATGGCCCCCCAAGGGGAGAACCGCTATTTTAATCCAAAGCTTGGAGGCGGGGCTGCCCGCGATATTACAGTATATGCATATGAACTTATGACCTTTATGATTTCCAAGCCGGTCAGAGCCATGAATGCAGCGGCAGTGTGGGGAGAGACGGAGGTGGATGTGAGCAATCATGTAACTTTGCAGTATGATGACATGCTGGCGTCTTTAAAAACCACTTTTGTCGCACCCATGGAAGAAAGAATGGTCATATATGGGGAACAGGGAAAGCTGATCGTACCATTCCCGCATTTTGCCAGCGAAGCATTTCTTTATGACGGGCAGGGAAATCTCCGGGAACACTTTAAGGACAATAAAACAAAGAATGGTTTTGTGTATGAAATTGAGGAAGTAATTCAATGTGTCCTTGATAAAAAAATCGAAAGCAGCGTTGTTCCCCATGAAACGACGATTCAATGTGCACAAATGTTTGACGCAATTTTAGCCACAAAAAATACCATAAGGAGGTAATCATTTGATTAGGATAACGAATACGGAATTGACAGTCAGCCCCCTGTGTTTGGGAACAGGAAACTACGGCACGGCAATTGAGGATGGGGCGGCCCGTCGGCAAATGGACCGCTTTCTGGATGGCGGAGGTAATTTTATAGATACGGCGCATATATACGGTGACTGGGGTGACAGAGGACCGGCCATCAGTGAACGGATCATTGGACAGTGGCTTTCCGACAGGGGCAATCGCTCCCAGGTTGTCATATCAACTAAAGGTGCCCATCCAAAGCTGGACTCCATGCAGATTTCGAGACTGGACGGCAGCAGCATTCGTTCGGATCTGCAGGGCAGTTTGAAGAGCCTGCAAACCGACTATATTGACCTGTATTTTCTGCACAGGGATGATCCTTCGATCCCCGTGGAGGAGATACTCGGTGTGTTGGAGGAAGCCCGTGTGCGCGGAGATATCCGCTATTACGGCTGTTCGAACTGGAGCCTGGAGCGTATGATCCAGGCACAAACCTATGCCGCGGAGGCAGGCCTGGGAGGCTTTGCATGCAACCAGCTAATGTGGAGTCTGGCGGATATTAATCTCGAAGGCATATGGGATAAAACGATGGAGGTTATGGACAAAGAGACTTATGGGTATCATAAAGAAAGCAATCTGGGAGCCATGGCGTATACCTCCATCGCAAAAGGATATTTCTCCCGCAGAGCAGGAGGGCAGGCAATCGATCCTTCCATGAACGGCATATACGGAAATCCTTCCAATGACGCAATATTTGAATATCTTATGAGAAATATGCCGGAAGACTATACTATATTTGAGTTGTGTCTGCTATATTTTCGCGTACAACCCTTTTCGGCGATTCCGATCGCTTCCTTCAGCAACGACAGACAGATGGAGGAGGCTCTGGGGAGTCTGAAGAAAGAATGTCCCGCAGAGCTGCTGGAGACAGTCTCCCGGATGAAGCAATTCACCTAAAGGAGGAAGGGTGATAAAATGAAGGATTGGTTTACTGTTGAAAAAATAGATGACGCCACATATGCAATCAGTGAATATAAGCATTGGGAAGAAACACATTGTTATCTTAATCATTCTAGAAAGGAAGCTCTGCTCATGAATGGTGATCTTATGTAATTTTATCACATACAGGAAAAATATCCTCTGGTATAATTTTTTATTATAATACATGATTACAGGAACGCGCTTCACGTTCCTGTAATATTAATTATACTAAAATCATACTAATTGTGGGAAAGGAATGTGTGTAGATATGCTTTCTTTATTTCAGAGATCAAATACTAACTCGATTCATGTGAACGAAATTGATAGTATAATAGAGGATATTAATTTAATTGATATCCGTGAGCCCTATGAATGTACTTACGGCTGCATCCGTCAGTCAAAGAATATACCCATGGGACAGTTGATGTCCAATCCTGGCCGGTACCTTACCAAGGAAAGGAAATATTATATTATATGCCAGTCCGGCGGAAGGAGCGCCAGTGCAGTATCGGCACTTTCGCGGGATGGTTACGATGTGGTGAATGTCAAGGGAGGAATGAGCGGTTACAGAGGGAAAAACAGAAAATAAGCAGAAAATAAGCAGAAAAGAATATCCCAACTTATCATGGAAGTAAATATCCATAGAAGCAGACATCCAAGGAAGAAAACTTCCAAGGAAGTAGATTTCCAAGGAAAAAGGCTTCCGATAGGTTGGGATTATTGTTTTGAATTGAAATATACAGCAGATCCGGTTATTATATCTCAGCTTGAAGCTTTTCGTCCTTTGCTACGACCTCGTCTACCATGTTCTGTTTCATTTTCTCCAGTTGATCCGCCAGCGCCTCGTCCTGGATTGCCAGCATCTGTGCAGCGAGAATACCTGCATTGTCCGCACCGTCAATGGCTACGGTGGCAACGGGAATGCCCTTTGGCATCTGAACCGTGGACAGGAGGGAATCCAGTCCATCCATCGTTGAGGATTTGATGGGAATGCCGATGACCGGAAGGGTGGTGTGGGCGGCGATGATTCCTGCAAGGTGAGCGGCCTTACCGGCTGCGCAGATGATTACACCAAAACCGTTATTCCTGGCAGAGGCGGCAAAATCACAGGCAAGCTTGGGGGTTCGGTGTGCGCTCATTACATGTACCTCAACATCAATACCAAAACCCTTCAGGGTATTGATTGCGCCCTTTACTACAGGGAGATCACTGTCACTGCCCATTAGAACTGCTACTTTTTTACTCATTATCCATTCTCCTTTAAATCGGTCTGCCTACAACTAATACTGAGGTGAATTTTAATATACTTTATTTATCAGATGATGTCAATTATAATTAAATTTGTTTCATAAAATATGTGAAGAAACATCCAAAGCAATCATTTCGCCCTCTTATTATCTGCTAAGGCGGCAAAAGAGAGAAAACAGAGAATATTAGGAAAATCAACGGATGCCCCGAAGTGCGATGCTAGAAAGCAAGTTCTTCAGGGTTTTGTGTTTTAGTGGAAAATTTCATGATTTTATGCTAGTATTATTTAAAAGTACAATTTACAAGGAAGTACATAGAGTAACGGTCGATCGCTATGAACCGCATGGAAAGAGGTGAACGGGATGGCTATAAAGAAACAATATGAAGCAGATGTTGAAGCGATATTGTCCCATAGATATGATAACGGAGCTGACCTTTGGACTACGCCTGACAGGCGTCTCATAAAAGGTGCGCCATTCTCAACTTTGGAGAGCGTAATGTATCTGTTGGAATTGGGCATGGAACCCACAGAACCTTTGCTGAAAGAAGCCGCCGAATTAATCTTTGGCACCTGGCAGGAGGACGGACGTTTCAAGTTGTACCCTCAAGGCGCTGTTTATCCATGCCAAACAATTCACGCCGCCAATGTGCTTTGTCACATGGGGTATGCTTCCGATGCCAGACTGCAAAAAACTTTGCAGCATCTTTTCGATACCCAGTATACGGACGGCGGATGGCGCTGCAATAAATTCAGTTTTGGCAGGGGTCCGGAAACGGAATATTCAAATCCCTTTCCAACGCTCACTGCCCTGGACACGTTCCGCTTCACCGACTATGGGAGCAAAGAACCGGCGCTTGACAAGGCTGTGGATTTTTTGTTGGAGCATTGGACAATCAGAAAACCCATTGGCCCGTGCCACTATGGAATTGGCACATTATTCATGCAAGTGGAATACCCTTTCCGCAATTACAATCTTTTTGTCTATGTCTATGTTTTATCATTTTACAATAGAGCAAAGACGGACCAACGGTTTCTCCAAGCCTTGAAAACATTGGAAGCCAAGATTGAGGATGGGCAGATTGTGACCGGGCGCGTTGTTCCTAAGCTGGCAGGGCTTTCTTTCTGTAAAAAAGGTAAAAAAAGCGAATTGGCAACCATACGTTATCATGAAATTTTGCAAAACCTTAAAATAAAGAGATAGTCTGGATTTGCAGTATAAGCTAATACATAGATGGATTATTGATACAATATGCAGATAAACAGAAATGGGTCAAATATCCGAAGAGGTATCACATAATGATTAAAAAAATGGAACGGATGCTTTACAGTGAATATGGTATACAGGCGCTATCCTTACAAGAGATTCCTCCGGGGTGGTCTGCTTCGGCATGGAAGGTGAATGCCGAATGCGGTGATTATTTTTTGAAAGTGTACCATAAGCACAAGCCTTCTACAAAGAGCTGGGTTGCAAGAATCGGCGATTATATGCCGGTAGTTCTTTGGCTGTACGAAAACAAGGGGCTTCAAGGGAAAATGACCGCACCGCTTCTCACAAAGGATGGGGCTTATAAATGGGAGGATACAGCTTTTCTGTACATGGTATTTCCTTTTATTGACGGACAAACCATAGGCAGCGATAAGCTGAAACCGGCGCAAGTGTGCGAAATTGCACAGATTATTTCCGAACTGCATTCCTATGGCGCTGAGATACCGGTGCCAACGGATATCTTGAGGGAGACATTTGATGTTTCTTTTTGTACTGTTTTAAGCGACCGGCTTAAGAATATACACAATGCTATCCAACTTAAGGGGATGCTGGCACCGTATCAGGATACACTTATCCAAGCAATGGAAACGCTTCAAGAACTGGCGGATTTGCTGCGCAACTCCAAAATACAGTATGTTCTGTGCCACACAGACATTCACGGCTGGAATCTTATGCAATCGAGCAAGCTCATCCTGATTGATTGGGAGGGATTGAAACTTGCGCCTGCTGAAGCCGATCTCTTTTCGTTTACTGAAACATTCTTTTTTGAATATGCATGGGAAGATGTTATGTCTATTTACCGAACTGTGCACAAGGATTATCGGGTTAATGCCGATGCAATACGTTTTTACAGATTAAGGCGCAGGTTGGAAGATATTTTTGAGTTCGTGGAACGCATCCTGTTTGATAATCTCGCTCAGGATGATGCGAACCGGTCTCTTCGTTATCTGAAACAGGAGTGCGATTTGCTGAATACTGTGCTCTGATGCGAACCACGTGACTCACAAATTTCCAGTCTGACGGGCAAGCCAGCCTCCTGTAGTAAGCATGATCAGTTGGATACAAGACTTAAACAACATTAAATCTATTTCAAAGGAGTGTAATATGGACACTGCATTAATTTTAAGGATTGCTCATGAAAAAAAACGAGTATTTAAGCAATAACGAAATTTCTCATTTATTAAGTCAATCCGAACTGGTCGGCAAGCTCACCGGAGATTTTGCGGAGCACCCTTTATTTGCTGTGTATCGAGTTATGGGACTGTGTGAGATCCCCTATGTTGAAAGATTGCCTTACACCCAAAAAGTGATTGATTATATAAATCAAAGCATTGCCACAACAGAAGGATTTTCATGCTTGGGTGGAGTGGAAGAAATTGTCCCCTGCTACAATGCGATGTTGTTAGAAGCCTATTGCCGGCTTGGGCTTGCTGCCAGTAAAGAGGCGCAAGCGGCTTTAAGCTGGATCAAACAATATCAGCTTTTGTACCGGCCGTTTCGGTATTTCCTTCCGCCAATTCGATAAAATCGATGTCAATGGGGAGAACGAAAGCCAGCTCTATACATGGCTAAAATCTCAGCGAGGCGGCCTTGGTGGGTCCAATATCAAGTGGAATTTCACTAAATTTCTTGTAAATATAAAGGGCGAGGTTGTTGCCCGCTATGGATCTGCCAAAACCCCGGCAGCCCTTGAAAAGAGTATTGTTAAGCTTTTGGAGGAATAATATTAATAAATTTCTACTTGACAAGAATATTTATTCACTGTTATAATTCGCTTAATAACAGAAACCGTTGAGCAAGAGAAGTAAGAGTCCGGATTTGTATACAGAGAGCCGCTAATGGTGGGAATGCGGTTACAATAGGAATTCTGAATGGACTTGTGAGGGAAGCTTGAAATCATTAAGAATGAAAGTAGACGCTTACGGGAACCCTGTCCGTTATCAGTGGGGTGCATATGATAGTATGCAGAATGAGAGGATGTATTAATAATACATCAAACCGGGTGGTACCGCAGAAGCTGAAGCTTTTGTCCCTGTAATAGCAGGGGCAAGGGCTTTTTTTAATGCAATCAGGACTGCATCCTAATTCTTGCATTTATGCATAAAGGAATGAACTGTTATAGAATAAAATAAGACGAAACCAAGAAAGGAGTTTTCATCCCCTGGATGAAAATAAGGTGAGAAATATGGTAACTCCCAGCCGCAAGGAAGTGGAACTATTGAAAAAAGAATATCACATGGTACCGATCTGTAAGGAAATCTATGCGGATATTATTACGCCCATTACCTTATTGCGTAAGATATCGCAGATCAGCGAGAGGTATTACCTGCTGGAAAGCATTGAAGGCGGAGAAAAATGGGGAAGGTATTCCTTCCTGGGCTTTGACCCTATCGTACATGTAACCTGTAAGAACCACAGAGTAATGATTGACCGGGGCAGCGGGCAGGAGCCGGCAGAAGGGGAGCCTTTTCAGATACTGCGGGATCTGCTTCATCAATACAGGGCACCAAGACTGGCCGGGATGCCTCCTTTCACCGGCGGTCTGGTTGGTTATTTTGGCTATGAGATGATTGGCTATGCGGAACCTGTATTAAAGCTGAGAAACAGTGAGTTTCATGATTTTGATTTGATGCTGTTTGATAAAGTGATCGCCTATGACCATCTGAAGCAGAAGATCTGTATTGTGGTAAATATGAATACAGAGGATGCACGGAATGCAGGGCAGGAGGGTGATCCATATGATAATGCAGTATCTGAGCTGGAGCGGCTGACCGCCCTGATCCTGGAGCCGGTAATCTTCCCGAAGGAGAGCGTTGCGGGAAAACCGGACTTTACCTGCAATGTATCGAAAGAGGAGTATTGCGGGCTGGTGGAGAAGACGAAGGAATATATCGTGAACGGGGATATCTTTCAAGCGGTAATCTCCAGGCGTTTTGAGACGGATTACGAAGAGAGCCTGTTAAATGCCTACCGGGTACTCAGAACTACCAATCCATCCCCTTATATGGTATTCCTGCAGAACAAGGAGGTTCAGTTAATGTCGGCATCTCCGGAAACTTTGATCCGGCTGAAGGATGGACGGCTCACTACTTTCCCCATCGCAGGCTCCAGGCCGAGGGGCGGGAATGCAGAGGAGGATGAAGCCCTGGAGAGGGAACTGCTCGCCGATGAGAAGGAGCTTTCCGAGCACAATATGCTGGTGGATCTGGCAAGAAACGATATCGGCAGAATTGCCGAATACAAGAGTGTTAAGGTTATGGAATATAAGAAAATCCAGAAATACTCCAGAATTATGCACATTACTTCGGAGGTGGAGGGAATCCTCCGTAAGGGCATGGATGCCCTGGATGCCATCAATGCAATCCTTCCGGCGGGAACCCTGTCGGGAGCCCCTAAGATCCGGGCCTGTGAGATCATAGAGGAGCTGGAGAAGGCACCCAGAGGGATCTATGGAGGAGCCATAGGATATATTGACTTTACCGGTAATATGGACACCTGTATCGCCATCCGGATGGCGGTAAAAAAGGATGGCAAGGTATATGTCCAGGCCGGAGGAGGCATTGTCGCCGACAGCGTGCCGGAGAAGGAATATGAGGAATCCGGCAATAAAGCCAGGGCGGTAATTGAGGCGATTATCAATGCCGGGGATGTGGTATAAAATAAAACCGGAGTTATTATGCAGTATAAAATATAACCGCTTTTATTATAGGAGCAGTTCACAAGCGGATTCTTTCTTTCCCATTAATTTTAAGCGTGAAAACAGGCCGCAGCATGGACGTTGATGCAAAGGAATGAGAATGATTCAAAAGGAGGCGGGCGTTAATATGATATTATTGATTGATAATTATGACAGCTTTACTTATAATCTGGTGCAGCTTGCCGGCGGCATGGGTGCCGATATGAAGGTAATACGCAACGACGAAATGACGCTGGAGGAGATCAGAGCGTTGAAACCAACCCACATTATTCTGTCTCCGGGGCCGGGATACCCGAAGGATGCCGGGATATGCGAGGAGGTTATAGAACAGCTTAAGGGAGAGGTTCCGATCCTTGGGGTATGCCTGGGACATCAGGCTATCTGTGAGGTCTTCGGGGCACAGATTACTCTGGCAAAGCGTCTCATGCACGGAAAGCAGAGCAGCATCCACATTGCCAACGGAGCCAGGGTATTTCATGGGCTGCCTCCCATCATTCAGGCAGCCAGATATCATTCCCTGATAGCCAGTAAGGAGACCCTGCCGGATGACCTGCTGGTGATTGCAGAGGATGAGGAGGGAGAGATTATGGCGGTGAAGCATCGGCGATATGAGATCTACGGCCTGCAGTTTCATCCGGAATCCATTCTGACGCCCCAGGGAGAAGTGATTATGAAGAATTTCCTGGAGACAGGCAAAGCACCGATTCACTGACGCAAAGAACAGATATGGCTGGCTGATGGAGAAACAGGAACCATAACTTTTTGGAATACCGCGAGGCGGTACGATGGAGGGAATCTATGATACAACAGGCAATCTATAAGGTATTAAACAGAGAGCATCTGACTTTGGAAGAGACCAAGGCAGTGATGGATGAAATCATGAGCGGGAATGCGACCAATGCCCAGATCGCCGGTTTCGTTACCGCAATCCGGATGAAGGGTGAGACCATCGATGAGATCACTGCCTGCGCCATGATTATGAGAAAATACGGACAAAAGCTTAAGACTACCGGGGATGTCCTTGACATCGTAGGAACAGGGGGAGACGAAGCCTTTACTTTTAATATCTCCACCATCTCCTCCCTGATTATATCCGCTGCCGGGATTCCCGTGGCAAAGCATGGCAACCGGAGTGTTTCCAGCAAATGCGGAAGCGCGGATGTATTGGAGGCGCTAGGAGTGAAGATCGATATTCCGGCGGAGAAAAGCGAGGAAATCTTGAAGGAAATTGGAATCTGCTTCTTATTTGCCCCGCTGTACCACTCCTCAATGAAATACGCCGCACCGGTGAGAAGAGAGCTGGGAGTCAGGACAATATTCAATATTCTCGGCCCCCTGTCCAGCCCTGCCGATGCCAATCTCCAGCTGTTAGGGGTCTATGATGAGAATCTGGTGGAGCCCATGGCCAGGGTGCTGGCGAACCTGGGAGTGAAGCGTGCCATGGTGGTTCATGGGCATGATGGACTGGATGAGGTGTCTCTGAGTGCGAAGACCACCGTATGCGAGGTGAACGGCGGTCAGGTCAACAGCTTCTTCCTGGATCCCCGTCAATTCGGCTTTGAATATTGCAAGCCGGAGGAGCTGGTAGGGGGCGACCCGGAGCAGAATGCCGGGACAGCGAGAAGCATTCTACAGGGAGAGCGGGGGCCGAAGAGGGATATCGTACTGCTGAACAGCGCTGTCTGCCTCTACATGTCCTATAACAATATCACCCTGCGGGAATGTGTGAAGCTGGCGGCTGAGACCATTGACAGCGGCAGAGCCATGGAACAGTTAAACCGGTTTATACATTTATCGAATGCTTGATCTTCGGTAATTATATTAATATTTGCAGAAAGGCGGTGTCGGATATGATATTGGATACCATTGCAGCATCGACGAAGATACGGGTGGAACAGGCGAAGGGCAGGCTGCCCCAGGAGGAATTAAAAGGTAAGATTTATTGCCCGGAGGGGATCCGGAATTTCCATAACAGAAAGGCATTTGCCTTTGAACAGGCATTGAATAAGAGAAATAGAGGCGGCCCTGTTTCCTTTATCTGTGAGGTTAAGAAGGCTTCCCCGTCCAAAGGGGTCATTGCAGAGGATTTTCCCTATCTGGATATTGCTCTGGATTATGTGTCCGCCGGTGCGGATGCCATATCCGTATTGACCGAACCGGAGTATTTCAAGGGAGATGACCGGTATCTGTCGGAAATCAGCAGGGAGGTTCCGATACCGGTATTGAGGAAGGACTTTACCCTGGACGAATATCAGATCTATGAGGCTAAGCTGCTGGGAGCGGATGCGGTGCTGCTGATCTGTTCCCTGCTGGATACGGTCAAGCTTAGGGATTATCTTGCTCTTTGCCATGAGCTGGGGATGTCGGCACTGGTGGAAACCCATTCCGCGGAGGAGATCGCTTCGGCATTGGAGGCGGGAGCAAGAATCATCGGAGTGAATAACCGGAACTTAAAGACTTTCCAGGTGGATATCCAAAATAGCATTCGTCTCCGCAGTCTGGTGCCGGAGAATATCATCTTTGTTGCGGAAAGCGGAATTCAAAATCCGGAAGATGTTGCCGCCCTTAGAGCCGCCGGAGTAGATGCGGTGCTGATTGGTGAGACACTGATGCGCAGCGGAAATAAAAAAGAAGAGCTGGAGTTTTTACGGGGAAGGGGTAAATGTGACAAAGATTAAGATCTGTGGATTATCAAGACCTGTGGATATTATAGCGGTAAATGAGGCACTGCCGGATTATATTGGATTTGTGTTCGCTAAGAGCCGGAGACAGATCTCGGAAGAAACAGCCTCAGAATTGCGAAGGTTCCTTCATCCTGCCGTCAAAGTAGTGGGAGTGTTTGTCAATGAAGACCCGGAACGGATACAGCGGCTGTGTGAAAGGAATATAATTGATCTGGTTCAGCTTCATGGTGATGAGGAAGCGGATTATGTCTCGGAGCTGCGCAGCAGGATTAATTGTCCGATCATACAAGCCGTGCGGATTGGAGAACCCAAATCACCGGTAAGTAGATCAAAGGGAGTTTCAAACCGTGCAGAGGAAGGAAGAGAGCAAAAGATAACGGAGGGAATGGAATGCCTGCCGGAGAATGTTGTCAAGGAAATACAGGAAAACAGATCGGAATTCTTCGGGGACTATCTTCTCTTTGACACCTACCGAAAGGATCAATACGGTGGCAGCGGAGAGAGCTTCGACTGGTCTATGATACCCAAGGCATCCCGGCCCTGCTTTCTTGCCGGAGGAATTCACAGCGGGAATGTGGAGCAGGCATTGCGGCAATGCCTGCCCTATTGTGTGGATGTCAGCAGCGGGGTGGAGACGGACGGATACAAGGATGCGGCGAAGATACAGGAAATTGTAAATAAAGTCAGGAGGTTAGGATAATGGCAAAAGGAAGATTCGGGAATCACGGGGGGCAATATATACCGGAAACCCTGATGAATGCAATAATAGAGCTGGAAGAGGCTTATCATCACTATAAAGAGGATGAGGAGTTCTGCCGGGAGCTGGATAGCCTGTTGAAGAACTATGCAGGCAGGCCCTCCCTGTTATACTGCGCAGAGAAGATGACCAAAGATCTGGGCGGTGCAAAGATATATTTGAAGCGGGAGGACTTAAACCATACCGGTTCCCACAAGATCAACAATGTTCTGGGGCAGGTGCTGCTTGCCAAGAAGATGGGCAAGACCCGAGTAATCGCGGAGACCGGAGCAGGGCAGCACGGTGTGGCGACAGCAACCGCCGCCGCTTTGCTGGGGCTGGAATGTGAGGTCTTCATGGGCAAGGAGGATACGGACCGGCAGGTGCTCAATGTCTACCGTATGGAGCTTCTTGGAGCCAAAGTCCACTCTGTAACCTCGGGCACTCAGACATTGAAGGACGCGGTAAATGAAACTCTGCGGGAATGGACCAAACGGGTGGAGGATACCCATTATGTATTAGGTTCCGTCATGGGCCCCCATCCCTTCCCCACCATTGTCCGGGACTTTCAGAGCATCATCGGCAAAGAGGTGAAGGAGCAGATACTGGAGCTGGAAGGCAGGCTGCCTGACGCGGTGCTGGCCTGTGTCGGAGGAGGCAGCAATGCCATGGGAATCTTCTATGAATTCATCAACGATCCTTCGGTTCGCCTAATCGGCTGCGAAGCCGCCGGGCTGGGAGTGGATACGGATAAAACCGCCGCAACCATCGCCACCGGAACCCAGGGTATCTTCCACGGAATGAAATCCTATTTCTGCCAGGATGAGTACGGACAGATTGCCCCGGTATACTCCATCTCGGCCGGACTGGATTATCCGGGAGTAGGACCGGAGCATGCGCACCTTCATGACATTGGGCGGGCCTCCTATGTTCCGGTAACCGATCAGGAAGCGGTGGACGCCTTCGAGTATCTTTCCAGGACAGAGGGGATTATTCCGGCAGTGGAAAGCGCCCATGCCGTAGCTTACGCAAGGAAGCTGGCGCCGGCTATGGGTAAGGATCAGATTATTGTAATTAACCTCTCCGGCAGGGGAGATAAGGACGTGGCGGCTATTGCCAGATATCGGGGGGTACAGCTCTATGAATAGAATAACGGAAGTTTTTCAAAATAATAAAGCATTTATTCCATTTATTACAGCAGGAGATCCTTCCTTGGAGATCACCAGGGAGCTGGTGAAGCGCATGGCCGGTGCAGGGGCGGATTTGATCGAGCTTGGGATTCCATTTTCCGACCCGGTAGCGGAAGGCCCGGTGATCCAGGAGGCCGATTATCGGGCGCTGGACGGGGGAGCCACCACGGATAAAATATTTGCCATGGTAGGGGAGCTTCGGAAGGAATGTGATATTCCCATTGCATTTATGACCTATATCAACCCCATATATACCTATGGAACAGAGCGATTCATGGAGAAATGCCGGAAAGCACAGGTGGATGCGGTGATTGTTCCCGACCTTCCATACGAGGAAAGGGAGGAGCTTCTGCCTTTCTGTGAACAATATGGAGTGACTCTGATTTCCATGATTGCCCCTACCTCCAAAGCAAGAATACAGAAGATCGCCAGGGAAGCCCGCGGCTTTCTCTACTGTGTATCGTCCATGGGAGTGACCGGCATCAGAAGTGAGATTGGAAACCAGGCGGGAGCTATGATTTCCCAGGTGAAGGAAATCCAGGATATTCCCTGCGCCATCGGCTTTGGCATCTCTACCCCTGAACAGGCGAAGGCTATGGCAGCGATTGGGGACGGGGTAATCGTGGGCAGTGCCATTGTCAGGATCATCGCGGAGCATGGCGGGAACTGTGTTCCCCTGGTAGAGGAATATGTGAGAAAAATGAAGGGAGCCTGTCTCTCATGGGAATAAACATCAATGAAATTTTGCAAAAGCTGCAGGCAGGGCAGGAGTTATCAGCCGAGGAAGCATATGATACCATCCTGGCCATACAGGAGGATCAGCTGACCGCCCCGCAGATCATGGGCTTTCAGGTTGCTCTGCTGATGAAGGGACCCACGCTGACGGAGATATCAGCCATTGCCGGAGCCATGAGGGATCATTGTATTCCGGTCATGCCCAAGGTCAGCGGGGAGCTGATGGATACCTGCGGCACCGGCGGAGGATTAAGCACCTTTAACATATCCACGGCAGTATCCTTTGTTGCCGCCGCGGCAGGAATTAAGGTGGCAAAGACCGGAAGCAGATCCAGTACCGCGCTGTCGGGGAGCGCGGATGTATTGGAGGCTCTGGGGGTAAATATTCACCAGACGCCGAAGGGCGTGGAACGGATGATTGAAGAGGTGGGAATTGGCTTTCTGTATGCCCCCTTATTTCATCCGGTGATGCAGAAGATGATCCATCCGGAACAGGAGCTTGGCATCAAAACAATCTTTTACACTATCATCGGCCCTTTGATTAATCCTGCCAGAGCTACCAGGCATGTCATGGGGGTATATAGGCCGGAGCTGCTGGATAAGGTAAGCCAGGTGGCAGCCTCCCTGAACTATACCCGCGCCCTGTTTGTTCATGGAGAGGATGGCATGGATGAAATCTCCCTGCTGGGCAGGACAAAGATTCATGAATTAAAGAACGGAAGTATCGAGAGCTATGAGCTGGTGCCGGAGGAATTGGGCCTGACCCGCTGCAAGCGGAATGATATTCTGACCGGTACGCCGGAGGCAAATGCGGTGATGATTAAGGATGTATTCTCCGGCAAGAATAAGGGTCCCAGAAGGCAGGCTGTCATTTTAAATGCGGCAGGGGCGCTGATGATTGGAGATAAGGCGGATACCTGGAAGGCAGGGGCTGCGCTGGCAAAGGAGATTATAGACAGCGGGGCAGCTCAGAAGAAGCTGAACGAATTTATTGAAGCTTCCCACTCCTAAGAGGGGGGCGGTCCCGGTTAGAATTTAGGAAAGCATGCCGGGCCGGTTTCATTAGCAGAGAGCAGCATGAGACGGATTTCATTAACAGAACGGCGGCCAGCCCTTCAAAGGCTTTGGCCGCTGTTGCTTTCACCATTCTTTTGCCTGGGCTTGTTTCTTCCATTTTTTCATTTGATATTGATAGAAGATAACAGGAATAAAGGATAGTAAAGCAAAAAGTCCGTATACATAGGAATGAAAAAGAATTGCCAATACCGCAAAAATGATAAGAAAGCTTAACCACGGATTTCGAATCGTCCGGTAGTATTTTTCCTTATCTTCAAAAGAGGTGTGCAAATCAAAAGACTTTCCATCGTTTTCTTTTTCTACAACCAGCAATTCTCTGTTGTAGGTGGTGCTCTTTGTTGCAATCCGTCCGCCTTTTTCTGCCCATGGACGGAATTTTATTTTTCCCAAGGCATAATTAAGATTGATATTTTTATAAAAGACCTTATATCCCATATCCTCCAGAAAGTTGTGATACTCCTGTGCATCCTTTGCTGATTTATGACCGATGAATTCAATCTTATATTTGAATTCTCCGGGGTCGCATTCTATAAATTCGTAAAGCATTTTGTCTGTTGAAATTAATCTGCAGCCCTGTTCCGCCATTTTATTCAACCAGTTTTCTTGTGTTTGCAATAATCCGCCAAAGAAACGGTAATACTTTTTACTCATAGATCGCTACCTCCTGTTACTTTTTCGGCTATTTGTATCAAAGAAGAGAGCCGCTGCAATTCTGTTTTTGTAATTGCCTTTCCCTCCTGGGTGATCCGGTATTCTTTTTTTCTCCCATCTGTGTCTCCGCACGGCTCAATCCAGCCTTTTTCCTGTAAAGTGTTTAACGCGCCGTACAATGTGCCGGCCCCTAGGGATAAGCGTCCATTGGTTTCATGTTCAATAAACTGCATAATGGCATATCCATGTTTGGCGGAGTAGAGTGATAACAAAATAAAAAAGGTCACTTCAGTCAAGGCGCCGCCTTTTACATTGTCTCTCAATATAGAACCTCCTTATTACGGTTACTGTAATATGAGTATATCAGTAACCGTAATAAAAGTCAAGCTCCGGTGTCGGGCACCAATTCATAACAATCGGTTGCAATATAGAAATATATGGATTATAATTGGATTAAACTGATAATGATAAGAAAAGGGGGGATGTGTCTGTGAAATTACTTATGATACTTATATTACAAATACTGTTATTCGCGTTTTTGGTTTTTGTATCCGTCTTGGTTATTCGGGCCCTTATTAAATATATAAAAAAATAAATCGGGTGTCAGGCACCGGTGCCTGACACCCAAAATATAAGCCGTATACTGTCAATGTGATATCTCAGATTGTCAGCATACGGCTTATATATTCATGTCGGGCTATTTCTGGCTTTCGGCATAAATCTTCATAGCCTCGGATAAAAACTTAGACAGGCCGTCGCCATATTTGTCTATATTTACAGTAAATCTTTCGTCGGTAACATACATTTGGCCGATCCCGGCAAAAGCCTCCAGTGAATAGTTGTAACCAAAGTTGGCATTGAAATGACGGTACATTTTATCCATAGCAGCCTGTGCGGTTGCGGAGTCCGGTGCCTCATTCCTTATTTTGGCCAGATCAGTAAATAAATCGTCCATGCCTTTTGCTATTGCCTCTTGTTCATTTTGTGATAGTGATTTTATGTGGGCGTTGCTTTGGTCAATCGCCTTGTCGCCCCATAAACGTCTTGCTTCCTCTTCATATGGATTATTGGTAAAATCAAACCCATGAAATTTGTCTTTGACACTCATTGTCGTCTTTCCTTTCATATTTTGTACGGATTTCTCAAGAGTCTCCAGCATCGATTCAATACGTCTTTTTTCATGCAGAAGAGATTTCCTCTGTAAATCGAAGGCTTTTTCCCTATCAAAATTCGGACTGTTTAAAAGCTCCTTGATTTGTGCAAGAGAGAAGCCGCACTCCTTAAAGAACAGGATTTGCTGCAGTCGATCCATGTCATCGTCGGAGTACTCGCGATAGTCGTTTTCCGGATTACGGCTTGGACTAAGGAGTGAAATCGTATCATAATGATGAAGCGTGCGCACACTTACACCGGTTATTTTTGCTACTTCCTTTGCGTTCATTGCTTTCACTCTCCCTTACAAATATCATTGTAAACTATAACGCAACGTGATAGTCAAGACTTTTTTTGGTGCCTGACACCCCTTAATTTGTAAGCATATCCATGATCGCTTTAACGGTAACATCTACCATTACATTATAATCCACATTCTCCTGCTGATGATACATCATTTCATGGGTCAGATTTTCCACTATGATGCAGATCAAATAGGCCTTTTCATATGCGTGGGAGGGGTGAATATCAAATCGGTTCAGGAGCTCTACCAAATTCGCTGCGATATTGGCTTGGGAACGGTTGTACAGCTCGCCGATCTCCGGATCTGTGTGAGCTAAAGCCAGCATCTCTTCATGAACCGTTTTATTCAGGGTATGGGATTTTGCTAATTTGATAATAATTTCTTTAATCACTCTGGTTAAATCCAGCGGCAGCTTCAGATTCTGTATGGTCTCATATATGGGGGAAGTGATGTTGTTCTCGTATCTCTTGATTACCTCCAAAAAAATATCCTTTTTATCATGGAAATAGCTATATACGATACCGGTGGATACACCGGCAAATTTCGCTATCTCGGCAGTATTGGTATGATGAAAGCCTTTCTCACAGAATAATTGGTAGCCGGCATCTATTATCTTATTCCTTTTCTCAATGGAACGCTGCTGTTGAGGCGTTCTAATTTGTTTCTTTTCCATAATCAGCCTCCTTGTAACCATAATTATGATTATAAAGAGGAAGATTGCTTTCGTCAACAATAAGGTGACGGCACCAATCAAAGATATGAAAGATCATTCATATATTGTGTTGACATAATAAAATGAAAAGCATATAATATATGAACATGAAATATATTTCATATTACAGACTTGATGATAGGACTTACAGGTGAATTTTCTATATTTTGCGGGGAACTGTTGATAAGCTGGGAGCAGAAAGGGCGGGAAAGATATGAATTTAATTGAATTTCGTGATGTATCAAAGGAGTATATCATAGGGGAAAGGAAGCTGTCCGCGGTTGACCGGATCAGCTTTACGATTCAGGAGGGGGAATTTGTAGTGATCCTCGGACCGAGCGGTGCAGGAAAATCAACACTGCTGAATTTGCTGGGAGGTATGGATTATGCGACCTCCGGGGAAATTCTGATCGATGGTAATAACATTACTGCGTATCGGGATAATGAATTAACCGAATACCGGGCCGCCAATGTTGGCTTTGTATTTCAATTCTATAATCTGATTCCCACCCTGACCGCACTGGAGAATGTCTCTCTGACCAGGGAGGTAGCAAAAAATTCGATGGACCCTGTGAAGGTGTTGGAAGCAGTGGGACTCAAGGAGCAGTTAAGCCAGTTCCCGGCCCAGCTGTCAGGAGGAGAGCAGCAAAGGGTTTCCATCGCCAGAGCTGTCTGCAAGAATCCCAAAATGTTGCTGTGTGATGAACCCACCGGCGCCCTGGATTCGGAAACCGGGATGGTGCTTCTGAGTTTATTGCAGCGTTTAAGCAGGGAAGAGGATAAAACAGTAATTATCGTGACACATAATGCAGCGCTGGCGCAGGCGGCGGATAAGGTGATACATATAAAGAACGGAAGAATCACCCGGATAGCGGAGAATGGGAGCCCGGCAGAGGTGAGCGAGGTGAATTGGTGATGCTGTTGCGAAAAATGCTTAGGGATATGAAGTTGAATAAAATGCAGTTTATCTCGATTTTCATTATGGCGTTTTTGGGAGTATTTGTTTACTCCGGGATCAGCAGTGAATGGAACGGTTTGATGGAAACCTCGGAGAAATATTATAAGGAGACTAATTTAGCCAATGCCGTAATCTATGGCACACAAATTAGCGAGGAGGCTGCAGAGAGCGTCAGGAATTTGGAAGGTGTAACGGGAGTAGAACGCAGGATGACGCTCCCGGCTATTGGTGAATATGAGAACAAGCCGGACTTGCAGCTGAATTTTGTAGAGAAAGGTGAGCTATCCCGGTTTCATTTGATGGAGGGAGAACAATTTTCCCCGGAGAAGGAGGGAGTCTGGCTGGATCAGTTATTTGCCGGGGAAATGGGTCTGAAGCCGGGAGACAGACTTGTTTTTACTGTTTCAGGAATTCCTTTTGAATCAGTCATCCGGGGGTTGGTATTGAGCCCCGAGTACGTATATTATGCAGGAACGGACGACATGGTACCCAACCGGAAGAATCACGGCTTTGGATACCTTTCTTATGAAGCGCTTCCCGAGGGTATGCCGGTACAGTATACACAGCTGCTGGTCACCTCCGATCTGGAGTCTTCCCATCTGGAAAGCTCCGTAGATCAGGTGCTGAAGGGGAAATACAGTGTGTATCTTGGCAGGGAGAATATGAGAAGCTATATGCAATTTAAAGAGGAGATCAAGGAGCACAAGGCTATGGGGCAGATCTTTCCCCTGGTATTCCTGGCCGTGGCCGTTCTAACCATGGTAACAACCATGTCGAGGCTGGTCAATAATCAGCGAACGCAAATCGGAGTACTGAAGGCGGTGGGATTTCGCAGAAGGCGCATCCTGTTTCATTATATATCCTATGGTCTGTGGATCAGCTTGACAGGAACAGTTCTGGGTGTTATTCTGGGCTCCATGCTGCTGCCCTATCTGTTTTACGGACCTTTACAGGCGGCGTATACCCTTCCGGAATGGAAGGCATCCATGCCCGTCGCCGTGTTTTATATGGCTGCAGCAACGGTTCTTGTCTGTACTTTGGTGACCTATCTGACCTGCCGGAATGTGCTGAAGGATACCCCGGCGCAGAGCCTGAGGCCGAAAGCCCCCACAACTGTGAAGCATAATTTTCTTGACCGGAGCAGGTTGTGGGAAAGCTTGAGTTTCCATTCCCAATGGAATCTAAGGGATATTCTCCGCTGTAAAGGACGGTCCGCTATGGCCATTACAGGAATATTGGGCTGCAGCGCACTGCTGATCTGCGGCTTCGGACTGCAGGATACGATGGATTATATTGTGGAGTGGAATTATGAGGTGATTAGCAGATACCAGACGCGCATCCAGCTGGAGGAAACGGCAACAGAAGAGCAGATTACTTCTATAATTGATAGAGTGAAGGGGGAAGGGAGCTTTGAGGGAGCAGTGGAGCTCAGAGCGGGAGGTGTGAAAAAAAGCGGCGAACTTCTGGTAGTAGAGGAGGGTGCGGGGTTAATCCACTTTGTGGACAGTGATCGAAACAGAATCGACCTGCCGGGAGACCGGATCTCGATCAGCTATAAGATGGCCGAAGATCTTCAGCTGCAGGTTGGAGATGAAATTGAATGGCACCGGTATGGGGAGGAGAGATGGAATAGAGCAGAAGTCGGTGCGATTCATCGTACTCCCTTTGCTCAGGGAATTGCCATGTACCGTGGAGTTTATGAAAGCTATGGATACCATTATCAGCCCACTGCGATTGTCAGTGCAGGAATCCCCCAAGAGGACTATCCGGCAGAGGGAGAGGGAGGCGTGGCTAAGATTTTGGAAAGGGAGGAATTAATGGAAGGCTACCGTACCATGGCACAGGCGATGGATATTCTGGTGTATACCCTGATGCTTGCGGCAATCATTCTTGCCGTTGTTGTAATATACAATTTGGGCGTTCTGTCCTTCACTGAGAGGCAGAGAGAATTATCCACCCTGAAGGTTATGGGATTTAAGACCGGTAAGCTGCGCCGCCTGCTGTTGACCCAGAATATCTGGCTGACGGTCATCGGGATTTTACCAGGGATTCCCCTGGGAATAGTGATTCTGCGGTATATTTTCCAGTTTGCCGATGACCTATTTGATTTTATCATAGTAATAGATTTTAGCTCTTATATTGGATGTATTATAGGTACATTACTGCTCTCAGCAGCGGAAAATCTCTTCTTTTCCAAACGGGTGAGGAGCATTGATATGGTAAGCTCGTTAAAAGGAGTGGAGTGAACATAAATGGGTATCACATAAATGGGTGTCAGGCACCATTAGTATTGTCCCGACATAAATAGAGACATAATCAATGTTTTCAGCTATAATATATAATACATGGAATATGCGATTCTACTAAGTGAGATGAAATATACTATTTTAGCTGAAATCAACCGATGTAAAAGGATTTTGACACGGTATTTTAGGTTATGTAAAAGCGGATTGATAGACTTTCGAACATTTTGGAGTAATAATAAGGTCAACAAGGAGGAGCAGCAATGGAGATTGGAAGTAAGCTGAAAAATGCAAGGACAAAAATAGGAATGACGCAGGAAAAAGTCGCTGAAGAGATCGGTGTCAGCCGTCAGACGATTTCAAATTGGGAAAACAACAGGTCATTCCCCGATATCGTAAGCATTATCAGTTTGAGCAATCTCTATTCTGTCAGCCTTGATGAATTATTGAAGGAGGACAAAAAAATGATCGAATATCTCAACGAGAGTACCAATGAGGTGAAAAGCCGTCAAAAGTTTTCAAAATTAATACAGGTTATGGGTTATCTGTTAATCTGGGCAATGTCAATCATTGTGTTCTGGATTGGGGGAAGATCAGATGCAATGGGATATTCACTGGTTGTATTCTACCTTGTTTTACCGGTGACTACATTGGTGATTTCTGTATTTGTTGGAAAAGATAGCGGTTGGGCTAATTATAAGTGGATTATGATGCTGTTTTTTGGACTTATGTATATGCTGGCTCATTATGCTACCTTTAGTTTAGCTAATACAATTGCCTTCGGAAATTTGCATATCCCGGATATAACGGATTTACTCCCTGGAATTTTATGTTCTGCAGTCGGACTGATCATCGGTACAGTTATCAGTACAATTAAAACAAAAAAACGGATCGGATAAATCGGAATTCTCAAGCCGGTGAGAATTAATTCATCGGATATTGGACCATTGATTGATAACCATTTTTAAATAATAGAAGAGGATATGCGTTAGATGAAAGAGCATATCCCCTTTTATTGCTTCATGCGTGTTGATGGGAAATGCTTTGTGCCTGGCACCATTGTTTTGATGGGTAATATTTGGTGCCTGACACCATTATTGTGTTAGTGCCTGATACCGTTAACTCGGTTGTGAGAGTTTTCTTCCAGATACAACATAACGGGACCTTTTAGGAACAAAGGTGTTGGATGCCGGTCGTTGGTCAGCATGATAAAATGACTGCAGAGGATTCGGTTATCCATTTTCAGCATATTTACAGGATCATAGCCGCATATAACAAAATCTTCGGTTATTACTTCTTTATGTAGTTGCAGAAAATCATCAAATTTCGCTTTTTTCTCTTTTATATGCTGATCAACGAGAGAGGATAGTATATCGTGATCATGGTCGTCAGGGGAGAATTCCTCTTCTCTGATGCTGCCGGAAAATAAATCAAAAAGAGAGGTCTCTGTTTCCCCTATCTGGTGATATAGATCAATTCCGGTCTCCCCCAACAGGATGCAAAAGATTGTTCCTGAAAAGTAAAGCATTCTTCTGTGATGAAAGAAGTTTTCATTTATTTGCTCTAAAGTGCTGATATATTTCCCCATCCGGTCATGATATTTTTCGGCGGAAATCTGTTTCAGGGCCACACTGCCTGCATATTCTGCCATTCCTTCAATTGTTTCAGTATAGTGTTCCTGTGTTATCATAGCACCGATGAAATGGCTCCGGTATTTTCGTGCAGCTATGAATCTGGCAAGAAGTGTTTTCTTCTCCTCCATATCTTCGGCCAGGTAGGCTCTGGAAAGGAACAGATTCTCAAGATGTTTCACCTGGTAATTTTCTATCTTGTCAGGATAATCCAGCATGATCAGGTCATTGGAAAACCGGCTTTCGCCCTTGCTCTTTTGGAAGGCATGGAACATTTCATGCACTAAATCAGAAGCCAGCAGCTCGGTATCTTCTTCCGCGGGATTTGTAACATTCCAGATGGCAATGATGCCGCCCTCGTAATCAATACAGGTGTTTCCTAAAAAACGATTATCCCAGGGTATCCGGTTGGTTTTAAAATAGACCTGCTTGTCATCATACAGCGCGAATTCAAATTTTGAAAAGCCCTTCCAAATGGATTCAAAGTCCACTTTTTCTAAAATAAAATCCAGCTCATGATATAGCTTATCCATATCGTTTCCGATCATATCAGCCGTCCCTTCTTTTAAATTTTTCCCTGGGAATATGGCAGTATCCGTTTGGATTCTTATCCAGATATTTTTGATGATATTCTTCGGCAGGGTAGTAGTTGTCCAGAGGAAGAACTTCGACTGCTATGGGTTTATCATAGTGCTTCTGCAGTTCTTCTACGGATGCCCGGATCACGGGCAGGTCAGCGGTATCGACGTGATAAATTCCGGTCCGGTACTGACTGCCTGCATCTCCGCCCTGCCGGTTGACGGAGGTAGGGTCGATAACCTCATAATATAGGCTCAGAATAGTGTTCAGCCCGATCTGTTCTGGATCATAGAGAACCTGGACGGTCTCGGCGTGTCCGGTATTATTATGGCATACCTCCTGATAGGTGGGATTCTCTGTATGGCCGTTGGCATAGCCCACCTCGGTCTGAAGAATTCCGGGAAACCCTGCCAGGTATTTCTCGGTACCCCAGAAGCATCCTCCGGCCAGGTAGATCATCTTGTATGTGGCTTGCATGGTATCATTCGCTGTATGCATGTATTGTGATCCTTTCTTAATTTTATAGTGTGGGCGTGTGGATTTTGTAGTATAGATATTGTAATGTCACGATTGAAATATTATAGCTATTGTATCATAAGCGAAAAAAATAGCAAGAAAAAGAATGCCGCAGAACGGTAACCCATGCGGAAGGATAAAGTAGAAAAAGCAGGCATCAATCATGATACCCGCTCCTTCTACTGTGCCCGTTAGGGCTTTGTCTCATTCTTTAACGCAAATCATCAAATCCATTGTGAGACTTGACCAACAACATTTGACTGTCCAAAGCTACCATCTCCCAACATCATGCGCGAATTCATTTTCAGAACTCACATCGAGGAATTTGCTGCCCGTAATTCTGAGACGAAATTATAGGCGTCTATATTCATTTTTTTAGATACGACAACGACTTATTCCGAATTAAAGTCTATGATCTCCATACAAGTTAACAAGTTAAGCGGTATGTCGTATCTGATATTTATTATGCTCCGATAAAGAATTTATATGCGGCAAAATAAATGTTTTTTAATGTTAATTTATGGATGATTATTGGGCTGTCTGCCGCCTTTTGATCACCTTAAGCCGTGTAAATTCCTCCCGTTCCTTTTCCTCCAGCGCATTCTGTATCTCTACCGTAAGCCGGGTGTAATAGGGAATGGTAATATTTTTCAAGGCATTTGCCCGTTTTTGCGTTTTATTTATATTGGTGGCCAGGCGGTAGGCGGAGTTCTCGATCATGGATAAGCGGATGGTGAGCTCCTTCACCTTAACGAAGCGTTTTGTCGCCTCATCCAGGGACAGCTTCGTCTGGAAGAAGGCATAGGTTGGCTTGCTTACGGTGCTGTCATACTCCACCAGGGGAATCTCGGTTCCCATGATGCTTCGCTGCTTGATCTCAACGGAATTCTCCTCCGGGATGGTATTGCACAGCTCCTGAACATTCACAATACCCATCTCAATATTGGCCTTCTGAAGTGAGAGATAAGCCGAGGTAAAGGTATTATCAATCTCACTCTGGATATTCTTTGCCTTATCAATCAATTCCATCAGCTCATGCATTAAAATATTCCGTTTTTTATCCATTAATTCGTAGCCCTGCTTTGCCAGCCGGAGTGAATTCCTGGCTAAGATTAGATTACCCTTTGTGGGAAAGGTATTGGGGTTCATGGGATCACCTCGATTCGTCTGCCGTTTTACCGGCTTTATAGTACTGATCCAAAATCTTGGTATCGATACGGTCCAGTTCCTCTCTGGGCAGGAGGGAGAGCAGTTCCCAGCCCTTATCCAGGGTCTGGGTAATGGTACGGTCCTCCAGACGGCCCTGGGCAATGAACTCCTGCTCCATGGATGCGCCGAATTTCAGATACAGCTTATCCAGGGAGGACAATTCATCCTCACCGATAACACTGGCTAAGGCTCTGGCATCGCCCACACGGGCGTAGGAGGAGAAGAGCTGGTTGGCCAGGTCCTGATGGTCCTCTCTGGTAAAGCCCCTTCCGATACCATCCTTCATCAGACGGGAGAGGGAGGGCAGGATACTGATGGGAGGATATACATTGTTCTGATGCAGTCCCCGGTCAAGAACGATCTGCCCTTCCGTAATATACCCTGTCAGGTCGGGGATGGGATGGGTAATATCGTCATTGGGCATGGTGAGGATCGGGATCTGGGTTACGGAACCGGCACAGCCACGAACAATGCCGGCCCGCTCATAGATGGTAGCCAGTTCGCTGTACAGGTAACCGGGGTAGCCCTTTCTGCTGGGGATCTCACCCTTGGAGGAGGAGACCTCACGCATGGCCTCTGCAAAGGAAGTCATATCCGTAAGAATAACAAGGATATGCATTCCTTTCTCAAAAGCCAGGTATTCCGCGGTAGTGAGAGCAACCTTCGGTGTGATCAAACGCTCTACCACCGGGTCATTGGCCAGATTTAGATACATTACCACATGGGAGCTGGCGCCGCTTTCCTCAAAGGTGCGGCGGAAGAAATCAGCAACATCGTGCTTTACACCCATGGCAGCGAATACGATGGCAAAGTCACCTTCCGAATTCTCTCCCAGGGAAGCCTGTTTTACAATCTGTGCCGCCAGCTGGTCGTGGGGCAGACCATTTCCCGAGAAGATGGGAAGCTTCTGTCCCCGGATGAGGGTGGTGAGGCAGTCGATGGCGGAAATACCCGTCTTGATATAATTTCTGGGATATTCCCGGGAGCAGGGGTTGAGGGGCTGGCCGTTGACATCCCGCTTTGTCTCAGCAATAATATTGCCAAGACCGTCGATGGGCTGGCCTACTCCGTTAAATACCCGGCCCAGGATATCGGGGGAGAGTGCAACCTCCATGGGATGTCCGGTGAGCTTGGTATGGGTATTGAACAGGGACATGTCTTCCGTACCCTGGAATACCTGGATAATTGCTTTATCCTCATATAATTCTACAATTCTGCCTAATTTCTTTTTACTGCCTTCTATGGTCAGTTCAACGATTTCGTCAAAGGATGCATCGCGGACGCCCTCCAAAGCGATCAGGGGGCCATTGATCTGACTTAGTCCTAAATATTCTATCGACATAATTACCTCCATTCTGCCGCCAGGCAGCTTGTAATCCTGTAAAAAGCGCTTCTGATTTTTCGAATTCCTTCCAGCTAAGCATTTTTGGACATGATCTGCTCGTAGAACTGATCAATCATTGCGGTATAGTCATCGAATTTCTCCAGCTCATCGTTGGCCACATCGTATTTGATGGAAATCACCTTATCAAATACGGGGCTTTCCTTTAACAGGGACATGGGCATGTTGCGGTCAATGAGCAGTCTGGATTTCTGATACAGATACAGGATGGTTTCCATCATTTTCAGCTGCTTTGCCATGGGCACATAGGTGTCGGAAGGGTGGTAGGCATTCTGCTGTACGAAGCCCAGACGGATCACTCTGGCTATCTCCAGCACCAGCTTTTGGTCATCGGGAAGAACATCGCTGCCGATGAGCTTTACGATTTCATTCAGCTGGCTTTCCTGGGTCAGCAGGCTGAGAATCTGGTTACGGCATTCTATAAAATCTTCCCCTACATTCTTCGTATACCAGGGAGCCAGATCGTTAACATATTCGCTGTAGCTGGTCAGCCACTGGATCGCCGGGAAATGTCTGGCGTAGGCCAGGGATTTATCCAAGGCCCAGAAGCAGCGGACGAAGCGCTTGGTATTCTGGGTGACGGGCTCGGAGAAGGCACCGCCCTGGGGGGATACGGCTCCGATGATGGATACGCTGCCCTCGGTCCAGTTAAGATTCTGCATAAAGCCGGCCCTCTCGTAGAAAGCGGAGAGACGGGAAGCCAGATAAGCCGGGAAGCCTTCCTCGGCAGGCATTTCCTCCAGACGACCGGATAATTCACGAAGGGCCTCCGCCCAGCGGGAAGTGGAATCCGCCATGATGGCTACATGATAGCCCATATCCCGGTAATATTCCGCCAGGGTAATTCCTGTATAGATGCTGGCCTCACGGGCAGCCACGGGCATGTTGGAGGTATTGGCGATGAGAGTGGTGCGGTCCAGCAGAGGATTGCCGGATTTGGGATCCACCAGCTTGGTAAAGTCTTCGAGAACCTCGGTCATCTCATTGCCGCGCTCACCGCAGCCGATGTAGACGATAATATCCGCATCGCACCATTTGGCCAGCTGGTGCTGGGTCATGGTCTTGCCGGTTCCGAAGCCGCCGGGGATAGCGGCAGTGCCGCCCTTGGAGATGGGGAACAGAGTATCCAGAATTCTCTGCCCTGTTACCAGAGGCCGGTCGGAAGCGAAGCGCTTTGCCGTGGGCCTGGGAACGCGGATCGGCCAACGCTGGGTCAGCGTCAGCTCCCGTTCCTGTCCCTTACTGTCAATTATAGTTACAATGGTATCATTGATTGTGTATTTTCCGTCAGAAACAACCTTTGTTACGGTTCCGAATACCTCCGGCGGAACCATGGACTTATGAATGACGGCCCTGGTCTCGGGAACCTCGGCAATAATTGTGCCGCCGTATACCTTATCTCCGGGGACTACGGTAACGTGGACATCCCAGAGCTTTGAGGTATCCAAGGATTCCACGCTGACACCGCGGGAGATGAAGGCGCCGGATTTTGCAGCGATTTCCTGTAAGGGGCGCTCGATCCCGTCAAAGATATTGCTGATGATGCCGGGAGCCAGGGTAACGGAAATAGCAGCGCCGGTGGACAGCACCTCATCCCCAGGCCGCAGTCCCGTGGTTTCTTCATATACCTGGATGGTGGTCCGGCCGGAAGAGAGTCCGATAACTTCCCCTACCAGCTTATCCTTGCCTACCAAAACCATTTCCCCCATCTTGAAGGCCTTATTTTCGCCCACATATACAATAGGACCATTGATACCGAATATTTTACCTGTTAAACTCATAAGGATGATCTCCCTTTCCTGGACTTAAAGAGTGAAGGAATTCTTTGCTTCCTCCAATTTAGTTAAAAACGAATGATCGATTAAAATACTGCGGGTTGTAATGACGGCACGGATACCTCCGATAAAATCCCGGTCGCTTATGGTCAGCGTGATTCCTGTTTTGCCCTCCAAAGCCGCCTTTTTGGGAGCATCGGAAGGGTTCAGATACACGGTAAGAGCATCTCCGTGGGCAAAATCAGAAGCGTTTCTGATCCATGCCACCAGCAGCTCCTCATATTCCGGAGTCTGCATGAATTCCTGGAGCCGGGCATGGACATCGGTAAAGATCTGGTTTGCGATCTCCTCCGTCTTCTCCAGCACCTTGCGCCGGATATCCAGAGCTTCTGCCGACAGCTTGCGGTTTCTCTCGCGGACGATGTTCTCCGAAGCGATGCGGTAATTTGCCTCTGCCTTGCGCAGGGCGGCTTCCCTGCGTTCTTCAAAGTTTTTCTGCAGGGTTTTTTTATATTCTTCTACAATTTCAATATTCTGCTTGGTAGCACTTTCGATTACCGAAGAATAAAAATGATCTAATTTTTCATCAAGGGTCATTGGTTGCAACCTCCAATTCTTATAATTTCAATCCAATGGCTTCGTTTACATAAGACGTAATAAAGTCAGGCTTACGGCCGGTTCCATGTCTGTCCGGGATCTCCACAACCAACGGAACTCTTCGGTTTAACTTAATGTCATTGATGGTTTCACGAATATCGTCGCATAGCTTTTCGGTAATCAGAATAATGCCTATCGTCTTATCTGCAAGCACTTTATCCAACTCTTCTTTTAACTCCGGTTTTGTGTGAACCACGACACCGCTGACTCCGGCCAGCTTCATGCCGGTATAGGTGTCAACATTATCGCTGATAAGATACATACGCATAAGTATTCCTCCCTATTGATGATGAACCGTTAACGCACCGGTGAATTATCCGAGAATAGTAAAGGATACGATCAGGCCGTAGAGGGCGATACCTTCTGCAAGAGCCACGAAGATCAGGGACTTACCCATGATGGAAGAGTCCTCGCTGATGGCACCCAGAGCGGCAGAAGCAGCCGAGGCAACAGCGATACCGCCGCCGATACAGGATAATCCCGTTGAAAGAGCGGCTGCAATGTATCTCCAGCCATCGGTGGAAGCGGCAGCTCCGGCGGTTTCCGCAGCGGATACATGACCGGAGAACATCATGATATTGGCAATTACCAGAACACCGAAGAACATAAGGATATTGAAGCCCAGGGTTGCTTTTAAACCGCCCTTACTTCTCTTGCTTGCTAAAAAGGAACCGAAAGGAACGATAATAGTTAAGATTAATGCGATAACGATTGTGATTTTTAATGCCATAATAGCATCCTCCTTAAAATTCAATATTTTCTATTTCCTGCTCTTATAAGGCTTGAACTCCTTGCCGGTACCCTTATAAAAACGGCTGAACATTTCATAATACTCCAGACGCAGAACCTGAATTCCGACTACAAGACCTTCCATCAGTGCAACAATTACATTGCCGAGAACCAATACGGCGATATTGGGATTGGAGGTCTCCGCACCCGCAAGCAGCATTACAACGCCCATCATAGCCGCATGACTCAGTGCAAAGGCACCCACACGGAGGAAGGAGATGGTGTTGGTTAAATAACTGAGTAAAACTTCAAACATTTCAAAAATAGCTTCTACAAAAAACATTACCTTATGCTCCGGAAAGATATGTGCCTTCTTCTCCACCAGATGGGTCAGGGGCTCCCGGAAGAAAATGATCACCAGGGGCAGGACAAAGAAGATAGCGAAGAAGATCACTGCGGGCAGAGGACGTCCGGTAAATACCAGAACAACACAGGTAATCAGCATTCCATAGAACACCAGCCCGGCTACTCCATTGGTATCAAACAGCACCCGGCCCCAATCTTTGGCTTTTATTCCGTTGATGATATTAATCAGCATGGCCAGCACAATCAGGAATACACCGAAGCCGATGGCGGTATACAGCATGGTCATGACGTTTTCCCTGGGTGACATCCATACCGGATGCAGCAGATCCTCAAAGCCGAAGACGCTGCCGTAGAGGAAGCCGAAAATGGTGGAGAAAACACCTGCAAGGGAGATGATGGCAGCCAGGCTCATCTTCCTGAACCTATAAATCAACAGGCCTCCGGCCACCAGGCAGAGCCCCTGGCCCACATCGCCAAACATAATGCCGAAGATGATGGAATAAGTAATGGCCACGAAGGAGGTGGGATCAATCTCATTATAGGCCGGCAGGCCGTACATCTTGATAAACATCTCAAAGGGCTTGAACAGCTTCAGATTCTTCAGCTTTGTGGGAGGCTTCATATCCTTATCCGCCTGCCCGTCGTCCGTGAGACAGTATACCAGGTCATCCTTTTCTGTTTCTGCAAGGAGGGCAGCGGAATCCTTTTCCGTAATCCAGCCGCAGATAATATAGAAGACATCCTTCTTGCCCTTCTCCCGTGTACAGGCGGCCAGCTTGCGGACATCAAAATTCCTGGAAAGGAGATCAACCGTATAGTGGGCCCTCTTCAGATCGGGTGCGACATCGTTCAGCCGTGTCTTAATCTCCTTATAGATATCATCCAGCTCCTTGCCGAGATCGCTGATCTTTGTGACGATGGAATGATAGGATTCCTCCGGAGTTCCCTCATAGGCATCGGGCAGCTTGACCCGTTCGAAATGGAGAGAGGTATAGATCGCATCAATCTTCACCGCTTCATTCGCCGGCACAAAGTAGATGCCCCACACATACTCCCTGTCACGCTCGCATTCATAAAAAACAGTGGTGAGATTCTCATACACGTATTTGGAAAAACGGGTGTAAAATTCATGAGGAACCTTACCGAACCGGAATTTAATGAATTTCAGGTCCATAATCTTATGAATGTCATAATCCAGATGGCGGAAATGCTCAATCTGGGTAAGAAGCTCATTGCATTCGTGCTGCTGGGCCTTTAAAACCTTCTTTTTGTCATTCAGATCCGACAGGGTGCTATATGCGGCATTAATGATATCGGCGGCTTGTTGGGGAGACATCAGTTCCTGATTGCCGGGATCGGGACCCTCCAGCTTCTTCACCAGATCCTCGGACTTTGCCGCCAGTTCCTTGTAGGGGTTATTCTCTATAAAGGGCCTCAAATTATGGGAGGTACTAAGCTCCGTAAGAGCATTCTCTAAATGGATATCATATTTGGTAAGATAGGTATTGATTACCCGGTCAAAATCCTCTTTGGGACCGGTAATACTGATAAATTTCATTTTTTCAATCACTGCTTCACACCTCCAGTTCTATATTTAATATAGGATATATTCCTGCTTCTTCTTTAAATCCAGACCATAGCGGATGCATTCCAGGGCGGAGGTCAGCCGCTGTATCTCCATCCCCTTGCAAAAGAGATAGTAGTTGACCTGGGTCATGGATGCGGGATAACGCGCTATATTGACTAAATATATTTTATCAATGATTCTGGAATACTCCCGCTCCATGGAACCATCCTTTAAAAAAGGAATAAAAAATTTGTAACGGGTCGTTTGCAGGGCGTTCAGGAATTCCTCCGTGGTGGCCGCCTGTACCAGCCGGGAGAGCTGGGAAATACTCAGCTTGTAATTCACCGGAATTAAATAGGTGAAGATCTGGGCGGAATTCATATCATACATTTTTTTGGAGCGATAGATCCACATAATATTCAGCAGATCAATCTCCGTACCCATGCGCTGGGTAAAGGCAGTACGGTTCTTCCCCCTCAGAAGAGAATCCTTCAGCTTCCAGGAACGGGTAAAATAATAAACGTCCAGGGTCATCTCATAATCGAAGGAGGTCAGGTCCGGCTTGGTGTTCAGCTTGGACAAGAGCTTATAATACTGTGTTCCCTTCAAATTCTGAATATATTCATCAATGGACCGGGACGAGGAGAGTAAAGCTGCATTGATCTGGGAGTGCCTGCTGAAAAATTGCTGGAACGCTGACAGGTCATAGACTTTTTCACTGCTGTGGATTAACCGGATACAGGTCTTTAATACATTGATTTCATATCGGAAGAAGACCAGTTCCAGATCCTGACGCTGAATATCGTTGGCAAAGCGATAGATTTTTGCATAGTCGATAAACAGGGTATTGAACAGCACACGCTCGGCCTCGCCGCGGTGAACCTGCCGTTCATCATAATGCCGTAAAAATTCGGCATAGCCCGGGTGCCTTTTCAAAAAAGCAACGAAGTCGGCAACTGTCTCCAGGTTAGTGATCTTTTCATAATCGGCTTTGCTGATCAGCTTTGAATGCATTGCCTTAACCTTTGTATTAATACCGCTATAAGAAATTGCGGAATCCATAAGCAACCACCTCCATTCTTACAAGAAAAAATATAGAGTCCGCTTGCGGACTCCTGCGCTGCCGCGCGGTTGCCTTTAGGCAACATCTACTCTGTGCCATGATTATTGCTGCCAGTAGAGAAAATAGAGATTAGATCCGGGTAATACATTGGAACACCTTTTCAACCAGGGTATCATGGTTCTCCTGATAATAGGTCTCTAATTCCTTCAGCTGTATCTCGCTATCATTGATAAGCTGCTGTTTCTCCTGCTCGATTTCCTTCTCGGACTGTTCCATAAGACTTTTGATTTTCTTATTGTTCTCTTCGGCAATGCCGGATTCCAGCTGGGCAATCTGCTTTTCATTTTCTTCATATAGTTCATTTTTTTCGATATTGGCACGTTCAATGATTTGATTGGCTTTTTTCTCTATATCAAATAAAAGACTAATGACCTTTTCCATATGCTACCTCCTACCGACGACATGAATACACACATTATCATAACTCGTTTTTAATTATTTGCAATAGTGAATATGTACAATTTCATGAATAATTATAATGTATTTTGTAAAAAACTTATAAAAAATACTTAGAAAACGTTTAAGTGAAAAGCAGAAAAAGGGCTTGCAAAATTCTTCGAAAAGGTTTAAACTAAAGATAGCAGTTGGATAGATATCCGTCATAAAAATAGGAAATGTTCGATTAATACGGAAAAAGGTTAATAAAACATCCGGATTTATTGCAGGAGTATTTTTTTCAATAGGAGCTCCTACCGGAGGATAATAATACATAAAGCTGAAAACAGGGACAGAAAACGATTAAGTAATGACGAGGAGAATATAGCGTGGTGTCAATCAAGGATGTTTCGATTCGATGCGGGGTATCGGTGGCAACCGTGAGCAAGGCCCTGAATGATCATAGTGATATTGCTGCGGCAACAAAAGAGAATGTAAGAAGGATTGCGAAGGAGATGGGCTACTTCCCGAATTCCTCAGCCCGAGCCTTAAAGACAAACCGTACCTATAACATCGGCGTGTTATTCATGGATGAAGCCCAGAGCGGCCTGACTCATGCATACTTTGCCAATGTGCTGGACAGCTTTAAGGTGGAGGCGGAGAAACACGGTTATGATATAACTTTTATCAGTAAGCACACAGGGCATAAGAATATGTCCTATTATGAGCACAGCAAGTACCGTGGAGTGGACGGAGTAGTAATTGCCTGTATCAATTTTACGGATCCTTCCGTACAGGAATTAATCAGGGGGGATCTTCCGGTGGTGACCATTGATCATGTGTTTGACAACCGGACAGCCATTATCTCGGATAATATTAAGGGAATGAGGGATCTGCTTACCTATATTTATGAGAAGGGTCACCGTAAGATTGCATATATCCACGGAGCCGATTCCTCTGTTACCCAGAACCGGGTGGGAAGCTTCTATAAGACCATGGGAGAGCTGGGGATTGAAGTATCCGACGATTACGTGAAGAGCGGCATCTATCATGATGTTGAAACCACGGCGAGACTCACCAGAGAGCTTCTGGAGCTGAAGGACCGTCCTACCTGCATTATTTTCCCCGATGATTTTTCCTGTATCGGCGGAATTAATGCGATTAAGGAGCAGGGACTGCGAATACCGGAGGACATCTCCATTGCGGGATATGACGGAATTCTTCTGTCACAGGTATTGGAACCGAAGATAACAACCCTGCAGCAGGATACCGGGCTTCTGGGAAGAAGCGCGGCACAGAAATTGATTGCGCTGATTGAGAATCCCAAGGCAGCAATCATTGAAAGGGTAGTTGTGGAAGGAAGGGTGCTTCCCGGAACCTCAGTGGGAAGTCCGAGAGAGAGATGAGCAAGAATTAACAGGAAATAAGTTTAAAGTGCGGTATTGCTGGGGACCTGGCAGAAACAGGCAAGTGTTTTTATTGCCCCAGGCCGGAGGATGGGGAGATAGTCCGGTCAGGCAGGGAATTCGGATGTCGCATGGCAAAACAACCTGTTGCCGTTAAAACGGCGAAATTAATACAAAGCTTTATAAATGTAGAAGCTTTGCAAAGGGGAGTATTAGAAATAAAGAATAAAGGATTTCATTTTCGCAGACAATTGGGTGGGTGGGAAATGAAATCCTTTTTTCATGCCGGATCCATGTTCCTACGCTCTGACATATAATTTTAAATGTAATATATTTGTCGTTTTGTACAGGAAAAGGAAGCTTTTTTATGCATCCTAGTTGAATAATACCATTGTATCAGTTATAATGGATACGTTATCCATTATTGAAATCCCGGAGGTGAATTCATGGCAAAGGAAACAGTGGAGGCCGTCCGCCAGGCAGAACAAAAGGCTGCGGAGCTGGAAAAGGAGGCAATCCGGAGGAAGGAGGAAATCCTGTCCGCCGCTTTGCAGGAAGCAAAGGCCCTGGTTGCCGAGGCAACGCAGCAGGCTGAACAACAGGCCCGGCAGGAACTGGCTTTAGCCGGCAGGCAGAGTGAAAGGATGATGGAAGCCGCAGTGAGCAGAGCGGAAAAAGAAGTTGTTTTAATGAAGGAAATGGCGAAGAATAAGGAAGAAGCAGCGGTAGACCTGGTTCTTTTCAATGTTATCTGAGCAAAGGGCAGTACGATTATAAAGACAGGGAGGTGTGTTCGCTATGGCTATGCTGCAAATGCAGCGAATTTCCATCTATGCATTGAAGAAAGACCGGAAGCCGTTGCTTGAGCTGCTGCAGCGCCGAGGAGTCGTGGAGATTGATGATGGGATGCAGGAAGACCAGGTGTTTCGGAAAACGGATATGTCCTATGCGAAAAGCAGTTTTGAGAGAACGGTCCAGATTTGCAAGGATGCAGTCGGCATTCTGGACCAGTATGCGGCCGTGAAGCAATCCGTGCTTGCCGCACTCAATGGGCGCAGAGAATTATCGGTACAGGAATATGAGGAGTTCAAGAGCAGGCGTGAAGCAACAATCCGGGTTGCCGGCCAAATTCTGGAATGGAATAAGAAAATTGCAGAATACGGAGCCGAGCTGGCCAAGCTTAAACAGCAGATGGAGATGTTATCCCCTTGGGTAACTCTTGATGTACCGTTGAAATTTACCGGCACCAGGAAGACCAGATGCTTTATCGGAACGATACCGGGGAAGCGGACCCTGGAGGAGATTTATCAGGAACTGACGGAGTATATGCCCTTTGACGCAGATATCATCAGTTCTTCCAGGGAGCAGACCTGTATTTTTCTTCTGTGTGCCAGGGAGAACGGAGCCCGTGTATATGATGCGCTGAGAAAGATGGATTTTGCCCATCCGGGAATGCTTACGGACCTGGCACCCTCGGAACAGCTGGCGGTTCTTCAGGGGCAGGTGGAGGAAGCGGAAGCCGCAGTTCGGGAGAACCGGCAAAGGATTGTGGATGCCGCCGTCTTCCGGGAGGATCTGAAGCTTCTCCAGGATTATGACGGGACACGGTTTGAGAAGTATGACACCATCGGAAGGCTGCTGCAATCAAAGAATGTATTTATTCTCACCGGATACATTGCGAAAGAGGATGCAAAAGAGCTTGAGGCTGAATTGGCAGGACGCTTTGAACTGGCTGTGGAGTTTGACGAGCTGGAGGAAGAGGAAGAGGTTCCCGTCAAGTTAAAGAACAATCGGTTCGCAGCACCGCTGGAATGGGTTGTGGAAGGCTTCAGCCTGCCGGTAAAGGGTGAGATTGATCCCACCTTTATGATGGCGATTTTCTATTATCTGCTGTTTGGCATCATTATGGCGGATGCCGGATATGGCTTGCTTATGGTGGCTGCCTTCGGAGGCTTATTATTAAAAGGCCGCAAGACCATGGACCCTTTTATGAAGAATTTCATGACCATGTTCTTATACTGCGGTATTTCCTCCATGATATGGGGAGTTGCCTTCGGAAGCTACTTTGGCGACCTGATTGACGTGGTGGCAGTGAATTATTTTGGGGCGGAGAGTGTACCGATCATTCCTCCCGCGTGGTTCTTCCCCATCAGCAAACCCATGCAGATGCTGACCTTCTCCATGGCCCTTGGTATCGTTCATCTGCTTACAGGCTTGGTGGTAAAGGCTTATCAGCTCATCAGGGAGAAGGATTATATTGCAATCATATATGATTCTCTGTCCTGGTTTATTTTGATCCTGAGCTGCACCGTAATCCTGTGCTCCATGGATATGATCCAATCCATCCTTGGAGTTGCAATGGAGATTCCGAAAGGCATTTTAAATATCTGTACCATCGCGGCCCTGATTTGTTCCGTAACCATTATTGCGACTAACGGACGGGAATCCCGTAATCCCTTCAAGCGTTTCTTAAAGGGACTGTATGCATTTTACGGAATATCAGGATATCTGGGCGATGTGTTATCCTATTCCAGGCTTCTTGCCCTGGGACTTGCCGCCGGTGTTATCAGTTCCGTTGTCAATAAAATGGCGGCTATGGTAGGAGGAGGGCTGATCGGCCCGGTTGTATTCACGGTGATCGTTTTATTCGGTCACACCTTGAACTTTGCAATCAGTATTCTGGGCGCATATGTTCATACCAACCGTTTACAGTATGTCGAGTTCTTTGGAAAGTTTTACAGCGGTGGGGGCAGGGCCTTCCATCCTTTTAATATGAAAACAAAATATTATAAGATTAAGGAGAACGTGAGAAATGAAATTTGATCTGGATACGTTAGGAATTGTATTAGCTTTATTAGGAGCGGCATTTGCTGCATTATTACCCGGAATTGGTTCTGCAAAAGGGGTAGGCATGGCCGGTGAAGCCGGTGCAGGTGTTGTAACTGAGGATCCCGGCAAGTTCGGTAAGGCGCTTGTGCTTCAGCTGCTGCCCGGTACACAGGGGATGTATGGTCTGATCATTGCCTTCATCACATTTACACAGATTGGTGTACTTGGCGGCAGCAGTGATATTTCCTTTACAAAAGGTTTATTGTATTTTGCGGCATGCCTTCCTATGGCTATTGTAGGCTATGAGTCCGCCATCCGTCAGGCTAAGGCATCCGTGGCTTCCATGGGTATTCTTGCGAAGAAGCCGGAGGCTTTTGGTAAGTCCATTATCTTCCCTGCAATGGTTGAGACCTATGCGATTCTGGCATTGCTTATCTCCATCCTGGCTGTTACCGGTGTAAATGGTATTAATATTTGATAAACTTAAGAATTACTATGAAAGGTAATGTGTTCCTATGACTGGATTAGAAAAGATATTGGAGGCGATTGAAGCAGAGGCCCGGAAAGAGGCGGATGCAGTCATCGCTAAGGCGAAGGGCGAGGCGGAGGTAATTCTTGCAGAGGCCCGCAAGGAGGCAGAAGTAAAATGCCGCCGGATTGCCGAGAAATCAGAGGAGGATGTAAGGCTGTTGCGCAGCCGCGCAGAATCCGCCGCCGTACTGCAGGAGAAAAAAATGATCCTGGATGCAAAACAGCAGATCATCAGCAATATCATCACCAGTGCTAGAAATAAACTGTCACAGATGCCGAATTCCGGGTATACGGATATTATTTTATCCATTATAAAAAAACATGCACATAATGAGCAGGGCGAGATCCTCATTTCCGATTCGGATAAGAGACGGCTGACACCGGACTTTGCCAATCGCCTGTCAGAGGCGCTTAAGGACAGGCCGGGAGCAGAGCTTCGCATTGCGGAGGGAAAGCCTGGATTTGAAGGCGGATTCCTGTTGGTTTATGGGGATGTCGAGGAAAATTGCTCCCTGGATGCACTGTTTGCGGAGCAAAGAGAGAATCTGCTGGACAAGGTCAATTCGCTGCTGTTCGAATAAATGACCGGAGAGAGGTGATGATATGGCGGACAATCAATATTTATATGCGGTTGCCCGAATTCGTTCGAAGGAGACTTCCCTTCTGAATAAATCCGACCTGGATCAATTGATGAATTGTGAGAATGAAGCCCAGTGTCTTCGGGTTTTGGCCGATAAGGGCTGGGGCAGGGCAGGTGATGAGAATTCGGATCAGCTGTTAAGAGTGGAACGTGATAAAACCTGGGGACTGATCTCGGAGCTGGTAGAGGACATGTCCGTATTTGATACATTTTTGTACGGCAACGACTTTCATAATCTGAAGGCCGCCATCAAGCAGGTGTATACGAATAGTGAATTCAGTGATATTTATATCCATCAGGGAACCATAGAGCCGGCTGCTGTGATTGCTGCGGTAAGAGAACATGATTTCAGTGTCCTTCCCGGACATATGCAGGTCTGTGCGGAAGAAGCCTATCAGGTACAGATGCATACCGGCGACAGCGGCTTGTGTGATGTGATTATCGACCGGGCGGCTTTAGATACGATCCTGGCGAAGGGAAAGGCAACGGGGAATGAACTGTTTACCCAATATGCCGAGTTAAAAGTCGCGGCGGCGGATATCAATATCGCGATACGGAGCAGCAGGACGGGAAAGAGCAGGGAATTCCTGGAGCGGGCTCTTGCCCCCTGTGATACCCTGGACAAACGGGAGCTGATGGATGCGGCGCTGTCGGGGACGGAAGCGATTTATGAATACCTGTCGTCCACGGTATACGCGGATGCGGCTGCCGCACTCCGGGAGTCCTCCTCCGCTTTTGAACGCTGGAGCGATAACCTGATTATCCGGCACATACAGCCGCAGCTTTATAACCCCTTTACCATTTCACCTTTGGCGGCGTATATCCTCGCCAGGGAGAACGAGATTAAAACGGTGAGAATTGTACTTTCCGGCAAGAGAAATAGTATTCCGGACCGTTCGATCCGGGAAAGATTGAGGGAGATGTATGTATAAGGTAGCAGTTCTCGGTGACCGGGACAGTATCTACGGATTTGCAGCCCTTGGTCTGGAGACCCGTCCGGTCACAGACCGGGAGGAAGCGGCAAGGGAATTGAAGAAGCTGGTGGAAGGACAGTATGCGGTTATCTATGTTACAGAGGCGCTTCAGGCGGAGCTGGAAACGGAGATTGACCGTTATATATCCGATTACCTGCCGGCGATCATTCCGATTCCCGGTGTTTCAGGCAATACAGGAAGCGGAATGCGCAATGTGAAAAAGTCCGTGGAGCGTGCGGTTGGCTCCGATATCATATTTAATAGTTAAGAAGAATGGAGATTATTATGAGCAAAGGCACAATAAAAAAGGTTGCCGGTCCGTTGGTTATCGCCGAAGGAATGCGTGATGCAAATATGTTCGATGTGGTTCGAGTAAGCGACCAGCGTCTGATTGGAGAAATTATTGAAATCCATGGTGACCAGGCATCCATTCAGGTATATGAGGAAACCTCCGGCCTGGGCCCCGGGGAACCGGTGGAATCTACCGGAGCACCCTTAAGCGTGGAGTTGGGCCCCGGACTGATCGGAAGCATCTTCGACGGTATTCAGCGTCCGCTGGTGGACATTATGGAGGCCATTGGCACCAACTTAAAGAGAGGCGTGGAAATCCCTTCCCTGAACAGGGATGCCCGGTGGCATTTTGTACCCCGGGTTACCGCGGGAGATGCGGTGGAGGCCGGTGATATCATCGGTACGGTTGAGGAGACAGAGATCGTATCTCATAAGATTATGATTCCTTATGGAATACAGGGAACTCTCAGATCGATTAGTGAGGGTGATTATACGGTTACAGATACCATTGCCGTTGTGGAGAAGCCGGACGGCAGCCTGGAGAATATTACCCTGATGCAGAAGTGGCCGGTTCGTAACGGCAGGCCTTATAAGCAGAAGCTGTCACCGGATAAGCCTCTGGTGACGGGACAACGGGTCATTGATACCCTGTTCCCCATCGCAAAGGGCGGTGTTGCCGCGGTACCCGGTCCTTTCGGAAGCGGTAAGACCGTGGTTCAGCACCAGCTTGCCAAGTGGGCGGAGGCGGATATTGTAGTATACATTGGCTGCGGAGAGCGCGGCAATGAGATGACCGACGTATTGAATGAATTCCCGGAGCTGAAGGACCCGAAGACCGGCAAATCCTTGATGGAACGTACGGTTCTCATCGCCAATACCTCGGACATGCCCGTTGCTGCCCGGGAAGCATCCATCTATGTCGGTATTACTATTGCGGAATATTTCCGTGATATGGGCTATTCCGTGGCGCTGATGGCAGACTCTACCTCCCGTTGGGCGGAGGCTCTCCGTGAGATGTCCGGACGTCTGGAGGAAATGCCCGGCGAGGAAGGCTATCCCGCTTATCTTGCCAGCCGTCTGGCCCAGTTCTATGAGAGAGCGGGGCGTGTCATCGCTCTCGGAAAAGAGGGGAGAGAGGGAGCCCTGTCCGCAATCGGCGCGGTGTCGCCGCCCGGCGGTGATATCTCCGAGCCGGTATCCCAGGCAACCCTTCGTATTGTAAAGGTATTCTGGGGGCTGGATGCCAATCTTGCCTACCGGAGACATTTCCCCGCCATTAACTGGCTGACCAGCTATTCCCTGTATAATCTGGGTAAATGGTTTAACACCAATGTCAATGAAAAGTGGGTGGATCTCAGAGCCAGAATCATGAAGATGCTCAATGACGAAGCGGAGCTGGAGGAGATTGTGAAGCTGGTAGGTATGGATGCGCTATCCGCACCGGACCGTCTGAAGCTGGAGGCTGCCAGATCCATCCGTGAGGATTACCTGCATCAGGATGCCTTCCACGAGGTGGATACCTATACGGATCTTCAGAAGCAGTATCTGATGATGGAGCTGGTATTGCATTATTATGATACGGCCCTGGAGGCGCTGGGCAAGGGTGTGAGTATCGACAGCCTGGTTAAGCTGGAGGTCAGGGAGAATATCGGCCGTTTCAAGTATGTATCCAAGGATCGGATCGACAGCGAATGTGAGGATATTCTCCAGAAGTTGCAGATTGAGATTAACGATTTAGTGAAGAAGAAGGAGGAAGCCTAATGCCTAAGGAATATAGAACGATTCAAGAGGTGGCAGGCCCTCTTATGTTAGTGCAGGGGGTAGAAAATGTTGCCTTTGACGAGCTGGCGGAAATAGAGCTTGCCAGCGGAGAGAAACGCCGCTGCAGAGTGCTTGAAATCGATGGTTCCAATGCCCTGGTGCAATTATTTGAAAACTCGGCGGGTATTAATCTTGCCAGCAGCAAGGTTCGTTTTCTGGGACGGAGCATGGAGCTGGGAGTAAGCGAGGATATGCTGAGCCGTGTATTCGACGGCCTGGGACGTCCCATCGACGACGGCCCGGAGATTCTTCCGGAGAAGAGGCTGGACATCAATGGTCTTCCCATGAATCCGGCGGCCAGAAATTACCCCCAGGAATTCATTCAGACCGGTGTATCCGCCATTGACGGACTGAACACCCTGGTTCGGGGTCAGAAGCTTCCCATCTTCTCGGCCAGCGGCCTGCCCCATGCCGAGCTGGCGGCCCAGATCGCCCGTCAGGCCAAGGTGCGGGGAACCTCAGAGCCCTTTGCCGTAGTATTTGCAGCCATGGGTATTACCTTCGAGGAAGCTAATTTCTTCACGGAGAGCTTCCGTGAGACCGGAGCCATTGACCGTACCGTAATGTTTGTCAACCTGGCCAATGACCCGGCCATTGAGCGTATTTCGACTCCGCGTATGGCATTGACCGCCGCGGAATATCTGGCATTTGAAAAGGATATGCATGTACTGGTTATTCTTACGGATATTACCAACTATGCGGATTCCCTCCGTGAAGTATCGGCAGCCCGTAAGGAGGTGCCGGGACGGCGCGGTTATCCCGGCTATATGTATACGGACCTGGCATCCCTCTATGAGAGAGCGGGAAGGAAGAAGGGCAGGAACGGAAGTATTACCATGATCCCTATCTTAAGTATGCCCGAGGATGATAAGACGCATCCGATTCCTGACTTGACCGGCTATATTACCGAGGGTCAGATCATCTTAAGCCGTGAGCTGCACCGCCAGAGCATTCAGCCGCCCATTGATGTACTGCCTTCCTTGTCCCGTCTGAAGGATAAGGGAATCGGTGAGGGCAAGACCAGAAAGGACCATGCCAATACCATGAACCAGATCTTTGCAGCCTATGCGAGAGGCAAGGAAGCAAAGGAGCTGATGGTGGTTCTTGGAGAGGCGGCATTAACGGATATTGATAAGCTGTATGCCAAGTTTGCGGATGCTTTTGAACGGGATTATGTGTCCCAGGGCTATGAAACCAACCGTGATATTGAGGAGACCTTGAATCTGGGCTGGAGATTATTATCCATTCTGCCCAGGACAGAGCTGAAGAGAATTAAGGATGAATTACTGGATCAGTATTATGGCAAGGTATAAGGGGGTGCTGGACTTTGGCTAAGACACGTGTGAATCCGACACGAATGGAGCTTACGAAGCTGAAGAAAAAGCTGGCGACGGCAACCCGCGGTCACAAGCTGTTAAAGGACAAGCGGGATGAGCTGATGCGGCAGTTCCTCGACCTGGTTCGGGAGAACAGGGCACTTCGTGAAAAAGTAGAAAAAGGAATCCGGGATGCCAATCAGAACTTTGTACTGGCCCGGTCTTCGATGCCGGATGAGATGCTGAACGTGGCGCTGATGGCACCGAAGCAGGAGATTACCCTGGAGGCGGGCAAGCGCAATGTAATGAGTGTTGAGATACCGGAATTCGATGTCCGTACCAGGACGCCGGATGCCAATGATATCTTTCCCTACGGCTTTGCTTTTACCTCCAGTGATCTGGACGATGCGGTAAAATCCCTGCAGGATATCCTTCCGGATATGCTTAAGTTAGCCCAGATCGAGAAATCCTGCCAGCTGATGGCGGCGGAGATCGAGAAGACCAGACGCCGTGTAAACGCTCTGGAGCATGTGATGATCCCGGAATTGAGGGAAAACATCAAGTATATCGTAATGAAGCTGGATGAGAACGAGAGAAGCACCCAGGTTCGGTTGATGAAGGTAAAGGATATGATGCTGGAGCAGGCTCATCATTACAGTGAGAGATACCAGAAAAATCTGGAAGCTTAGGAAGTATGGGACTCCGGAAATCAATATTTTGTCCAGCGGGCAAGCGGAACGCAGTACAAAATAGAATAGTAGTCAGGATGCGGGATACTGTTTGAAACGGTATCCCGTTTTTTGTGTTGAAACGACGATATCTTCTGCTTCTGGTTGACAGGGTTCCAAGTACATATTAAAATTAGTTAGAATACTTCCGCTGGTTTTCTATGCCGATAAAGCATATAGTTAAGCACATATGGTTAAGCACATATGGCTGAGTGTATACGGCCGGGATAATATTGGCTTATGGACGGAAATGCCGGGGAAGACTACATAATAGATTAAGGAAGGTGTATGATATGACTGCTTCCTGCCAATGCGGATTTTGTCATAATGATTTGTGTATAAAAAAGGTGCCGATTTTTTCTTCCCTCAGCAGTGACGAGGTGGAGACAATATCGGGCTTGATCAATCACCGGGAATACAGGAAGGGCGAGCTTCTGATGCATGACGGTGAAAGGTCGGAGAATATTGTAATTATTCATGAGGGCAGTGCGAAGGCCTTTAAATATACCACGGACGGAAGAGAGCAGATCCTGTATGTGTTCTCGGAAGGGGACTTCTTCGGGGAACAGAATCTGCTGACCAACCGGGCGGCCACCTATAGCGTGGAAGCGCTTCAGCCGGTGAAGACCTGCTCGCTGTCGAAAGGTCAGTTTCAGCAGCTTTTGTACCAATATCCGGATATTGCCGTGAAGATTATTGCGGAGCTGGGAGAGCGGATGGCGAGGCTGGAGAATGCAATGCAGGGGATGGGGGTCCGCAATGTGGATAACCGTGTCAGCGGAATTTTATTGGAGTTTGCAGCCAAGTACGGAAGCGAGGATAAGGAAGGGACATTAATTCAATTGCCCCTCAGCCGTGAAGGAATCGCCAATTATCTTGGAGTAGCGCGGGAAACAGTAAGCCGGAAGCTGGGACAATTAGAGAGTGAAGGCATTATCCGTTCTGTAAATAATAAGTCCATACTGATTCTGAATAAGGAAGCGCTGGGGGCAATTGCCGGCGCCTATTGATGAATTGGTGGACCGGTATTCTTTTTTTGCAGAAATACTTCACTGTCAAGGGTGGTAATCGAGGTATTGCCGGCTTTGAATTCACCCATCTGCTGGAAGGGGACATCAGCCAGATAGCATTGCAGGCACATGATGACGGCGTTATGTGTGACGATGGCAACATCCTGTGTATTCTCGGCAATAATCCGGTGAATTGCAGATAAGGCCCGCTCCACAAGCTCCCGGTAGGATTCACCCTGATGACTTTTGGCGTCGCTGCGGTTCTGATACCAGAATTCATACTCGGCTGGATAGGAAGCTTTAACCTCCAGCCAGGTCAATCCCTCCCAATGACCAAGACAAACTTCTTCCAGTCCATCTGCCACGAGAAGCGGACAGCCGATAATCTGGCTTATGATGGAAGCGGTCTGATAGGCTCTTTTCTGTTTACTGGAATAGATGCGGACTATAGGTGCCTGTTCCTTCAGGAGTTTCTCGCCCAGATCTCTGGCTTGGGCAATTCCGGTCTCATTCAATTCAATGTCACTGCTGCCTTGAATTCTTCTGGCCTGATTCCAGTCGGTCTGTCCATGTCGGATGAAATGTAATCTCAAGCTGATCTCCACCTTTATGATTTTATACTCTTATTGTAAACCGAATTTTATCTGATTGCAATCATAGATTAGTATCTGCGCCGAACAAAGTGAATGCGAATCCTGGCGCGAAGCGCCATACCATGAGTGCCTCCCTCATGGTATTATAATTTGAATTTTGGGGATACTTTTACCAAATAATATTTGGAGGTATGCCATCATGGATTTTAAAGACAGTCAGACAAAGGATAATTTAATGAGAGCGTTTGCCGGAGAGAGCCAGGCAAGAAACCGTTATACCTTTGCCGCGGCCCAGGCAAAGAAGGAGCATCAGCATGTGATAGAAGCGATCTTCCGCTTTACTGCCGATCAGGAGAAGGAACATGCGGAGGTGTTTTATAATTTTCTGAAGGAGCTGGCGGGTGAGAATATCCATGTAGATGGGGCTTATCCGGTGGATATTCATGACGATCTGGTTCAGCTTCTCCGCTCGGCCCAGCATAACGAATATGAGGAATATGATCCGGTATATAAACAATTCGGAGATATAGCGAAGGAGGAAGGATTTTCCCGGATCGCATCCGCATTTCACATGATCGCCGGGGTGGAGAAGACTCATGGGGATCGATTTGCACGGTTTGCCCAGCTCCTGGAAGAGAACAAGCTGTATGTATCCGATGTGGAAACCGGGTGGATGTGCCTGAACTGCGGCTATGTGCATTGGGGGAAAGAGGCGCCCAAGTTATGTCCGGTCTGCCAGCATGATCAGGGTTATTTTATACGTCTGTCCCTGGCTCCGTATTCCGAGTAAGGTATAATCCCCGTAATCTTTTGGCAGATGACCCTTTGAAGTCATGCGGATATAAAACACAGGGAAAGTTAGCGGTATAAATAAACGAAAAACGCTATGGGAATACAAATTACTCATAGTGTTTTTTTATGCGGGTTATTGTCACTGCAGATCTTCTGGCGAAGCTTTTCGTTTGAAAATTAACATAGTTATAAAAACTATATAAAATAGAAAGGCATACTATTACATATTGACAATATCTCTGTATACAAGTTATAATAAAAAAAGAATTACAATAAATCATATTTGCCATAGACCGATGGAAACATCGGATTTCTACTACTAATTACTTTGACAATCAAAATAATTATAACCAGGAACAGCATAGAAAATGGAGGTCGGAATTATGAAGATGAAACCTTTAGTAATTGATGATTTAGTTGCCAGAATACCAATCATACAGGGAGGAATGGGCGTGGGAGTCAGCCGCTCCAGGCTGGCGGGAGCCGTGGCGAAGGAAGGCGGGATCGGCATTCTGTCTACGGCGCAGATTGGCTATGATGAACCGGACTTCTCCAGACATCCCATAGAAAGCAATCTTTCTGCCGTCAAGAAGCATCTGAAGCTTGCCAGGGAGCGGGCGGAAGGCGGGATCGTCGGCGTGAATATTATGGTTGCAACCAAGCAATATGAGCGCTATGTAAAAGCGGCATGCGAGGGAGGAGCACAGGTGATCATATCCGGCGCGGGGCTCCCGATTTCCCTTCCCGAACTGGTGCGGGGATTTCAGACGAAAATCGCCCCGATTGTGTCAAGCATCCGGGCGGCCTCCGTTCTATTGAAGATGTGGGATAAAAAATATAAGACCACTGCGGATTTTATTGTAATTGAAGGACCTCTTGCAGGCGGTCACCTGGGATTTACCGGGGAACAGCTGGAGCATGTGGAGGAGATGAATTATGATGAGGAGATCAGGGGCATCATAGAATGTAAGAAGGAATATGAGAATAAATATGAGAGAGAGATTCCAGTGATTGTGGCAGGAGGTATTTTTGATCAGGAGGATATCAGAAAGGCTCTGGCATTAGGAGCCGACGGAGTTCAGATTGCAACCCGTTTCGTTGTCACGGAGGAATGTGATGCCAGCCAGGAATACAAGAATGCCTATCTTGCGGCGGGCAAAGAGGATGTTAAGGTCGTGGTCAGTCCGGTGGGAATGCCGGGTAGAGCCATCTTAAACCCGTTTTTAAAGTCTGTGGAGAACGGGCGGATTGCGGTGTCAAAATGCTATCAATGCCTGGAACGTTGTAATCCTAAGGAAATTCCATATTGCATTACAAAGGCATTGATTAATGCAGTAGAAGGGAATATAGAGGAAGGCTTGATTTTCTGCGGAGCGAAGGTGGACCGGCTGAAGGAGATGACAACCGTAAGAGCGATTTTTGAAGAGCTGGTATTTTAGCATATACAAAACAAACGTGACTTTTTTTACTATTTATGTTATTGTTATAGATATCAGATCAAGAGAAGCTTGGTGGAAGGAAGCTTGAGATGGATGAATTTGCTTGAATGCGGAGGTGTAGGGATGAATTTTCTCGAATTGGCAAGGTCACGAAGAAGTATTCGCAGTTTTAAAAGTGACGATGTGCCGGAGGAGTTATTAATTCAATTGATTGAAGCGGCGCAGGCGGCACCCAGTGGCGGAAACTGCCAGCCATGGCATTTTTACATTATAAAAAACAGGGCAGTCATACAGCGGATTCGTGATGAGGCGTGCAAACAGGCATTTATTACAACTGCCCCGGTGTTGATTCTTGTGTGTGCCGATATTGCAAGGTCGGAGGAACGTTATGCAGAAAGAGGAAGGGAGCTTTACTGTCTGCAGGATACGGCCGCAGCCATTGAAAATCTCCTGCTTTGTGCGGCAAGCTTAGGGCTTGGCACCTGCTGGTGCGGAGCTTTTGATGAAAATAGGGTAACCGGGATTTTAGATTTGCCCGGTAAGATGCGTCCCGTTGCGATTATACCGGTCGGCTATTCTCAAAAGGAGGGCGCAAAAACAGGACGCAGGCCAATTGAAGAAATTACCACATTTATTTAAGAGGCTCAATAGATTGAGAAGTATGCAAATGATAAAACCGGATAATTCAATTATTCTATAGAAGGGATGATTATAATGTCTGCGGAAGTAAAACGCTGTGGCTGGGCCGAAAGAAGCCGGCTGGAGCAGGAGTATCATGACAGGGAATGGGGTGTTCCGGTTCATGAAGATAAAAGGCTTTTTAAAATGTTAATGCTGGAGGGAATGCAGGCGGGGCTAAGCTGGTCGACAATTTTGAAAAAAATGGACACTCTTTGCCCGGCGTTCGATGATTTTGATCCGGCAATTCTGATTACCTATGATGAGGAGAAGATCGAAGCGCTCCTGCAAAATGGGGGGATTATAAGAAACAGGCAGAAGATCAATGCGGCGGTTCAGAATGCAAAGGCTTATTTTAAGCTGTGCGAAGAATTTGGTTCCCTGGATCATTATCTCTGGTCCTTTGTGGGTTACAGCCCCATTGTGAATGCCTGGTCCCGGATAGAAGATGTTCCTTCCAGCTCGCCTGTATCTGATGAGATCAGCAGGGGGTTGAAAGAGCGCAGTTTTAAATTTGTCGGAACTACCACCGTATATGCGCTGATGCAGTCCGTAGGAATGGTGAATGATCATTTAACCTCCTGTCACTTTTACTGCAGGAAACCTGTGGAGAGCGAAGAATATCCAGGGAAGCCTTTTCTGTGATTCAAATCACAGAAAAAGCGGATTATTTCCCATACACTTTGATCATAATGAATCATGAGAAATGAGAGGATGGATCAATATGAATGAGAAACCGATTGACCTGACGAAGCCGGTATATGAGCTTTGCAGCCAGTACCCGGAGCTGCCGCAGATTCTTGCCGGATTGGGCTTTAAGGATATTACCAAGCCGGGGATGCTGATTAGTGTGGGAAGGTTTATGACTCTGCAAAAAGGAGCCGCGGCGAAAAAAATTGATTTCGGACAGATAAAGGCAAAGCTGGAGGAGCAGGGTTTCCATTGTATCTAGACAATCATAGGCGGCATAGCCGCCGGTATTATATTCACTAAGACAGATTAGGGCGGGATCTTTGACGCCGTAATCAAGTTATAATATGGAGGGATACGGTATGAGCAGACAGGTTGGAGTGATCGGACTGGCAGTGATGGGTAAGAATCTGGCGATGAATATTGCTGAGAAGGGGTTTCGCGTAGCTGTATACAACCGCTCTTATCAGAAGACAAAGGAGCTTATGACGGAGTTCGCCATAGAGAAATCCGCAGGGGATTTCGCGGCGGGCAACAAAACACCGGAGGAAGCTTTGGATACTAATCTGGAAGGCTTCCAAACACTGGAGGAGTTTGTAGACTCTCTGGAGCTTCCGAGGAAAATAATTATGATGGTCAAGGCGGGAGATGCGGTGGATGATACCATACGGCAGCTGCTGCCTTTATTGTCCAAAGGGGACATTCTGATGGACGGAGGGAATTCCTATTATAAGGATACCGTCCGCAGAAGCCGGGAGCTGGAGGAGAAGGGAATCAATTATCTGGGAACCGGTATCTCCGGCGGGGAAGAAGGAGCAAGAAAGGGTCCGGCGATCATGCCGGGCGGCAGGCGGGAAGCCTATGAGCTGATGGAACCTATATTGACGGCGATATCGGCGAAGGCAGAGGGGGAACCCTGCAGCACCTATATCGGCGGAGACGGGGCCGGACATTTTGTGAAAATGGTGCATAACGGGATTGAGTATGCCGATATGCAGCTGATCAGCGAGGCGTACCAGATCATGAAGAAGGTTCTGGGATTAACACCGCCGGAGCTGCATGAGGTATTTGCAGAATGGAATAAGGGTGAGCTGAACAGCTATCTGATTGATATTACGGCGGATATTTTCAAGAAGAAGGATACGATAACGGATCATTATCTGGTGGATATGATTCTGGATGTGGCAGGGCAGAAGGGAACCGGCAAATGGACCGGGCAGATATCTCTGGACTTGGGGGTTCCGGTGCCCACCATCACAGCGGCAGTATATGAGCGTTACCTGTCCGCCATGAAGGAAGAGCGGCGGAATGCCGGCAAGAGCCTGGAGGGGCCGAAGGGTAGCCTTCGAGCACCGGAAGAGATACAGGAAAGTCTGGGAGTGACACAGAGCTCCGAGAGTGTACAGGACATAGCCGAGGAACGGGAGAGCTGGAAGTATATTCAGAGCAGGGAGAAGTTCATAGAGTCCGTCCGCAGGGCGCTGTACTCCAGCAAGATCATGGCATATGCCCAGGGCTTCGGGCTGATGCGTGCCGCATCCGAAGAATACGGATGGGGGCTGCGCTGCGGTGAGATTGCGAAGATTTTCCGGGGAGGATGTATTATCCGGGCACAGTTTTTGAATCAGATCAGCCGGGCTTATGACAAGAACCCGAATCTCATTAATTTGATGCTGGAAGATTATTTTAAGGATACCATCAATGAATATCAGAGGGATTGGAGAGAAGTGATTATCACGGCGATATCTAACGGAATCAGCATTCCGGCCTTCTCCAGCAGCCTGGCTTACTATGACAGCTACCGCTGTGACAGCCTGCCCATGAATTTATTGCAGGCACAGAGAGATTATTTCGGGGCCCATACCTATGAGAGAGTTGACCGGGAAGGTATTTACCATACCAACTGGATGGAGTAAGCGTAAGTGTATTCCGTCACACAGTGTCATGCATGGACACCTGTGCAGAATATACAGCGGACATGGAATATGGAGGTATTTATGACAGAAAGAGCTTATAAAGAAGATAATTTATCCGCCTCCCTGGTTATTTTCGGGGGAACCGGAGATCTGACCAACCGCAAGCTGATGCCCGCTCTGTATAATTTGGTGCTGGATCAATTGCTTCCGGAATATTTTTCTATTGTGAGTGTCGGACGAAGGAATATATCTGAGGAGGTATATCGAAGGGATATCTATGAATCCGTTAAAAAGTATTCCAGAAATAAAATCGATGCACCAACCTGGAATCAGTTCCAGGAAAGAATACACTATTACCAGTTTGATTTTACGAACCTGGAAGGTTTTGCGGGGCTTAAGGACTATTTGGATCAATTGGATCAGATCTGCCATACGGCAGGGAACCGGGTGTTTTATCTGGCGGTTGCTCCGGAGTACTTTGAAACCATCGTCCAGGGGCTGCAGTCAAGCCATTTGGCAGATGCACCGGGTGCCTGGAGCCGTCTGGTGATCGAGAAACCCTTCGGCAAGGATTTAGGTACGGCAAGAAAATTAAATCAAAGAATAATTGAGGTGTTTCAGGAGAAGGATATATATCGGATTGACCATTATCTGGGTAAGGAAATGATACAGAATATCATGGTGCTCCGTTTTACGAATTCCATCTTTGAATCCATCTGGAATAACAAATTTATTGATAATATACAGATATCCCTGACGGAGAAGCTGGGGGTCGGCACCAGAGGAGGCTATTATGAGCATTCGGGAGCGATGCGGGATATGATACAGAATCATATCATCCAGATTCTTTCCCTGGTTGCGATGGAGCCGCCCATTAATCTGAAGACGGATTCCATTCGGACGGAGAAGCTGAAGGTATTGGAGGCAATCGAGAATATCACACCGGAATTTCTTCGCAATAATGTAGTATTCGGACAATATGGCTCCGGTGTCATTGACGGGAAGCCGGTGGAGGGCTACCGCCAGGAGTTGAATGTCCCCAAGAATTCTGATACGGAGACCTTTGTTGCCCTTAAGCTGCACATCAATAATTTCCGGTGGGCAGGGACGCCTTTCTACATCCGCACCGGCAAGCGGCTGGGCAAGAGCTCTGCGGAGATTGTGGTTCAGTTCAAGGATGTGCCTAATATCCTGTATTTTCAAGACAAGGAAATTCCGGAGCCGAACCTTCTGGTGCTTCGGATACAGCCCAATGTGGGAGTATTTCTCCAGTTTAACACCAAGGACTTCAGCAGCCACCAGGGAATTGTTCCGACGCAGATGGATACCAGCTCCTACAGCCCGACCCAGGGAAATACCCCGGAGGCATATGAGCGGCTGATCTATGATATTCTCCGCGGGGATGCGACGCTGTTCTCCCGCTGGGATGAGGTGGAGGCTGCATGGTCCATAGCGGACAAATTAATTCAATACAGGGAACAGAAAAAGCATATCTTCCCGAATTATGATTCGGGTTCCATGGGACCGGTCCGGGCGTTCGAATTATTGGCCAGGGACGGAAGAAAATGGTGGCATGTGTAAGCGGTGCAGAATTCTGACTTTATGGAGGTAGCAAGGGAAATGGAGTATACAAACAGGAAAATTTATGACATATCAATGCCGATCACTGCAGATATGCCGGTTTATAAGGGAAGAGATTCCAAGAGACCGGTTATCACTCTGGAAAGTGACTTTAATACCGGGACGGTCTGTGAGAGCAGCATTAAAATGAATCTTCATACCGGCACTCATCTGGACCGGACGCTTCACATGATGCCTGGAGGCAATACCATCGGGACGCTGAAGCTTTCTGATCTGGTGACCGAATGCAAGGTGCTGAATCTGACAGAGGTGAGAGAGAAGATCACCGACCAGGACCTGGCCAGGAAGGATATCAAGCCCGGTGACTTCATTCTTCTCAAGACCAGGAATTCCTTTGAACCGATTCTGGAAGGGGAATTTATCTACCTGGATCAGAGCGGTGGAAAATACCTGGCGGATTTGAATATTAAGGGTGTGGGAATTGACGGACTGGGAATTGAAAGGGACCAGCCGGGGCATGAGACCCATCTGGCCCTGATGGGAATAGGAGCTCATATTCTGGAGGGACTGCGCCTGGCGGATATTATGGAGGACAGCTATCAGCTGATTGCGATCCCCATCAGCATTCCGGAAGCCGAGGCCGCTCCGGTCAGAGCGATACTGCTGAAATAAATTCACCTGTTTCAAGGATTACCTTTCCGGCCCCGGTGTAATATACACCTGCCGGACGGTACGGCGGTTCCGCCAAATAGTCAGCCAGCAGGCCAGGAGGGTGACTGTGCCGCATAATGTTATGCAGACACGGTAATCCAGGATTTCACCCAATGCTCCTACCAGCAATGCGGCAATACAGCAAGCTGCCGAGATCAGAATAGATTCAAAGGCATTGAGCTTTGCCCGAAGTTCATCGGGAATATAGACTTGTACTGCAGTTGCCCGCATGGTGGCGCTGTTGATACCCAGAAAACCGCAGATCCCGCGGCTGACAAGCATAAGAGGGTAGGGAAGCCATAGAAGCAGCATATCCATTGTCTCGTAGAACTGGTAGATGAGAAATGCAAAAGAAAAACGGTTTTTTTTGGGGATCTGGATATGATAATGCAGGAACCCGCCCAAGGTACGTCCCGCAAACTCTGCCACTGAGAATAAGGAGTACATCGCAATGGTGAAGCCCGGCGTACTGCGGAAAAATGCAATCAGAATCGGGGAGTAGCCATTTCCGATGCCATTGGTAACAGCCATGTAAGAATAAATGGATGCAATGCCGCGTTCCTTTCGCAAATATTGAAACGCATCATTAAGGTCGCGCTTCCATAGCTGAAAGGAGAAGTGTTCCTCATGGAGCCGGCGTGTCTCCTTCACTTGAATTCGGCTTTCCAGCCCTGCGGCCAGCAGTGACAGTGCGCCCTGAACAATCAGGATCACTGCAACTCCCGTATGCTCATAAAGAATTGCTGCGATGGGGGTCATGATTACCGTCATAGTAGGATAAACCATGCCGCTGACCGTATAGCCTTTCTGTTCGCAGCCCTCCGGAATCAGATTTGGATACAGGCTGTTATAGGCCAGTGAATCAAAGGAGCCAAGGGAGGCCAGCAACAGTGAAAAAAACATATACCCGGTATAGGTAAATGGACGGTAAAGCAGATACATTCCGGCCAGGGCATATAAGGCGCCGTTCACCGCATCACCCGCAACCAGGAAAGGCTTGCGCGGCAGGCGGTCCAGCCATGGTGCAGCAATTAATGGGATTAAAAATTGAGGCACTAACTGGATTGCAATCAAAAGAGCAGCAGCCAGGGTGCTTCCGGTTTCGTCAAACACTAAAAATGAGAGTGCGAAGGAGGATGCAATGCCGCCAGCCGCACCCAGCACAGTTGCCACCGTGAGCAAGGTAAAATTTTTTGTCCAAAGATCTTTTTTCATAGGGATACCTTCCTTTCCCTACAAGTATAGCATGCTGCTTATACGAAGAACATCCCGTTGTTTTGGGAAAACTATGCCGATACTTCAGCCTTTAACATCGGTTAAAGAGGCATAGGAAGGAAAATCACGAAGCAGTTCCCAGGCCTGCCGGTATTGCCGGTTGGCGGTATACCATGCCTCTACCCAGGGCAGATGGAATGCCGCATAACCTCTGGGAAGGCTGCTGCGCATTGCCTGGAAGCAATCAATCAGCAGATGCCCATAGGTCTCGTCGTGCAGATAGTTGGAATGGGTCAGGCGATAGCGCACTACCTCACACATTTGCATCCCAATCGGGGGATCTATAAGATTGGGGGATAGGTCTGTTGTTCTTTCCAGAGCGGTTAATGCCTCTTCCCTGTATCCAAGCTCCTCACAGCAAATAGCCAGCTTATGCAGATCCATGACCGTAGGTTCTTCAATAGTGCTAAAATAGGCGTATGCCTCCTGATAATGCTTGAATTGTATTTGGGTGGATGCAATGTTGTAGCGGATGTCTCTGAGGATTTCTTTGTTGTTTAATGCGGTGGCCAGTCTTTCCGCGGCACGGTAGTGGTGCAGCATGGCTTCATTTTGGTTTAAATCGCTGTAGCAATTGCCCAAAATCAGGCGGCAGAACAGCATCACATGCACAAGACAATCCTCTGCTGCCAGATGAAAGGCATGCCAAAGCCGTTCCTCGGCCCGTGTGTAGCTCCCGGATCTGTAATGGGAAAGACCGGTAAGAGCATAGGAAAGGGGCGAAGGAGAGAGACGTAACGCCTCCTCATAGCGTTCATTTATAATAAACCAAAGAGTGCGCTGCCGTTCATTCATCACACTTTCAAACAACTCTAATGACTGATCCGGCATTTCCTTCTGAAGGCAGTCGAATAAAAGCATATCCAGCATGCAGGGACCGTTGACATAAGCCTCCTTGTTTTCCTCTAGTTCCTGGAAAAGTTGTTCCAGCAGAGCGGTATCCATTGCACCCGCAGCATCATAAATTTGCTCTGTCAGCTCCTTTGCCTTTCTTGCATCCTTCCCTGTATGCCATACAATATCAAGGCGCTTCAGCAAAAGCTCCAATACCTCAGCACTTGGTTCCGCTTTTCCCTGCTCGATCTTGCTTAAATAAGACACGGCGCAGATACCATCGCACAACCCCTGTTGGCTCCATCCTTTTTCCAATCTCGTCCGGCGGATGAGCAATCCTGGAAAATTCACACAAATCGCCCCTTTTCTATAGTGTGATTTTAGTACAATAGTAAAATTATAACACATGTCGGTTTGCATTGTACATAAAAAAGGCCAAACTGCAAAAGATAAAAAGTGTGATTCGTATCACACTTAAATTCCCATAAAGAAGCTATAGTGATTATATAATAAATAAACAATCATTACAGAAATGGAGGATGAAGCATGAGTGAGTACATTAATAACAGAGAGTACCGGCAGAAGGTGCTGAAGGAACTGATTTTGGAGCTGCATGACGGGAAAAGTGTGGAAGAGGTGAAGGAGCGGTTTGGCAAGCTGATTGAGGGCGTATCCGCCACGGAGATATCCGCCATGGAGACGGAACTGATCAAGGAGGGGATGCCGGTATCGGAGGTGCAAAGATTATGCGATGTGCATGCCGCGGTTTTCAAGGGCTCCATCGAGGAGATCCACAGGCCGGAGAAGCCGGAGGAGAACCCAGGGCATCCGGTATTCACCTTTCGGGCGGAGAACCGGGCTGTGGAGCGGCTTTTAAATAAAAAGCTCCGTCCCGCTCTGGAGGAATTTCTTGCGGGAGAAGGGGAAGAGAGCAGGAAACAGCTTGTCATGTACATGGAACAGCTTTGGGAGCTGGATAAACACTATCTTCGAAAAGAGAATTTGCTCTTCCCTTATATGGAGAAATACGGCATTACCGCTCCTCCCAAGGTCATGTGGGGAGTGGATGATGAAATCCGGGCAGAGCTGAAGGAAGCACTCCGGCGTCTTAGCAGTTGGGAAAAAGGAAAGCAGAATCCGGCGGAGGAGGAGAAGGAAAAACAGGGGCTGGGAGAGATTCTGGAAGCAGCTTTTGGACGGGTAGAGGAAATGATCTTCAAGGAAGAGAATATACTATTCCCCATGGTGCTGGAGACCTTATCCGAAGACGAATGGCTTAAAATTGCCGAGGAAAGCCGGGAGATTGGCTATTGTCTCTACGAACCGAAGCAGGTATGGAAGCCGGCGAGGGTGGATATGGAGGATAAGGCAATCCAGCAGGGAGAGGCTCCGGCCGGAGATGGCTATCTTCAGTTTGAATCCGGTCTGATGACCGGGGAGGAGATTGAAGCGGTGTTCAACACACTGCCGGTAGACATTACCTTTGTGGACAAGGAGGGAGCGGTCAAGTTCTTCACCCAAGGGAAGGAACGGATATTCCCCAGAACAAAGGCGGTAATCGGAAGACAGGTGTCCAACTGCCATCCTCCGGCAAGTGTTCATATTGTGGAGCAGATTGTGGAGGATTTGAAATCCGGGAAGAAGGATCATGAGGATTTCTGGATTCGCATGAGGGATAAATACGTGCTGATCCGGTATTTTGCCGTCAGGGATGCGAAGGGAGAATTCCTGGGAGTCCTGGAGTTTACCCAGGATATCGCGCCGATTCAGGCAATCCAGGGCGAGAAGCGTCTGGTGTCCGAGAACCAAGAGCAGTAGGAACAGGGGCAGGGGATCTTACAAAAGGTGAGGTCCTCTTTTTTGCTGCTTTTTTGTTTGTAATTAAAATTTTTAAAACCAGTTATAGATAGATAAGGATTCGGAAACAATGAAAGCAGTAGAAAGTATATCTACGAATATGCCTGCTTCAATAAAAAGAGGCAATGCGTATACGATGTTAGCAACATATGCCTTGTTAACAATGTATGGAAAAATAACAAAACGTAGAGGTAGTGTAACGTAGAAACGGAGGAAATGATATGATCATCAGACCGAAGGATAAGGACGACGACAAAAAGAAGAAGAATTCTGTAATCTGGCCGAAGCCGACCAATAACGAAGGGACGGCCGCATGGCAGGACTCTGCCACGGATTATCAGCCGGGCCATGTAGGAAAGCCGCCCATCGAACGTGTCATTGATGCCAAGGACTGGGTGGACAACGGAAGCAAATTGTGATGGACCGGCCGCGGTGAAGAACAGCGATGCCGCAGGGCAGCAAATGAAAGTGGTTAGAAAGATCAATATTTTTAAGCGGCAAATTTGTGTCGATACCTCCAGATTTGCAGACTTTGAGAAAGGTATGGTTATTATAATATGGCAAAGATTCAAATGACAGTGGACGGTAATACAGCCGCTGCCTATGCGGCTTATGCTTTCACGGAGGTGGCGGCAATCTATCCTATCACGCCTTCCTCCGGCATGGCGGAATCCACGGATGAATGGGCGGCAAACGGCAGGAAGAATATCTTTGGGCAGGAGGTTAATGTGGTAGAAATGCAGTCGGAGGCAGGAGCCGCAGGGGCATTCCACGGCTCCCTGCAGGGCGGTGCCCTGACCACAACCTTTACGGCGTCCCAGGGACTTCTGTTAATGATACCAAATATGTATAAGGCAGCAGGAGAGCTGCTTCCCGGAGTCATTCATGTCAGTGCAAGAGCGATTGCCACTCATGCGCTGAGTATTTTCGGAGATCATCAGGATGTCATGGCGGCAAGGCAGACAGGGTGTGCCATGCTTGCCTCCGGCTCCGTACAGGAGGTGGCGGATCTGGCTCCTATTGCCCACCTGGCAGCGGTAAAGGGAAGGCTCCCCTTTGTTCATTTTTTTGACGGCTTCCGAACCTCCCATGAGGTACAGAAAATTGAAGTGCTGGAATACCGGGATTATGCGGATATGATGGATATGGAGGCGGTAAAAAGCTTCCGTGACCGGGCTCTGTCACCCAACCATCCGGCCATCCGCGGGACGGCGCAGAATTCGGATATCTATTTCCAGGGAAGAGAAGCGGCCAACCCTTTCTATGAGAATATGGTTCCCCTTGTGGAAGAATATATGAAGAAAATGGAACGCTATACCGGGCGAAGCTATGGCTTATTCGATTACTACGGCGCCCCGGATGCGGAGTATGTAATTGTTGCCATGGGTTCCGTCACTCAGACCATCGAACAGACCATTGATTATTATAATCAATTGGGAGAGAAATACGGCCTGATTAAGGTGCGCCTGTACCGTCCTTTCTCCATGGAGCATTTCCTGAGAGAGATGCCGGTCACTGTAAAAAAAGTGGCTGTCCTGGACCGGACCAAGGAACCGGGAGCCGTAGGGGAACCGCTGTATCTGGATGTCTGCGGCTGTTATCTGGGAAAGGAGAGGGTACCGGTGATTATCGGAGGAAGGTATGGTCTTGCTTCCAAGGATACCACCCCCGGGGATATTGCAGCCGTATATCTGTTGTTAAAGACGTGTGAAGATCGGAACGGCAGCAGGACAAGAACTGGTTTTACCATAGGAATCACGGATGATATCACCGGGAATTCATTGCCGCCGGTAAAGGATATTCATGTGGAATCCAAGGGAATGAAGGCTTGCCAGATCTGGGGGCTGGGCTCCGACGGTACGGTAGGCGCCAATAAGCAGGCGGTAAAGATTATCGGGGAACAGTCGGAACTGAAGGTTCAGGCGTATTTTGATTATGATTCCAAGAAATCCGGCGGACTGACCGTATCCCATCTGCGGTTTGACCGGGAGTCGATTCGCTCCACCTACCTTGTTTCCAGCGCGGATTATGTTGCCTGCCATAATCAGTCCTATGTAAATAAATATGATCTGTTGGAGAGCATCAAGCCCGGAGGAATTTTTGTTCTGAATACCCATTGGAAGGATAAGGAGCTGGATGAGAACCTTCCGGCTGAGCTTAGGAAACAGCTGGCGGAGAAAAAAGTACAGTTTTATACCATCAATGCTATGGGTATTGCAGAGGAGCTGGGGCTGGGAAACCGAATCAATATGATAATGCAGGGGGCCTTCTTTAAACTCACTGAAATATTAAGCGAGGATGTCTATATTAAGGAGCTGAAGGAAGGAATTCATAAGCTGTATGGCAATAAGGGCGATAAGATTGTCAGAATGAATGTGGATGCATTGGAACGCGGTATCAAATCCATTCATAAGGTAAAGATTCCACAAGAGTGGAATGATGCAGCCCTTAATGGATCTACAAGCGTAGAAAACCCTCTGAATAAAACCGGGGAGCTCAAAGAACCGGAATTTATACCAAAGATTATGCGCCCCATGTCAGAGTTAAAAGGAGGGGAGCTTCCGGTCAGTGCCTTTGCCGGAAGGGAGGACGGAACCTTTCCGCCCGGAACCTGTGCCTACGAAAAGCGCGGCATAGCGGTAAATGTCCCGGAGTGGATTGAAGAACGCTGTATCCAGTGTAATCAGTGTGCGTATGTCTGCCCTCACGCCGTCATCCGTCCCTTCCTGCTGGATGAGGATGAGCGGGAAAAGGCGCCGGAGACCTTCGTCACGAAAAAAGCGACGGGACGGAACCTGGAGGGCTATTATTATAAAATCCAAATCAGCCCCATGGATTGTACCGGCTGCGGCAATTGCGCAGAAATATGTCCTGCCAAGGGTAAGGCGCTGATCATGAAACCCATAGAGACCCAGCTTCCGACGGAAGAAGTAAACTGGAGATATGCCATAGGTAATATATCCTTTAAGCGCAATGTGGCTTATGGACCGGCATTCAAGGACAGTCAGTTTAAGACCCCCCTCATTGAATTCTCCGGCGCTTGTGCCGGGTGCGGAGAGACGCCCTATATTAAGCTGATTACCCAGCTGTTCGGAGAAAGGATGATGATTGCCAATGCCACCGGCTGTTCCTCCATCTGGGCGGCCTCGGCACCCAGTACGGCTTATACCGTCAATCGGGAGGGAAAAGGCCCCTCCTGGGCAAATTCGCTCTTTGAAGATAACGCGGAGTACGGATACGGAATGTATCTTGCGGTGAAGCAGCTGAGAAATAAGCTGGAGCAGGATATGCGCCTGCTGATGGACAAGAATGTGGAAGAGAAAGTAAAAGAAGCGCTTCATGACTGGATTCACTATAAGGAGGATGGCAAGACCTCGGAGGAAGCAAGCAAAAAGGTGCTGAATGTGCTGGAAACCATTACCTCTACGGATATAGAAACAATGATGCTGGTTAAGGATATCAAAGAGAACCGGGATTATCTGGTCAAGCGTTCTGTCTGGCTGGTGGGCGGTGACGGATGGGCCTATGACATTGGGTATGGCGGATTGGATCATGTGATGGCCTCGGGAGAGGATGTCAATGTGCTGGTATTTGATACGGAGGTATATTCCAATACCGGCGGGCAGGCCTCCAAGTCCACACCGACGGCGGCCATTGCCAAATTTGCAGCTTCCGGCAAGAAGCAGGGGAAGAAGGATCTGGGAAGAATGATGATGACCTATGGAAATGTATATGTAGCCCAGGTGGGAATCAATGCGGACAATACCCAGCTAATCAGAGCCCTGCGGGAGGCGGAGGAATATCACGGACCCTCCCTTGTCATTGCTTATGCTCCCTGTATTAATCATGGTATTAAGGAAGGCATGGGAAGGAGCATGGCCACAATCAAGAAAGCGGTGATGTGCGGTTACTGGCATTTATACCGGTATAATCCGGTACTGAAGGAGGAAGGAAAGAATCCCTTCATTCTGGACTCGAAGGCGCCGACGGAGAGCTTCCGGGATTTCATTCTGGGGCAGGTGCGTTACAGCTCCCTGGAAAAAGCATTTCCGGAGAAAGCCCAGGCACTCTTTGGCCAGGCAGAGAAGATGGCAAAGGAACGGTATGCTATCTATAAGCAGATGGCGGAAGCGGAGCCCATTGGCAGTCACTCCGATCAGTCTGAATAAATTGAGACAGGAGCTGTTACAATTATGTAATGGCTCCTTTTTAAAGGTTGTTTTGCCAGGTTCCGAGAGGGGAGGCTTTTTTAGCCTTGGAAATTGGTTTTATAAGCCAGCGGTACTATTATTTACATCGTGTTTTGCGATATTCCCTACTTATCAAACGTTTATTTTATGATATAATAGTTATGTCATAGATATATTTATGTGGTCGTATTCAATCTAAGAAGAAGGGTGGCGTTGCATGGTAGAACAGTTGTTAAAATCCGACGCGAAGAAAGTACGGCAAGGGAATAGTACAATAAGTACAGTAGTCTATAATCTTATTTTCAGAAATGCTCTCTACAGCATAGAGTGTTATCGGGAAGATTCCGATCTGGATGACCCCAATAACTATTGTCTGGCAGAGGATATTACAGATGATGAAGGAGAGGCAGAAGCTTTTCTTCAGATAGTAGCCAGGGGAAAAGTGTCTCCCGTACATATACAGGATATCGCAGCTGATTATTTTGCGGTATGAGCTTCTACATATTGCCTTAATGTAGCATACAAAAGAGGCCGGAGGCGTGAGCAGACCGGTTTGGGATACGTGATAAAAGGAAGCAGTCACAGATTGGTTTCTACTATATTATCATGGACGTAAGATTATGACTACATAAAGCTGACTGAAAAAGGGCTGGTTCCAGCGCAACCTCTGCGCAGGACAGCCTTTTTTTATTGGAAAAAGTTAACGTATGTGAATAAAGCCCGGCACATTATGAAAGAATAAAAGAATAGTATCGGTTAACACGTATGTTTCATGTTTCTGTACATGCAGAATGCGAGGGAATAATGGAAGAGAGAATAAATTCGGCTTATATCAAGAAATTATTTGAAAAGAGCAGCGATGTCTTAGTCCGCCCGATTCAGATTAACCAGAATGGAATCACCTTCTCCATCTTCTGTGTGGACGGGCTGATTGATTCCGCGCTGGTGGATAAAGGTATTTTTCAATCCATGCTGATCGACAGGAATCTGGAGAAATGCAAAACACAGCGGGAAGTCATGGATTATCTCCTGAGCGGAGGGGCCTATCATGTGTTTACGGAGGAAGAAAGTGACTATGACAAGTTAATTAAATCCGTGCTCAGCGGTCTGGTGGCATTTCTGTTCGATGCGGAAGAAAAAGCCATTGTATATGATATCCGTGAAGCAGAGAAGCGTTCTGTTTCCGAGCCCACGGAGGAAGCTGTCATAAAAGGGGCGAAGGATTCCTTTATCGAGGTCATGAGAGCGAATACCGCCTTAATCCGAAGGAGAATACGCTCCCAGTACCTGGTTGTGGAGAGTCTGACCGCCGGGGAGCTGTCGAAGACGGACATGTCTCTGATTTACATCAGCAATATTGTCAATATGGCAACGGTGGATAAGATCCGGGATGTGATTACGGAAATAACCATTGATAATATATCCAGCCCGGCTTTTATCGAGGAATATCTGATAGAGAACAAGAAAAGCCTCTTTCCGCAGATTATGTATACCCAGAGGCCGGACCGGGTGGCGGCGAATCTCACCGATGGCCGCATCGCCCTGGCGGTGGATGGAATTCCCTTTGTATATCTCCTCCCCTGCCAGCTTCCCATGCTGATGCAGTCACCGGAGGATTATGCAAACCATTTTTATATCGGCTCCTCCCTGCGGATGCTGCGCTATCTTGCAATGATCGTAACCATATTTCTGCCCGCTTTTTACATTGCGGCAACAACCTATCAGAATCAGATGCTGCCGGTGCAGCTGGCTCTGTCGACCCAGGCGGCGAAGCAGAATGTGCCCTTTTCCTCCTCCTCGGAGGTTCTGGGGCTGTTGATCTCCTTTGAGATATTGATTGAGGCGGGCTTGCGGCTGCCGAAGAATGTGGGTACGGCCATGTCCATTCTGGGCGGTATCGTGGTAGGACAGGCCGCTGTTGCCGCTAATATATTATCTCCTCTGGTGGTGGTAATCGTATCCCTGGCAGGCATTGCCGGCTTTATTGTCCCGAACCAGGATCTGAGCAGCGGAATCCGGGTGATCCGGTTTATTTTTGCAGTGATTGCCGCCCTTGGAGGCTTCCTTGGTCTGGCCGTCGGGCTGATTCTGCTGCTGACTCATCTTTGCAGCCTGGATAACTACGGGGTGGCGTATCTGGCGCCCTTTGTGGACGGGGAGAAAAGCAATCATAAGGATACCCTGTTCCGTTTTCCCATTAAATATTTCACCCGAAGGCCGGAGGGAATTGCTCCTGAGAATCCGAAAAAACAGGCCGGGGATGCACCGTAATGGAGGAATTGACGATGAAACGACGTATGTTCCCTGGAATACTTTCCTTATTGTTGTGCGGGCTGCTGTGCGGCTGTACGCATGACATGAACCGGAAGGAGATTGATGAAATTGATCTGGCCCTGGTACTGGGAATTGATTATTCTGACTCCGAATATGAATTAAGCGCTCTTTACAGCGCCGGAGGAGGAGCGGATTCAGAGGAAGGGGGAGCTTCCGGCGAGGAGAAGCTGGCAAAGGGAAAGGGCGGCTCCATGTATGAAGCGCTGGAGGATCTGAAGCAAAAGAACAGGAAGAATATCACCCTGGCTCAGGCGGGTTCCTTTTTAATCGGTGAGGCGGCGGCAGAGCAGGGGCTTGACCGGTGTCTGGACTTTCTAAAGCGGGATGAGACGGTTAAGATGGAGGCCTTGCTCTATATTGTAAAGGGAACGAAAGCAATTGATTTCATGGAAGAGGGAATCAAGCAGGAACAGGTTATCCATGAGGATCTGAAGGCAATACAGCAGAAGCAGAAGGAGCTTCTGACCCGCAACGACAATACCTTTGTCAATATTTTAAATGATATGGAGCAGAGTTATTCCGGTATTCTGCTGCCGTATATCACAGCCACGGAAGCTGGTTTTTTAATAGAAGGATATGGAGTATTCCAGGACTTAAAGCTGGCGGATTATCTGGATACCCAGACCTCGGACGGGGTGAATTTTATCCGGAATACCATGCGGAGCTATCCCATCTATCTGCCGGAGGGAGTCAGTCTGGCCATCTCTTATACCAATACAAAATTAAAGGCGGAGTGGAAGGATAATGTAGTTACTGTGACCATCCAGGTGTATTTTGAAACCATGCTGAAGGAGATCAATCGGTCGGGCAATGTGTTTAACCGAAGGGAGCTGCTGCGCCTGACGGAGGAACAGAATAACTATATCCGGGCCGTGCTGGAAAAGCCGGTGCAGTATTCCCATGAGAAAGGAACAGATATTCTCAACTTAGCCCGGATGGTGGAGAACCAGAATGTGCGCGACTGGAAGGACCTGGAGAAAAACTGGAAGGAGATCATTCCAGAGATACAGTACCGGTATGAGGTGCGGTCACAGATTACAAAATCTTTTATTCTTGGAGAAAATACGGAAAATTATTAATTTTGATATGAAAAATAGTGCGGAAATCAAGGGTTTCCCATGTTGAGTTATAAAAAGTATAAGGAAAGGCATGGTTGTGAATATGATTTATATCTTTGGCTTTACCATTATTTACACCTTGATTCGTCAAAGGGAGAAGCTGCTTAAGTCTAAAAAAAACCTGATCATCTACCTATTCCTGTCCACTGTGGGTCTTGCGCTGGGGATTGTATACCTGATCAATCCCTATCTGCCCAGCATTACCCTTATGATGGAAAAATACATGGAGTGAGGTGATTACAATGAATCGCGAGATAACCTTCCGGCAGATTACCTTTATGTATCTGTTTATATCCATATCTACCGTACTTCGTCAGATCCCCCAGGCCCTGGCCGCCGAGGCGGGCAGGAGCGGTTATATCAGTCCCCTTCTGTCACTGGCAGCTACGGTGCCGTTGACCGCAGTGATCATCTTTATTATGAAATCCTATCCCGGCAAGAGCTTTTATGAAGTATTGGAGCAGGTGGCAGGGAGTTTTCTGTCAAAGGTGATTCTGTTGTTCTATTTTATCTGGCTGCTGCTGGCGACGACGGCAAAGGTGAGCAGCTACAGCCTTACCCTGGAATTCACCCTGATGCCCAGAACCAGATCGGATTTCTTTATGACAGTAATGCTCATTCTGGTCTTTTATGCGCTGCTTCATGGGATGAAAGCCATATTCCGCTTCTCGGAGCTGACCCTGGGCACGGTACTCATTTTGTTCGGCCTTCTTTTTCTAAGCGCGATTCCAAGACTCCGCACGGATTATCTGCTTCCCATATCCACTGTTAATTTTTCAAAAACTGCTTTTGCTGCAAAGCATGTGGCAGCAGTTGGGGGGAATATTATTATTGCATTATTTTTTGCGGATAAGCTGGGGGTGCAGCTGAACAAAAGTCATTTTCGCAGATTGTGGGGCGCGGCATTCACCTTTACGGCACTGGCCTTCGTCATTACCCTATTTACCTTCGGAATATCGGGTGCCGGTCTTACGGCGGGCCTGCCCTTTCCCTTCTACATCACCGTGAAGAGTATTTCCTTCTTTAATGTATTTGAGCGGTTTGAGGTGCTGGTGACGCTGATCTGTATTTTGTCCGATTATATCGCCATTGCCATATTTGCCGTGTTACTGCTCCGGTGTCTGGAATGGATCTTTCATCTGGAGAACAGTTCGTATCTGCTGATTCCCATGGCGGTAATTATTTTCTATCTGACTCATTATTTAAGCAGCACCCAGTTTGAATTTAATTATCTCTACCGGGTACTGCTGGTGAATCTGAATCTGATCTTTGAATATGCCATACCGGCACTGGTGGCCCTGCTGTGCCTGTTCCGCAGAAAGAAGGTACCGGTAAAGCAGTCATAACCGTTCAGTCGGCGGCGCTCCGGTATCTTTTTGCGCAGACCGATTGAACGGTTATGTAACTACTCATAAATACGAATATTGATTTCATCATCCTCATATTTGTACAGGGAACGGTAGATATAATGCTGGGCAATGGGGTCCTTGAATTGATAGACCCGGTGGTATTCACGGGTCTCCTGATTCTTAACCGTCTCACAGCGGTTGTTGTACAGGAATTGAACCAACTCGTAGCAATCGATCCAGATCTCGTTATTGCTTTCCTTCTGGGATTCATCAAAGATCAGCTGTAAACCGAAGTGCAGATGGGGGGTACGGATGTTATTGGAGTTCTCATTGCTGCTGTAGCCGGTTCTTCCCAGATATCCGATGACATCACCGGCCTGGACGATGCTTCCCTCCTCCAGGCCTTTATTGTAGGGAAAGTTCTGACGCAGATGAGCATAGTAATAGTAGCGTTTTTTATCGAAGCTGCGGATACCGATACGCCAGCCGCCGTACTGGTTCCAGCCCAGCGCCTCCACATAACCTGATTCTACGGCAATTACCGGAGTTCCCACCTGGCCCATCATATCGTGGCCGAGGTGCTTTCTGCGAAAACCATAGCTTCGGGACACCCCGAAATCATTAAAATGGCTGTAGGGATAGTTCTTTGCAAGAGGAAGATAGGCCTTCAAGCCATACCGTTCCTTCCATATCCGGCCTCCCGGGGCGGTTTCGTCCGGAACCTCGATCTCATAGGTGCCGACCATTCCGCCCAATACTGCCTCATAGGCCTCATAATAATAAGGATAGTATTTCATGTCTGCGGTCAGAGTCTCTATGGTTGCCTGCTTTGTCTTGAGCTTTTCTGCAATTTCATCCATGTGCTTTGCCTTGTACCGGGAAAAATCACCGCCGTACCTGCAGCCCAGGATTGCCAGAAGTTGAATCCAGTTTATCTTTACTTCTTCCGACTGGGATTCAACATCATATTTGCAGGCGCGCTCCATGGCGGAGCTGGTGACATCGAAACTGACCCATTTTATATAATCATTTCCCTGTGCATTGGTTGACACAGTAATTGCCGGCTCCTGATGCCGGAAAGGAAGAAGATAGGCAGCGAGAAGGATTAATACAATAGACTCCAGGAGTATGATATGTTTTGCTTTGATGTGACGGACCATGAGCATAAGACTTCCCCAGTATTACATCGTTGTAATATTTTATGTTGTCCGTAAAGCATCTATACCATAATCGTATCATGATTATTATGGTATGGCGCTGTGCGCCGGGATACACCCACTTTCCCTGGCCGGGGTACGGATACTTACTGAAAGATATCCCTTGTTACTTTACCATGGGATTTCCGGTAAAGGTTGACAGAATCATCGCTGGCATCGAAGGTTGCCAGGATGATATCCCGGATATCCGAGATCCCCTTCCTGGTAAGCTGATTCTTCAGCCAGGCATCGTCCTTACCGGTGCTCTTGAGATTATCATAGAGAATATTGCCGTCAACAATGACATTGGCCAAGGGTTTACACTGGGTGGGCGTCAGCTTGAGATCCGCGGGCGTGACGGGACGCTTCAGCGACAGGGGGAGGACGCTGATGGTTCCGTTCGCCTCCAGAAAGACGGTGTGTACCTCCTCCAGGTCATAGTAGCCGCAGAGACGGCAGGCAGCAAGAAACTCATTGATATCAAGCTTTGCTTTTAACAGATTCTTCTCATAGATCTGTCCCTCCTGGTACAGAAGGAGAACCTGGGTACCTAATAATCGGCGCAGCTTCATGGATTTGCAGGTGGCATAGGAAACGAGCATGGATAATACGCTGAAGACACTCATGGCAACGAAGGGCTCCCAGAAGCTGTCGGTGGACATCACCGCCATCTCGCCGGCTATGGAACCGACGGTGATGCTGCTGATATAGTCAAACATACTCAGCTGCGACATTTCCCGGTTTCCCATGATTTTTGTGAATACAAAGAGTGAGACTAAGGTACCCAAGGCGGAAACGCCTATTTTTACAAAGTTCATAAACATTACCTCCGATTAATATTACGAAATAGAAAGAAGCCCCTCTGTTTTCAATTAATAGGATTGGCCAAAAGACATAAAAATATGTTGCCTTTCTGTTTTCCGCCTTGGGAGAAGATTATTTTGTTAGAGCTTATACCAGCACATCGCCGCATTCCGGGTGTTCCTCAAACCATTTTACCGCATAGCTGCAGGTAGGCTTTGCCTTAAGCGCATTGGCCCGGAAATAAGCCACGGCGGCCTCCATCAGCTTTCCTGCCACACCCTGTCCCCGGAGGGAAGGGTCGACGAAGGTATGGTCAATCTGGACCACGCCCTCCGACAGCTTTGGAAAGGTTACAACAGCAATCATATGGTTGTTGTCATCATTAAGATAAATTTTGTTTGCCTCCTGTTTAAAATCCATAATATCATCCTTTCTTAAGCAGATAGGTGGGCATAATCGCGCCGGTACCATTGTGCAGGCAGAATTCCCCAGACATAATGATACCGGCACAATTATGCATTTCGCTTTCTACAGGGTGAGTGTTAAAAGAGATCAATTACGCTGACAGGGCAGCCGTCACGGGCCTCCTCTGCGCGTTCCAGGCAGTCCTGGGGAATCTCTCCCTCAATTGCCTGGGATACCTCATCGTCGTTGTAGCTAAATACCTCCGGACAGACATCCACGCATAATCCGCAGCTGATGCAGCCGTCCTGGTCAACCGATGCTTTCATGATTGTTTTCTCCTTTCAAAGTAGAAATCATCACTGGTCTGCAAGTACCTCAGCAGAAGCAGTATGATCCTATAATTCTTGTAGCATATTACTATTATAACTGATAATGGATAAAAATATAGCCCTCCGGCAATTTATTTAAATAAATTTTAGCTTGACATACAGCCGGTACAGGATGTCATAATGATGTTAAGGCATTTAGATAAAAAAGATAGAATGGAGAAAGAATCAAATGACAGAGAAAGAATTCTGGAAGCCCGGCAATATGCTGTATCCCATTCCGGCTGTTATGGTAAGCTGCGGCAGCCCGGAGCATAAGGCCAATATAATTACCATTGCATGGGCGGGGACGGTGTGCAGCAGTCCGGCCATGGTATCCATATCCATCCGCAAGGAGCGGTATTCCTATGATATCATTAAGGAAAGCGGGGAGTTTGTCATCAACCTGGTAACCAGGGAGCTGGCAAAAAAGGCGGATTATTGCGGGGTTCGTTCCGGAAGGGATGTGGACAAATTTCAGGAGATGAAGCTGACGCAGCTTCCCGGAACCGAGGTGTCGGCCCCGGGGATTGCTGAGAGCCCGGTCAATATTGAATGCAGAGTGAAACAGATTATTCCTCTGGGAACCCACGATATGTTCCTTGCCGAGGTGGCGGGAGTGACGGTGGACAAGCGTTATATGGATGAGAAGGGACGGTTCCACCTGAACAGTGCGGGCCTGGTGGTCTATTCCCATGGTGAGTACTACAGCCTTGGAGAATTGCTGGGCACCTTTGGTTATTCGGTCAGAAAGAACCGGAAGCGTTAAAGGCCTCGCTGCTGTGTTGTTAATAATCTGATACAGCGGCCTTGAAATAATCGTTAAGGCGTACCGGAGCTTCTAAAACCTCACGTCCCACATACAGGGAGCGGTCGGGTTTGGTCATCACCGCCCATTTTACAAGGGATATGCTTCCGGCCCGGATCTCAAGGGCCGTGATGCATCTTGGATGAACGCAGCTTCCGTCATTAAAATACGGAATATCCCCGGGTTTGGGAAATACAGGGCGGTGGGTGTGACCGCAGATCAGCATCTGGCTGTGATCTCTGGCAAAGTTCATGAGATTTTTCTCGATGGTGTTCTTTCTCTTATTATTCTTAGAGGTACTGGTAGGATCCTTGATACCGATCAGTTCCAGGGGACGCCATAGATAACGCACAAGAAAGCGGGATATTTTCCACATGGTATCATTGAGAATGTCGCCCTGATGTCCATGGGCCAGAAAAATCCGGTTGTTGTTAGGACGGTACTGGAGGATTAATCCCTCTGTAATCTCGATGCCGGGAAAAAGAGGAATTCTGGAATCGATGCTGTCGCAATAGAAAGAATGACATTTTGTCTGGGTGTACCGGGGATCCCGTTTCACGACATCATGATTTCCGTAAAGCATGAACAGACGGTTATCCTGATAAAACAGGGACATAAGCCAGAAGGCGTCACTGTGAGCCTGGACAATATCCACCATACTTCTGTTTTCCCACAGCTCATCACCGTCCCCCAGCTCGATGTAAGTATAGCCATTCTCATAATAGTGGTATAATGCGGCAAAGAACAGATTCTGGTTGTTGGAGAAATTATCTCCCCAGCTGCCGTTGCCCCGGTGACAATCGCTCATGATTACAATCCGGGAGCTTTCATCAAAGGTAATGGTTCTGGCGGTAGCCAGGACTTGGGATAAACGTGTTGATGTGGACAAGAGATACACTTCCTTTTTATGATGGGATTTGGGGCGTTTTCGAGGAAGAGGCGGTGGGCATCCCCTTCCTCGCACGATGCCTCGCGTACGGTGTCAGGCACCGCCTTCACCGTTGTCAGTTGTGTCATGCTTCAGATATTTTTGAAGGGTAAGAAAGGAATCGAACACGCCCCTGGACTTACCCGGGTTTAAGAGCTGTCTGTACATGAAAGGTGCTTCCTTGCGTATGATCTCCAGCTTATCCGGGGTGTCACTGTAGGCTTCTGTAAGAAGCTGGTAAGAAGAACAAAGGGATTCGTTGTTGCGCTGCATGATGAACTCGGTCAGAGCGGTTCTGGTCAGCGGTTGTTTTGTATGGGGCTGGTCAAAGCGTACAATTACCCGGCTGCCCTGTACAAGATATTCGTGATCCCGGTAACCGGCTCCAACCAGTGCCTTGACAAAGGCATTGGCCATCCGGCGGTCATATAAATCCAGTGTAATGTCCATGGACAGCTCCGAGGGATTGGAAAACTCGCCCAGTTTAAAGCCGGTGAGCCACCAGTGATAGCCGCTCCGGGTAAACAAAATATTGCCGTTTTTCTTAAATATAAAGGACATATTAATGCAATCCTCATCCTCCACACAGTAATAAAAGGTTCCGTTAAATATTCCGGGGATCTCCAGGTCAGGGCCGGTGGTGTAGTAGATTCCCACCTCTCCCCCGGTATTCATACCATACTGCCCTTTCCAGAATTCGATCAGCCAATGGCGGTCATTATATTCAAAACGAATCGGTTCACAATCTATAATCATACTCATGGCTGCGCTGGCCTCATCATAAAGCCTGCAATAGCCCATTTCCCTTTGCCAGGGATACATCAGGGAATAGAAGATATCCTGGTAAGGTTCATAGGCAAAGCCGAAGGGCTTTAATTCCTGGTTCAATTCTGCGATGCGTTCCGGGACATTTCCCATAAGCTCGGTTACCGGGCGGGTTACTTCGCGGTTTCTGTTCCTCTGGATCCTGCGTACGCGGGAGATAACGGATATCAGCAGAACAAGAATTAAGCCGACGACGATAAGCGCCGCCGCATGCTCGGTCAGAAAAGTAACCATGCCGACAGCGGGGAGTAATGTAGCTTCCATCAATGGAATTTGCATATTTTCAGCTCCTTTCCTTAAGCTATATACCATCATATTCAGAAAACCCCCGCATGTTAAAGGAAATAAGGATTGACATCTGATTATTTAAGGGTATAATTACAAAGCAAACAAATGAATGATTGAAGTTTATGGGAAAGGGTGATATAGAATGAGTGATTGTAACAATAATTGCAGCAGCTGCGCATCAAAATGCGGGGATCAGAAGCCGAAGAATGAGTTTGCCGTAGAGCCCCACGAGCTGAGCAGCATCAGAAAGGTCATCGGTGTAGTGAGCGGTAAGGGCGGAGTGGGAAAATCCCTGGTTACCTCCCTGATGTCGGTCAATATGAGCCGGAGGGGGTATCAGACCGCAATTCTGGATGCGGATATTACCGGACCCTCCATCCCGAAGGCCTTCGGTCTGAAGGAAAAGGCTTCCAGCAGCGAGATGGGCATCTTTCCGGTTAAGACGAAGACCGGTATTGAGGTAATGTCCATTAATCTGCTTCTGGCCAATGAGACAGATCCCGTAGTGTGGCGGGGACCGATTATTGCCGGAACGGTAAAGCAGTTCTGGTCGGATGTAATCTGGAATGATGTTGATTTCATGTTTGTGGATATGCCTCCGGGAACCGGGGATGTACCGCTGACGGTATTTCAGTCCCTGCCCGTTGACGGCATCATCATCGTAACCTCACCCCAGGAGCTGGTATCCATGATCGTCTCCAAGGCGGTGAAAATGGCGGAAATGATGAATGTTCCGATTCTGGGACTGGTTGAGAATATGTCTTATTTTGTATGCCCGGATTGTAATAAGCAGCATCCCATCTTTGGAGAGAGCCATATTGAACAAATCGCGGCGGAGCATGGAATTGACCTGTGCGCCAAGCTGCCGGTGAATCCGAAGCTGGCTGCGGCCTGTGACAGGGGAATGATTGAGCTCTATGAAGGCGACTGGCTGGATGGTCTTGCGGATCGTCTGGAGCAGAGATGGATGCAGTAAGATAAAGCAGGATTGATGAAGCTGTGCCTGGCAGGCACAAAGGGAAGGCATGTTTAGTCGGTATGATAAAAAGAAATGATTTTATTTTGATTGGTGTGATCCTGATTCTGGGACTGGCTATGATTGTATACTTGAATCTGACGAAGAAAGAGGGCAGCAAGGTTGTCATCACCGTGGACGGTGAGGTATATGATACTCTGCCCCTGGAAGAAGATACTGTCTTCACAGTGACGGGAAAGGACGGAACTCGTAATACCTTTGAGATCAGGGATGGATATGTGGATATGCTGGATGCCAGCTGTCCGGATAAAATATGTGTTGACCACAGTAAGATCCACTATAATAATGAAACGATAGTATGCCTTCCCAACAGGGTGGTGCTGGAGATTACCGGTGCCGAGGAGAACGAGGTAGATGCGGTTACTAATTAGAGTGCGGAAGGAAGAGAGGGTATCATGAGATCAAAAAAGATAGCGACCTATGGTCTGCTTATAGCCCTTGCATTTATTCTGAGCTACATTGAAAGCCAGTTTCCGCTGTCAGGCATGGTCCAGGGAATGAAGCTGGGTCTGGCGAATCTGGTGGTGATTACCGCGCTGTATAAATTAGGGGCAAAGGAAGCGTTTGCTCTTTCCGTTCTGCGTATTGTGCTGGTCAGCTTCACCTTTGGCAGCCCCTCCACCTTAATGTTCAGCCTGGCGGGAGGGCTGCTCAGCTGGCTGCTCATGGTGATCTTCCAGAAAGGAAAGCTGTTCGGCATGGTTGGAGTAAGCATTCTGGGCGGAATCTCACATAATATCGGGCAGATTGCAGTTGCAATCGTTGTTGTGGAGAATTTGAATATCGTTTATTATCTGCCGATTCTATTGGTGTCAGGGGTGGTTGCCGGCACCTTGATCGGAATTCTGGGAGCCATGCTGGTGAAACGGTTGGTTATCCTTTGAAACAAAAAACTTGTTAAAATGTAGCTGTGGCTACACACTTATGTTCCAAACAGAGATATAATTCGTACAGCAGGGAAGAACGTAAGCGGTAAGATCAAGCTTTTTGCAGATAGAAAAGTATTCTGATGTTTCAGAGGAGGATAATAAATGATACGTAAAATTATTAAAATTAATGAAGATTTGTGTAATGGCTGCGGTTTATGTGTGAATGCGTGCCACGAATCCGCAATTGCGCTGGTAGATGGAAAGGCGAAGCTTCTTAGGGATGATTATTGTGACGGCCTGGGCAATTGCCTGCCGGTATGCCCCACCAATGCCATCAGCTTTGAGGAAAGAGAAGCGCTGGAATATAATGAAGAAGAAGTCAATCGTAATATAGCCATAAAGAAAGCTGCCGAGGAAAAGCAAAGAGCAGCGCAGGCGGGAAATGCGCCCAAAGCTCCGGTCCATCCCCAGGGCGGCTGTCCTGGTTCCAGAGCCATGAGCCTGAGCAGGGAATCAGCCCCTCCGGCATCTGCAGCATCGGCACAGGCAGCAGCGGCAGCTGCGATGCCGGCAGAGATGCCTTCCATGCTTCGTCAGTGGCCGGTGCAGATACAGCTGGTTCCGCCCAACGCACCCTATTTTCAAGGTGCCAACCTGCTTATTGCGGCAGATTGTACGGCCTATGCCTTCGGCAATTTCCATCAGTTTATGAAGAATAAGATTACACTGATCGGCTGTCCGAAGCTGGATGATGTGGACTATTCTGTAAAGCTGACCCAGATTCTCAGTGCAAATGATATTAAGAGTCTGACGGTAATCCGCATGGAGGTTCCCTGCTGCGGCGGTATCGTTCAGGCGGTGAAAACTGCCATGGTAAACAGCAAGGTAATGATCCCCTGGAGAGTGATTACCATCGGAACGGACGGCACGATTTTAGAGGATAATTAAATCCGGCGGGTTTCCCAAGCGTTGTTGACAAGACATACCTTGACAGCAAGGTATACTTCCCCATATATTTTATAGATCCCCAATAATAAGAGGAGATGCTGCAAACCTGGTTTTGTAATATCTCCTTTTATTATGCAAAGAAATCTGGTATTATGTGGTTTCTGAACTATGGAAAAAACTACATATTTTGAAGCCGAATAGACAAGAATTCCGCGGGTTTTTATGATATGATTTATTCAAATAAAGGGAATTCGGAAAAGCTAAACGAGGAAAGAACGGTATGGTCTGCGTACATGGAAAGAATTTTGAAGCGGAGGAAGAGACAAGATGAAGAATGATAAGGAACCGATTGACTATGCGAAAGCATCCTGTGACACGATGATGAGAAAATTCAAGGCGGAGGAGCTGCCGCCGGCAGGGCGCTTTCATTACCACCAGGGAGTCTTTCTGTCAGGGGTCTGCAAGACCTATGAATTATCCGGGGAAGAACGCTATTTTGACTATGTGAAAGCTTGGGTGGATTCCATTCTCGATGAAGACGGGGAGATCAAGAACTTTGACCGGGGGCAGCTGGATGATATCCAGCCGGGGATTCTCTTATACCCCCTGCTGGACAGAACGGGAGATAAGCGTTATCAAAAGGCATTGGATACCCTGCTGCCGATCATTTTGAATTTTCCGAGGAATTCTGCGGGCGGCTTCTGGCACAAGCAGGGATATCCCAACCAGATGTGGCTGGACGGACTCTATATGGCGGGTCCCATCAGCGCGGAGTATGCCAGGAGGTATCAGAAGAAGGAATACCGTGAACTGGTAGTGGAACAGGCGCTTCTTATGGAGGAGAAGACGAAGGATGCCCGAACCGGTCTGCTGTACCATGCCTGGGACTGCTCGGGGAAAACAAATTGGGCAGATCCGGTCACCGGGAGGTCGCCTGAATTCTGGGGACGTTCCATCGGCTGGGTGCCGGTAGCGGTGCTGGATGACCTGGACTTTATGGACAGCAGTGACCCTGGCTATGAGGAATTAGGTGCATTGGTCAGAAATCTGATGGAGTCGGTATGCCGCTATCAGGCGGACAATGGGCTGTGGTATCAGGTGGTCGATAAGGGAGGGGAAGCCGGGAACTGGCAGGAGGTATCCTGCAGCTGCCTCTTCACAGCGGCGCTGTGCAAGGGGGTGCGAAAGGGTATCCTGGATAGCTCTTACCTGGAGCAGGCACAGAGAGGCTTTCAAGGTGTTATTGACAGCCTGGAATGGGACGGAGAGAATCTGATGGTAGGAAAGGTGTGCATCGGCACCGGAGTGGGGGATTATAAGCATTACTGCGATCGACCGGTATCTGTTAATGATCTTCATGGAGTGGGCGCATTTTTGATTATGTGTGCGGAGGCACAGCAGGCTCTTTGTTCATGATCTGCCATATGGTTTCCCTCCTGTGACACCAGGCACCAAGAGAAGAATATCCTGTAAAGATTAGTTTCGTGACGGTGTAGCAGATCGGCTCCCTTGTCATATCTTTATAGTACAGAAATGTAATATGTGTTTCTGCAATGGGTGTACAATGGGTGCGCGGCTTTTTTATAATGCATTACAGAAGCATAATGCGTGTTCCTGTAATTGAGGAGGGATACTATGGAAATAGAAAAAATTAACCGTATGCCCTTAATCGGAGATACGGCCCCTGGATTTCATGCGATCACAACCCAGGGTGAGATAGATTTTCCTGCGGATTACCGGGGGAGCTGGGTAATACTGTTCAGCCATCCGGCAGATTTTACGCCGGTATGCACCACGGAATTCATGACTTTTGCCTCTATGATGAATGAATTTAAGGAACTGAATACGGAACTGGTGGGATTGTCCATTGATTCTCTTTATTCCCATATTGCCTGGCTGAGGAAAATCAGAGAGTTAGTATGGAAGGATCTAAAGCATGTGGAGGTTACCTTTCCATTAATTGCGGATATTTCTATGGATATAGCGAAGCAGTACGGGATGCTGCATCCCGGCAGTTCCGCCACCGCCACCGTTCGGGCGGTCTATATCATCGATCCCAGCAGCGTGATACGCGCGATTCTATATTATCCGGCATCCACCGGACGGAATATGCAGGAGCTGAAAAGAATCATAATCGCTCTTCAAAAGGCGGACTGTGAGCAGATTGCAACTCCCGCAGACTGGCAGCCCTGCGACGATGTCATTCTGCCCCCTCCGGGGACCTGCGGTGCGGCAAAGGATAGGGTGGCACAGGTCTATGAAGACCAGTACTGTCTGGACTGGTTTTTGTGCTTCCGGCAGTCGGGATGTGCCCCCTGTGAGGGAAGACAGCCAATGGCAGGCAGCACTTCCTATGCTGCTCCTAAGCTGGAAGGAGCGCCTTACCCTTCCGTCTATTCGAATCATACCAGAAGTTACCGTATTCCGTAATAAATACCGGAAGATGCGGTAACCATATGCCGCCATCTGCATAAGATGAAGCAGAGGAAAAAATCACCTTGCACTGCAAAGGCAGTACAATCTGATCAGGCGGCGATCCAAATATGGCGTGCAGCCGGGCTGAAATTCAGCAGCAGGAATAATAGACCTGTGGGACAGAGTGTGTTAATAAAGACATGTGTCCCACAGGTATTTTTCTGCCCTGGAACAATGCTGCCTATGCTTTGTCCTAAGCTGGGAGGTAACGTAAATGACGGATCAGACCGGATTAACGGAACAGGAAGCAGAGGAACGAAGGAAGCGCTTTGGTAAAAATGAAATTACCGCAAGACAGGGGAGAAGACTTCTTAAGCAAATAAAGTATCTGTGTTCGGAACCGATTTATTTATTGTTGGCCGGTTCTGCCATCCTCTATTTCCTTCTGGGAGAGACAGCAGACGGGATTATTATGATATTCTTTGTTGTCTTCGTAATTGGAATCAATCTGTTTCAGGATATAAGAACGGGAAATGCACTAAAGAAGCTGAAGGCGGTTACGGAGCCCCGGGCGGAAGTGATCCGGGGCGGACAAAAATGCCTGATACCGCGGGAGGAACTGGTCCCCGGTGATCTTGTGCTATTATATGAAGGAGTAAAGATACCGGCGGATGGATATCTGGTGCACTGCGCCGGACTGACGGTAAATGAGAGCCTGCTGACAGGGGAATCCAGCCCGGTACGGAAGGAGGTTCCCCAAGGCGGTGCGAATGAACTCTCGGAAAAGACTTCTCGGATCCGATGCTATGCGGGAACCTGTGTAATGCTTGGCACCGGCAGGATGATTGTAGAACAGACCGGGAACAGCACGGAATACGGCAGACTGGCCCAGGAGCTGGCGTATGGGAACCAGGAACGCTCCCTGCTGCAGCGGCAGCTGAGGACTTTGGCACGGCAGTGCTCTTATTTTGCGGCGGTTATGTTCTTCCTTGTGGGTGGAATCACATTCTGGAATTTGGCCCAGTATCCGCCTGCTCAGCGGCTGATACACAGCATACTGGCGGGAGCGGTGCTGGCGCTGTCCCTGGTGCCGGGAGAATTTCCTGTGATATTGTCGGTATACTTTTCCCTGGGGGCCCTGAGACTGGCCCGAAGGAAGGCGCTGGTCCGGAGGCTGTCTGCAATCGAGAGCCTGGGAGCAGTATCCGTATTGTGCCTGGATAAGACAGGAACCATAACGCAGAATTCCCTGTCTGTATCGGAAGCGTACGTTGCCGACAAGGTATCCTCTGCCGGCAGCGAGCACGCTGACAATAATACAGCGGTCTCTGGATACAGGGGAAATCAATTTTGTAAGGTATTGGCCCTGGCCTGCAAGAAGGACAGCCGGGATCCGGTAGAGCATGCTTTGTTAAGCTACGGGGAAGAATTATGCAGGTGCTGTAATCATGGGCATTGGAATAAGATGCCCTCCGCTTCCGAACGGGTGATGGCTTGTTCCGGGCCGGAGGAAGGGAGCAGGCTTCTGAGGGAATATCCGTTTTCCAATGAAACCAGGGCTATGGGGCAGCTTTGGATGCGGGAGGATCGATACATTCTGGCCGCCAAGGGAAGCCCGGAAGCAATTCTCGCCAGGTGTACGCTCACCAGGGCGGAACGTCATCAATTGGAGCAGAGGCTGGCACAGTATTCCGGGCAGGGATTAAAAGTGATTGCTCTGGCGGAGGCAGTAGTGGAGGGAGAAGAGCTTCCGGAGAACTTGCCGAAACGCGGCCTGCATTTTTGCGGTCTTCTGGCTTTGGCCGATCCTCCCAGGGAAACCATAGCCGATGGAGTTGCCGCCTGTTATCATGCCGGTGTAAGGATTCTTATGATCACCGGTGATCATCCGGTGACTGCCTCTTCGGTGGCCAAAAAGGTAGGGATCCGTAATTTCGCCCGGGTTATCACCGGAGATGAGCTGGATCAGATGACGGATGAGGAGATGGGAGAGAAGGTAAAAAGCTGCAATGTCTATGCCAGGGTTCTCCCGCTGCATAAGGTGCGTATTGTAAAGGCTTTGAGAAACCAGGGTGAAATAGTGGCCATGGCCGGAGATGGGATCAATGATGCGGCCGCACAGATGGCGGCGGACATTGGAATTGCCATGGGACAGAATGGAAGCGAGGTTACCAGGGAGGCGGCGGATATTATTCTGCTGGATGATCATTTCCCCACCATTCTGGATACTATCCGTGATGGAAGAAGAATCTATCAGAATATCCTCAAGACCATCGCCTATGTGCTGGCATTTCATATACCGATTGCCTTGATCTGCCTGGCTGCACCGCTGGTAGGCATCGGGCCGGAGGATCTTCTGCTGATGCCCCTGCACATCGTGTTACTGGAGCTGGTGATGAACCCGACGGTATCCGTCACCCTGGAACGTCTGCCGGCAGAGTCTGATATTATGAAAAAATCAGCTGGGGCGTCTGCTCGGAGGTTGGTGTCTTTCGGGATCTTTCTTAAATGTCTTGTCCAAGGGGGGATGATCTTCTGCGCGGCATTTTGTCTGCATTTCAGTCTGCTTAACAGAGGATATCCGGCAAAGGAGGCAAGAACCTGCGGCTTCACGGTGCTGGTTCTTTCCAGCATTCTTCTGGTGCTGGTTAATTGCTCGGAACAGGAGTCGATTTTTAAGATCCTTGGAAGATTGTGGCGGGATAAAGGGATTTGCATCATTAATCTGGGAATTCCGGTCATGTTACTCCTGCTGATTTATACACCGCTGCACGGGAGGGTGGGCTTTGCGCCGGTAAGCATTACCCAGCTGCTTATTTCAATAGTACTTTCCATGGCGGCAGTCCTATGGTATGAGGTGGTAAAGGCTTTCAAAAGACTGTTAAGAGAATAACAGAATTTGAAAAGCCGGCATTGAATTCCTACAAATCCTATGTTAATATAAGCATATAAGCGATAGTGACCCGAGTGGGATACGAAGGAGGTTTGGCCATGAAGATATCAACCAAGGGAAGGTATGCCCTGCGGCTTATGTTGGATCTGGCTTTAAATAATACAGGTGAATATATTGCCATCAAAACCATTGCAGCCCGGCAGGAGATTTCCGAGAAGTATCTGGAACAGATTATTTCTTCCCTGAGCAGGGCGGGTTATGTGAAAAGCGTACGCGGAGCACAGGGAGGCTATCGCCTTGCTAAGGATCCGGCAGAGTATACGGTGGGGATGATCCTGCGCCTGACCGAGGGAAGTCTTTTCCCCATTGATTGTCTGGAGGATGAGTCGGAGTGCAGCCGTAAGAGCGCCTGTGTTACAAGGGAAGTATGGCAGGAATTATATGACGCCGTCTGTTCCGTGGTAGACAGGATTACGCTTCAGGATCTGGTGGAACGTCATGAGAACCTTGTATCCTATGATTATTTCATATAGAGGAAAGAGAAGCGAATAGAAGCCAACGATATACTGATATGAGAAGGGACCGTTCCGGTATTTGGCCGTACGGTCCCTTTTTAAACAGCAATGAGCCGGAATAAACCCTTGCCTTGTCCGATGAATTACCGTACATGACGGTTCGAGGTCAGGTACATGGCCTCTTCATAATCCCTTTTGTGGACATAGAGAATATATTCTGCGGTCCCCTTTGTTTTATACTCATATTTAATGTCGGCAGTCGCCAGTGCATTCTTAAGCTCGGAGAATTCCTGCAAGGAATTGCCGCGGTATATTTCAACACGATTCCAAAATAACATTTTCATTACTCCTTTGTTTTTTGCCTCTCAAAAGGTGATTTTGACGTTTTAATCATATTATTTTATTATATGTCGTGTAGCAGTATAATTCAAATTAAGATTTTATTAGAAAACAGAACTGAGGAGATGGAGAAGTGCCATAGGATAATCATTTACGGCTATCTCATCATATAATGGAATCATAGAGTGAAGAAGCGGCAGATGCTTGTGCAGGGAGCGGATAGAATATGGCGAAGGTGATACTGGACCCGGGACATGGGGGAACAGATATAGGGGATTATTATGGAAGAAGAAGTGAGAAGGATGACAATCTGGTGCTGGCGCTGAAGGTGGGGAAGCTTTTGAGAGACAGGGGAGTAGAGGTAGAATATACCAGAACCACTGATAGATATCTGCCGATGCTGAAACGGGTGGATGCGGCAAATAAAATCGGAGGGGATCTGCTGGTATCCATACATCGCAGTATGGAGCCGACCTTTAATCGATATCCAAGCATGGATTTTTATGTGGGAGAAGATGATCCGGTAGCGGTAGAAGCAGCAGAAAATATCAGAGACAGTCTTTCGCCAGTCGGTTTTAGGAATTATCATCTTATTACACGGACGGATCTTTCGCTGCTGAATGATACGGATATGCCTTCTCTGATGCTGGCAATCGGGTATTTCCGGTCGGATGAGGCCAACCGGTATTATGATGAGCATCTGGATGAAATTGCAAAGGGAATTGCGGATGGGATCTACCAGACATTGATGCAGACCGGTGCGGCCGAGATACAGGAAGCCGGAATGCAGGCCGGGGAAGGGGCACGGACGGAATACCGGTATTGCATTCTGACAGGATATTATCCAAGCTATGAGGTGGCCGAGGAGCACCGGAAGAGATTGGATTCCATGGGCTGCAGCAATATAAGGATCAGCGGGGAGACGGATCATTATAGGATTTATGCCGGAGAATTCACGGAACTGGACAGGGCGGCCGAGTGGGAATTATTCTTAAGAAGGTGCGGTTATTATGCAATGGTGGTATGTATTGAACTATAACGAAAAAGCGTTTATAAATTTTCCTGTGTATTGACTTGCCATCATATTTCATTTATAATAAATTGAATAAGTTATCAGAAGTTGCTCGGGTTATGGTTGGGAACGGCGCCGTAATCATTACAAATCATGAAAGAATGTGTGTAGCTATGTTAAAGAGTATGACAGGCTTTGGGCGCTGTGAGATAGCCGGGGAGGATCGGAAGATCACTGTCGAGATGAAGGCGGTGAATCACAGATACTGTGACATATCCGTCAAGATGCCGAAGAAGCTCAGCTTTTTTGAAGCAGGTATCCGCAATGTACTGAAGCAATATGTTGGCAGGGGCAAGATTGATGTCTATATAACCTATGAGGATTATACGGAGAATAATGTCTGTGTCAAATATAATGCGGATCTTGCCAGGGAGTATTACAGGAATCTGGAGAATATGAGCCGGGAGTTCGGTATTGAGAATGATATCCGGGTTTCTTCCCTTTCCCGATATCCGGAGGTCTTCACTCTGGAGGAGCAGACCATTGATGAGAAGGAATTATGGGCACTGGTGGAAGAGGCGGTCAGGACTGCGGCAGAGCGGTTTGTAGATACCCGGATTCAAGAAGGGGAGCAGCTGAAGCAGGATATTATGGCGAAGCTGGATGCCATGCTGAAGCTGGTGGAATTTGTTGAGAAGAGATCCCCGGAAATTGTGGCGGAATACCGTAATAAACTGATGGCAAAGGTAACGGAATTGCTGGGCGATACCAGAGTGGAGGAAAGTATTCTTGTAACCGAGATCACCGTATTCGCCGATAAGATATGTGTTGATGAAGAGACGGTAAGACTGCGTGCTCATATTATTAACATGAAGGAAGCCCTGGGAGAGAGTGATAATGTTGGAAGGAAGCTGGATTTTATTGCCCAGGAGATGAATCGTGAGGCCAATACCATTCTGTCCAAGGCCAATGACCTTGAGGTATCCAACAAGGCAATCGATCTAAAAACGGAAATCGAGAAAGTAAGGGAACAGATTCAAAATATTGAATAGAAGCTGCAGAAATGAGGAATAACTTTGAATAAGTTAGTGAATGTGGGCTTTGGTAATGTTGTGAATTCCAGTAAGATTATCAGTATTATCCGTCCGGAGGCGGCACCGGTGAAGAGAATGGTTCAAACCGCCAAGGATACGGGGATGGCCATTGATGCCACCTGCGGCAGGCGGACCAAGGCGGTGATTGTAACGGAGAGCGGACATTTGATCCTGTCTTCCCTGCTTCCCGATACAATTGCAGGAAGGGTAAACCAGAAGGAACTGACAGACAGTCCGGAGACCTCGGATTGATCCGGAAGAGACAGGCATAGGACCATTAGGAAGGAGATATAATTTATGTTACATCCATCATATACGGATTTAATGAGAGTAGTAAACAGTGAGGTAGAACCGGGAGAGCAGCCGGTAGTAAACAGCCGCTATTCCATCGTTATTGCCACGGCCAGAAGGGCCAGACAGATCATTGACGGGGCGACCCCTCTTGTAGATGTCACTTATCCCAAGCCCTTATCTATTGCGGTAGAGGAGCTCAACTGTTCCAAGGTGAAAATTGTTGGTGATGATGAAGTGACCGATGAGGATAATCAACAATAGGCTGCTATGAAAGAATGACTCCGGCAGTGAAGCATTTTTCATAACAAATTCATCAGCACTTTCATATGATAGCAGTATGAAGGTGCTTTGTTGTCGTATGGAAAGACGGAATCAAGGAATGTTTGGAAAGGAAGATTACCGTGTCTGGTATGCCCTGAAATAAGGTTAAGGCAGAGACGAATCGAGGGAATGTTATGGAAGCGATTGAAAATAAGAGCTATCGGGAAGATGCGGATTATAAAATGGGTATTTCACAGGAGAAGGACACCGCTCCCGGCGAAGGGGAGAGCTTTCCGCAGCCCGAAGAAGGACAGGAGAACAAGGAAAAGACCGGAGCCAGAGGTTTTTTATACGATATCATTTTCTATGCGGTATTGATTTTTATATGCATCTATATTCTTCCCAATTTTGTAATACAAAGGACCATTGTGGACGGTTCCTCCATGGCGGATACGCTGTTGGACGGGGAGCATCTGTATGTGGAGAAATTGTCCTATCGGTTTGATGCGCTGGACCGGTTTGATATTATTGTATTTTATCCCTATGGCCGGGAAAATGAAGAATATTACGTTAAGAGAATCATCGGCATGCCCGGTGAGACCATACAGATCATAGGAAGCGAGATCTATATTAACGGCGAGGCGCTGGAGGAGCATTACGGCAAGGACCCCATTGCGGATCCCGGGAGGGCTGCGGTGCCCATTACCCTGGGAGAGGATGAATACTTTGTCATGGGGGATAACCGGAGCATCAGCAAGGACAGCCGGACCAATGAAGTGGGAAATGTGAAAAAAGAGAATATCGGCGGACGTGCGGTCTTTCGTATTAAGCCGCTGAGCCGGTTCGGACCTATTGATTGAGAGTTATAGTTCAGCCTGCGGTATTATGATACGACATTTTTACGCAGACTGGCCGAGTGCATCATGTGAAGCAGCGCGTTCTGAACGCACGAGGGAAAAGCAAGTAAAAATGTCGTATCATAATACCGCGGGCTGGATTGTAATGAAAAAAACTATTTTATGGCTTGCAATTTACATAAGAATTGAGTAGAATAGATAGGCGAGCTTCTGTGAATTGTCATCCATGAGGAAGGTATATGAAGAACATCAAGGAACATATCAAGTCGGGAAGCTTTAAGAAATTTTATCTGCTTTATGGGAGTGAGGATTATCTCAAGAAGCTTTATCGGGACAAATTAAAGGCGGCAGTCCTGGCGGACAGCGATGAGATGAATTATTCCTATTTTGAAGGGAAGAGCGCGGAGCCCAGACAGATCCATGATGCGGCGCAGACCCTGCCCTTCTTCAGTGACCGTCGTCTGATTGTCATTGAGAACAGCGGATTGTTCAAGTCCCAGAGTGAGCTGAGCGAGCTGTTGGCCGATACTCCGGACAGCACGGTGATTGTCTTCGTGGAAGCTGAGATTGACAAGCGGGGCAAGCTGTATAAGCTGGTGAAGGATCACGGAACCGTATCGGAGATGAACGGCTTGGACGAACGGAATTTGAAGCTCTTTGTTGCCTCCATGCTGGAGCAGGAGGGGAAGAAGATTACCGAGGCCTCGGTTGCTTTTTTTCTGGATAAAACCGGATCGGATATGGTGAACATCTGTAACGAGGTGGAGAAGCTGGTCAGCTATACCTATGGCAGGGAGATTATAAGGAATGAGGATATTGAAGCCGTCATTACCACACAGATCACAGGAAAGATATTTCTCATGATCGATGCCATTGGATCAAAGCAGCTGCGGAAAGCCCTGGATTTGTACTATGATTTGCTTTCGGTGAGAGAGAAGCCGATGTCAATTCTGTTTTTAATCACGCGGCATTTTAATATATTGCTGCAGGCGAAGAATTTACAGGCGCTGAACTATCCATCCTCCTCTATGAGCGAGATGCTGGGAGTACCGCCCTTTGCAGTGAACAAATATTTGGGACAGGCAAGGAATTTTTCTTCTGCCCGTCTGAAGGAAGCCCTGGAGTTCGCCGCGGACATGGAAGAACAGGTGAAGACCGGGCGGATGCTGGAGAAGATAGGCGTTGAGCTGTTTATCACTACCTTTAGCAAGTAATCTGGTTTTTCTGCACTATGCCTTATATTTGTAGGGGCTGTGTGCATTAAAATATAATAGGGAAGCGTATCGAAGTGGTCATAACGGCCCTGACTCGAAATCAAGTTGGAATTTTTTCTGTGAACTAGCGTGAAATCCAGTGTTTATGCGCTTTACGAGGTTTTTTTGAAACAATAAATTTTAGTTGTTCCGTCCTGCTGTTCCGTCCATTTTCCGGGGGTTGACAAGTCGCGAAAAATGTATAGAATAGTAGTATGAATATATGGAGAGTTGTCCGAGTGGTCGAAGGTGTGGCACTCGAAATCCACTCGGTCAGTTGCCTTGATAATGCCGGAAACCCTTGAGTTTCCGTGGGTTTGCGGATTTTGAAAATTTAGCTTTTTACCGATTTCTACGGTTTTTCTACACTTTGCCTTGACTTCTACGCGGGACTTGGTGTATTAAAATAAATATGGAGGCGTATCGAAGTGGTCATAACGAGCCTGACTCGAAATCAGGTTGTCCTCACGGGCACGTGAGTTCGAATCTCACCGCCTCCGCCAGGGGCCTGTTTGCGGT
>JAEWYQ010000045.1 GCA_023395555.1 Bacillota bacterium
CCGTTTTTGCATCGCATCGTAACCGCTGTTCCTAATACGCAAAATAGTCTCGGACATGCCGAGACTGGTGCGACTGCCTGTCGCACGTAAAAAAGGACAGTTATGGGACTGTCCTTTTTCGGAGAAGGTATTTTTGTTACTTATGGGGGGTGTAGCAAAAACTATATAATGTATTGGGGTTTACAAACATAGTATAGCATGACATTCAAAATAAGTCTGCACAAACATTACAAATTTCCAATGAATTTTTCGTCATTATGCACAAATCCGTATTCCCACTCATTCTTACGCCTCTGTGCTTTCCGACACCTTCCTTGCATCGAATAAAGCCTCAAACTCTTCTCTGGTAATCCGCTCTTTTTCCATCAGAAGATCCGCACAGGCATCCAGTATATCCCGGTACTCTGTCAAGACGTGCTTTGCTTCCCTGTAACAGTCATCAATGATGGATTTCACCTCATCATCAATCCGGTTAGCAATATTCTCACTATAGCTTCTGGTATGTGCCAGGTCTCTTCCGATAAACACTTCATCGTCATCGGAATCGTAGTTCACCATTCCGATGGCATCGGAGAAACCATAACGGGTAATCATGGCTCTCGCGGTCTTGGTGGCAACCTTAATATCCTGGGAAGCCCCGGTAGTAATATCATCAAATACCAGTTCCTCCGCAGCCCTGCCGGCCAGATCCACAATGATCTCCTGACGCATTCTGCCCCTGGTATTAAACATTTCATCTCTTTCCGGAAGAGGCATGGTAAAGCCTGCCGCGCCGTTTCCGGTGGGAATAATGGATACGGTGTAAACCGGCCCCACATCCGGCAGGATATGGAACAGAATCGCGTGACCCGCTTCGTGGAACGCGGTGATCCGCTTCTCCTTCTCGGTGATCACCTTGCTCTTCTTCTCCGTGCCAATTCCCACTTTAATAAAGGATTTCTTAATATCCTCGCCGGTGATATAGTTCCTGTTGTCTCTGGCGGCGCTGATGGCAGATTCATTCATCAGATTCTCCAGATCCGCGCCGGTGAAGCCGGCTGTGGTCTGGGCCACCTGCTTCAGATCCACATCGTCACCCAGAGGCTTTCCTTTGGCATGAACCTGAAGGATCTCTTCTCTTCCCTTCACATCCGGGCGGCCTACGGTAACCTTACGGTCAAAGCGTCCGGGACGAAGGATGGCGGGATCCAGAATATCCACACGGTTTGTTGCCGCCATGACAATGATGCCTTCATTTACCCCAAAGCCGTCCATTTCCACCAGCAGCTGGTTCAAGGTCTGCTCTCTCTCATCATGACCGCCGCCCATACCGGTTCCTCTGCGTCTGGCAACCGCATCAATCTCATCGATAAATACAATACAGGGAGAATTCTTCTTGGCGTCCTCAAATAAATCCCTTACACGGGAAGCACCCACACCGACGAACATTTCTACGAAGTCGGAGCCGGAGATGGAGAAGAAAGGAACTCCCGCCTCTCCTGCAACAGCCTTTGCCAGCAGGGTCTTACCGGTTCCGGGAGGTCCCACCAGCAATACTCCCTTGGGGATGCGGGCTCCAACCTGGATATATTTCTTAGGCGATTTCAGGAAATCAACGATTTCCTTCAGCTCATCCTTTTCCTCATCCAAACCTGCCACATTCTTAAACGTCGTATGCTTATTCTCCTCCGTGGTCATCTTGGCGCGGCTTTTGCCAAAGTTCATCACCTTGCTGTTTCCTCCGCCTACCGATGCCTGATTGGATAAAAAGGAAAATAATACGATGATAATAATAAATACCAGGATATATGGCAATACCGATGTCAGAAACCAGCTTGGCTTGGAGATGGTATGAATCGCCGTGTCCACCCCGGCTTCTTCGGCAAGTGTCTCAATCTCCCGGATATCAAGCACATGAAAACTAACGCTCTTTCCACTCTTCAGGACAGCGGTAACATCTCCAATGTGCGCCGTTTCATTGGGATAGATCTCAATGGATTTCACCTGGCTGTTCTCTATATCCTTCACAAATTGTGTTTTGCTGTATTCATCCTGACTATTTAATTCAAGATGATTCGAGATATAAAACGTAGCAATCACAATCAGCAGAATGATAATGTACCAGCCGTATCCCTTCATCTGTTTTCTCACTAAACAACCTCCTTTATCACTATACTGGCAGAAGAGGAAACCCCTCCTGTCATTAGAATTCTTTTTTATTCATTCTCAACCACACCTACATAGGGTAGGTTCCGATAGAACTGATCATAATCCAGACCATAGCCCAATACAAATTCATCGGGAATTACAAAGCCGACATATTTCACATCCACATCCGTAACCCTTCTGTCCGGCTTATCCAGCAGGGTGCAGATCTCCAGACTCTTGGGTGCCCTGGCCCCGAGAAGATTCTTCAGATGAGCCAGCGTATGTCCGGAATCAATAATATCCTCCACAATAAGTACGTTCCTTCCCTCAATGGATTCATCCAGATCCTTCAGAATACGGACTCTCCCTGAGCTGACCGTTTCGCTTCCGTAGCTTGATACGGACATAAAATCCATGGTAACCGGAAGGGTAAGGCGTTTTGCCAAATCACAGCTGAAGAATACGCTGCCCTTCAAAATCGAGATGAGGTGAACCGTTTCCCCTTTATAATCCCTGCTGATCTCCCCGGCAAGCTCCCGTATCCTCTTACTGATCTGTTCCTCCGTTATCATTGTCCTTATCGTATGCTCCATACTGCTTCTCCTCCATATCAAACATTTTTATCACCAGTATCCTTGTTGTTGTTTCATCCACCTTATATCTTTCACTCATCCGGTCTTCCCCGCCGGTAATCCACATGATATGGCTGCCATCGGCAACGAGAAGTCTGCTGTCTCTGAGCCTGCGGGGAACCTTATGATCGATAAAATAATCCTTCAGCTTCTTGCTGCCCCCTGAAGCGTTAATCTGAAGGTAATCCCCTTCTCTTCTTGTTCTGATTTCAACAGCATTTTCTATTTTATCATAATCGAACCATTTCGTACAACTACTTTTCGGAATAAGCTGGTTATTTTTACTGCGGATCAGCTCCGCCTCCACAAACTTTGCACCCGGCAGGACCTCTGTTTTGCCCGGTATCTTAATCTTAACGGGTTGGAAGGATTCCTGCAAGCCGTTTTCCGCAAAATTTCCTCCGGTCTGTTTCTGAGCCGGCTTCTGTATTACGATATCACCGTATTCCTGTCTGGCTGTAAGCCCTCCGGGCAGATGCACCTGCTTTCCGCTCTCCTTCTCCAGCAGGGACAGCACCGCCTCCACATGCTTCGCCTCCAGATCCCTCCCGCCGCCTGACAATTCCTCCAGAATCAGCCGGATGATGCCCTTTTGAATTACAATATGCTCACCGCCCAGCTCCCGGATGCCTATTCTGCAGCCGGCCTCTTCTCTCCGCAGCAGGGCCTCACAGCGCCGCCGGATATTTCCCCTTACAAAGTCCTCAATTTCCCGCAGCGTTCCCGCCGCCTCGGCAATATGATCAATGCTCCGGGAATTAATCTCCCTGGAAGCATAGGCAAGAATTCTGTGCCGGATCTTATTTCTGCTGTAATCCTCTGTCAGATTGGTGGAGTCCGTAAGATACCCGATCCCCTCCCTGCCAAGATATGCCTCGATCTCCGATCGTGTAACACCCAGCAGCGGCCTGATTAAAATAATATCGCTAAAATCCCCGGGGAAAGCCCTTACCGCATCGATTCCGGTCAGGCCGCGAAGGCCGGATCCCCGAAACAAATGAAAAAGCACGGTTTCGGCATGATCGTTTTTATTATGCGCAATTGCGATCTTATTACACCCGTAAGTTTTACAAACCTGCAAAAATGTGTCATATCGGAACTTTCGCCCGGCCTCTTCCTCGCTCATGCCCTCCCGGTCCGCCAGAGCCCGCACATCGCAATGAAAACTCAGAAAGGGAAGCTCTTCCTTCCGGCACAGCTCTCTGACATAGTCTTCATCCCGCTCCGCTTCGTCTCCGCGAATCCCATGGTTTATATGCACGATCACCAGCGTCAGCTCATATTCACTCCGAAGGCATCCCAGAACATGCAAAAGACAGATAGAATCGGCGCCTCCGGATACCCCAAGGACAATCCTATCCCCTCTCTTAAGCATCTTATTCTCTGTTATAAAAGATCTTACTTCTTGCAGCATCTGTTCCTGTCCCATGATACTCATCATATTCCCCGGCCCGGTATTTCTGCCGGTCCTGCGCTGTTCAAATCTGCGATAATAGCATTCTACCCCTTTTGCTCTTATATTTCAATGCAATATTTTCAAATTCCTTTTATTTCATCCATATTCCCGCGGTTATTACCGTCATATCATCCATGGGCACATAATTGCTCTGGGACAGGGTCCGTTCCAGAACACGGTTGGCTATCTCCTGGGGGTTCTTGCTCTTTATCTCCAGCAGCAGCTGCTCCAGAAAGGCTTCCTTATTCTCTCCGGGAATGCAGTCCAGCACGCCGTCCGTCACCAGCACAACAATATCCCCCTCATACAATTTCTTTGTTACGGTATCATAGTCCACATTACCGAACATTCCTATGGGCAGGGTTGTGGATGCAATCGTCTCAACCCAGTCCCCCCTCTTGATAAAGGTGGCGGCAGCTCCGATTTTGATAAATTCACACATACCGGTAAAGAGATTGATGATACTCATATCAATGGTGGAAAAAGTCTGCTTGTCGGATTTCAGCACCAGACTGGAGTTAATGAGCTTAATGGCAGTCTCCGCTTTAAAGCCTGCCTCAATCATCTGTTCCAGAAGGGACATCACCGTCTCGCTTTCCTCCCCCGCCTCCTTTCCGGTTCCCATACCGTCGGACAGGGCGATCATAAACTCCCCGTTCTCCAAGCGAAGAATAGAGAAATTATCCCCGGATACATTTTCCTTCATGGCTCTGGCAACGCCCGTCAGCACCTTGAACTTGGTATCCTCCAGAAAGCAGTAGCTGTCATAATCCTTGGCTATAACGGACTTGGAGGCTTCGGATGCCTTCACACGGATGCCCAGAGCCTCCGAGACATACCCGGAGGCCTCTTTCGCCGTAATGCATCTTCCTCCCCTGCATGCGGCCGTCAGATACACCTCCTTACGCCTGTCCTCCCGTTCCAGTACCGTGATCTCCTTCACCATAATATGCTCCGATTTCAGCCTGTGGGCCACCCGTTCCTCCTCCGCCCGGAACATTTGATCCGCCTCATAGATCTCCCCGGTAATCTCCTGTATCACCCCGGATACCTCCCGAAGCTGCTCCGCGATCACTTCCCTGCTCTCCGAAATCCTGCTCTGCCAGATCTGGTTCAGCTTGGCGATCTCAAATCCCCGGTTGGTCTCTGTTATAAAATCCTCCACACTGATGCAGCTGTCCAGAAAATGCATGGGGATATCCTCCTTCGTGATTTTCCCCTTCCTTTCCGCGACCTCAAACATCATACTGGCGGCCTGATAAGTCTCCTGAAAGCTGCTTTCCCAGCAGGAGGTGCACTGTTCACAATTCCGGCACAGCTTTTCGGAGATTTCCTCAAAAATATGGTTGATTTCCTTTTGCTTCAGCCTGGTCTGCTTCTCTGTAATGGTATCCAGGGTCTTGGACAGCTTCAAAAAGGATTCGGCAAAAATCTTCATCCTCAGCCTGGCTATTTTTTTTAAATTTTGAGCGGCAAGCTGTTCCTGGCGCCCGGTTCCGCCCGCCGCATCAACGCGGTAAACCATGCTGCCCGGCAGCAGGATAAATATCAGGACTGCCGACAGCAGCGCCCCCATCTCCTTCGGCCCCAGCACCATTTTCTCATTCACAATCCCGGTGGCAAAAGCGATAATCATATAGACCGCACCGCAGGAAAACCGCCCCATCTCGCGAAAGACCGCCGTCAGGATGCTCATCATGGTGAACATTCCGATATCCGCAGCGGAGGCTCCCCGCAGGCTCAGTGCAAAGCCGCAAAGGGCCGCTGTTATGGTTCCCTGTCCGGCGCCGTATTTGTAAGTGAAGTACAGAACCAGAAAATATGCCGCTGTATGGGCCGGTGCCAGATACTCTATGCCCAGATCGGGAATTGCATACAATAATACGGCAATAGTCAATGCCATGCTTACCATCTGCTCGTTATTCATCCGGGTTCCCTTCCGTGCTTCCAGCAGATAATCAATTCCCTGACGGAATATTCCCGCAGAGATAAAAGCAATCAGACCTTCCAATACCGCCATGATAACATAACGGCTGACCGATCCCTCCGAGGCAACCTCCATCAAGGAGAAGAGGGTCAGACAGACGCAGGGAATCAGATGAAGAATGGTCTTGGAGCTGCTCCTGTCCTTGAACAGAGGCGTCTCCATAATAACTAAAGCAGTGACCAGAGTTAGGGAATACTTCAATATTCCGGCTGTCCCCAGGCTGGTCAGGATACCGAATAACGCTACGGCCAGCGCCCAGCCCCCTCCGGTCCCCGCAAGATATGCCGCGGTAAAATAACCGACTGCCAATGGATTCATAGAATAAAAGGCTGCTCTTGCAACCAGGATACCGATCAGATGAATTAGTAACTTTTTTCTTTTCATAGTCTTCTCCAACTCCCTTTCCAGTCCTCAAGATGATAATCGTGCTGTAATTATAGGCAGGAGATTTTGAAATCTTTGTCAAAAGAGCTTCATCGGTTTAAAAAACTTTTTGACAAGATTTCCACTAAATGGGTGATATTCTCGAATGCAGGCGGTTAATTCAGATTAAGACCATGATAAGATGGCAGCAAGCTGCCCGGTTTTATATTCAAAATAAAGAGTCCGATTGCGGATTCTTGCGCTGCCGCGCGGTTGCCTCCAGGCAACATCTACCCATGCACAGAATGTGCATTTTGCGCGGCATGCGCATCCTGCGGGCATTTTATCGCATAGGGCGAACTTTCCTATACGAAAAAAGAGAGTTGTTTTCACAACTCCCTGATAATAATTTCTTCAGCGGCACCAACAGTAAAATAGTCTGAAGTTCATTTTCTGCATTAAAAAATAGCGAAGGACGGATTTGAACCGCCGACACTGCGGGTATGAACCGCATGCTCTCGCCAACTGAGCTACTTCGCCAAGACAACGAAATTAATTATAACTGCTTTTATAGTGGTTGTCAACCATTTATTTCTCTGCTTCAAAAAGAATCTCATCCTCATAGACAAGCCCCAGCTTCTCCCTGGCCATCTCCTCGATGTACTTATCCGTCTTCGTATATGCCTTATACTCCGCAATCTCTTCCTTGCGCTCCAAAGCTTCCCTCTTCTGCGCTTCCAGCCGGCTCAGCTTCAGCTCCGCCGCTTCCCGCTCCTGTCCCAGGCCTATTCTCCGATAGGATACAATTGCGCATAGTATCAGCACAACAAATGCTATCACACCTATGCCTGTCCCCTTTTTTTGTCTTCTTCTCATTTCATCCCATCTCCTGCCGCTGCCCATCCTATTGCGGGCATATTTTTCTGAGCTTCCGGTCCATTTCTCTGTCTTATGCTCCGGACTTCTTAATCTGCCGCTCTTTTGCGGCCTGATCTCCTACTCTTCGCTTCTTCTGCTTCGATCTCGTAATCCCCGTGTATCATTGCCTGGCTTCTCTATTTCCCGATGCCCCCGGCCGTCTGTTGACTATTGTTTTATTCCCTGTACTCTTTTATTGTCTGCTTTCCTGTTCACCAATTTCTTCTTTTCTAATCTCTGTTTTTCTAATCTCTGTTTTTCTAATCTCTGTTTCTCTAGTCTCTGTTTCTCTAATTTTTGTTTCTCTATTTTCTCTACTTTCTCGGCTTTCTCACGTTTTGCCTTCTCTTGCTTTATTTTAACCGATATCCGCCATTTTTTCAATCGTAATATTAACCTATTACATTTTTTTCTGCTTGCGGACAGCAGCATTTTAACAAGCCGAACCGTCTGTTTTACGGCGGCCTGGAAGGGCTGCAGCAGAGTTTTGAGCAGCTTTGTTATGAGTTCGACAACAAAGTCGCTGACAGCAAAATGATAAAGTATGGAGCCCAGCATCATTCCCAGGATGGAATACCCGCGAATAATTCCGTTGTTCTCCCGATAAATCATGGAAAATATGAATATACTGGCTCCAACCCAGAAAATCAGATCCTGAATCGCAACCAAAAAAGCCCCGTGCTTTACCAGCCTTCTTAATATCCTTAGTATATCATAAATTAATAAGAGTATTCCCCCCCACAGAACAGAGATCAGAAAGAATTGCAGTTCAACGGTGATTGCCGGATTCATAGATGCCTCCTACTTGAAAAGTCTTCCAAACAGGGACTCCGAAGACTTCCCTCCATTGGTGGAATCAGAATAGGTCAGGCTGTCAATGCGGCCGTCAATATCAACCTCTCCCTTCTCCAGGGTGAGCCGGTTCACATGCAGTTCGCTTCCGCGAATCATCAGTATCCCCTGTTCCGTCTGCAGCAATACTTCTCCCGCATCAAAGGATAATACATCATTTACTCCGGTAATTGCCGCGTTTTTTCGTGCTATGATGTTCAATTTGTGCCCTTTTAGAATTTGTTGCTTGTCATCCATAGAAAAAAAGCCTCCTCATCCTTAAGAATATCATATCTTCTTAAGTATATGAGAAGACTTTATAAATCATGACGCTGCCAACTGCTTATGTTTTTTCTACAAGTATTTATAAAGCTCCTTTGCATCGTCCTTTCTTACGGTTTCCTGCACGTCCAGCACTTCCACTTTGACGGCTTTCTCACCAAAGCCGATTTCAATCACATCACCGGTCTTAACTGTTGCCGAGGCCTTGGCAGGCTTACCGTTAACCGTAACCCTGCCGGCATCACAGGCTTCATTTGCCACGGTACGGCGCTTAATCAGCCTGGACACCTTCAAAAATTTATCAAGTCTCATACCTGATCCTCCATAACATGCACCTCGAAGGGTACATGCATTCTTCGAATGCATAAAAAAAGCAATTGACACTTTATCCTGCCAATTGCCGGCTCATAGCTTCCTTTTAAAAATCCATTTAAAAAGGCTGTTTTAAAGACCTACACCCCAGAGAGACCCAGAATTTAAAACAGCCCTTTTGCTTTTGCCTGTTATGCGTTGATAACATCCTTTAAAGCCTTGCCAGCTTTAAACTTCGGTGCCTTGGAAGCGGCAATTTCAATGGTTTCCTTTGTTAAAGGATTTCTGCCGGTTCTGGCGGGTCTTTCGGATACTTCAAAAGTGCCGAAGCCAACTAACTGAACCTTCTCGCCCTTGGTTAATTCCTCTGTAACTACATCGATGAAAGCCTTTAATGCCTTCTCAGAGTCCTTCTTGGAAAATTCCGTTTTTTCTGCGATTGCAGCAACTAATTCTGCTTTGTTCATGGATTAACTCCTCCTCTAAAGTGATAATTTCATTTATTAAATCTTACGATTATTGTGCTTCCCTCTGCAAGTCATTTTGTTCCGCAGATGAGAACTCGTATAGATTCTACCCCCGCTTCTTAAGCTTGCGCGAAGATATCTACAAATCTATTTATAAACTTATTAGTGGCATTTGTCAAGGAATTTTCTGCATCTATTTGTAAAATACGAGATAAATTAACAACTCCGAACAGTACTTCGCCAATTTCCTCTTGAAAATCACGATTATTACCGGATTCTATCCCTTTTTCCAGCTCCTTCAGCCCCTGCTGCACCCTTTTCAATGCCTGCTCCAAACCTTCTGGATTCATCCCTGCTTTGGCCGCTTTTTTCTGGATTTTCTCCGCCCGGAGCATCGCGGGAAATGCCTTGGGGACCCCCAGAAGCTCCTTCACAATGTCATCCGATCCCTTCTCCTGCTTTTTGATCTCTTCCCAGTTCTTCAGTACTCCTTCCGAATCCTCCGCTACGGCGCCGCCAAAGACATGGGGATGCCTGCGTATCATCTTCTCGGCTTCTCCGGTAATCACCTGATCTATGGTGAATTCCTGCTTCTCTTCCGCGATCACACTGTGAAGGGCAACCTGCAGCAGGACATCTCCCAGTTCCTCACAAAGATTGTCATTGTCCCTGTTATTGATTGCCTCAATGGTCTCATAGCATTCCTCCAGCAGACAGTTTCGGAGACTCTCGTGAGTCTGTTCCCTGTCCCAGGGGCATCCCTCCTCACTTCTCAGCTTTCTGATGATATCCATAAATTCCTCAAAGCGATAGCCTGACATGTCCGCCACTCCTTTTATCTATTGTATTCGTCTATCGACATTATATCACGGCCGCAAGCGTCCATGATATTGGCACTGCGTGCCAGGATGTGCACTCACTGCGTTCGGCACTGGGTATAATGTCTATCGACATTATACCCATAATACCCATAAAAATGCAATAAGTGCCTGATATTTTGAGCAAAAATTATAGGGAAGCCGCGCTTCCCCACAATCTCAGTGCTTTTATCCTGCGTTGCATGCAACGTAGATGTTGCCCGCAACGGATACGCTGCCGGCAGTATCCCTTTGTCTTCTCTATTCTTTCGACAACTACTGCTCCATCTGCCGTCCCAGGAAATTGGCGGCTGTTGCAGCCAGCTTAATTTCAAGATCCCCGAATTTTATCTTTGCCTCCTTGGTAAGGAAAATCACGGAACCAATGGCATCCCCCTCGCTGATGATGGGGATGACCGCCTGATAAGCAAATTCAGAATCATCATCATTCATAATGTGAATGTAGTTTTTCTCATCCTTGGACGCTACTATGGTTTCCCTCTCATTGATCGCTTCTTCCAGGTCATGGCTGATACTCTTGGTAAGCAGATCCTTCTTCGTGGTTCCTGCCACGGCAATAAACTGATCCTTATCCGTAATGACAACAATATGCCCCGTCGTCTGTGCCAGCGCATCCGCATACTGCTTGGCAAATTGTCCCAGCTCACCGATGGGCGAATATTTCTTTAAGATAATCTCCCCTTCACGATCTGTAAAGATTTCCAGAGGATCGCCTTCACGAATTCTTAAGGTGCGGCGGATTTCCTTCGGAACCACGACGCGTCCAAGGTCATCTATTCTTCTTACAATACCCGTTGCTTTCATATATGATCTTCCTCCATCTTACATGATTTTCTTCTACAGAAAATATAATCGTAATTAACCGTTATATTTCTATCTGCTACTATTGTTTGTAAAATGGGAAAGTTTATACATTTAAATTAAATATTAATTTTAATACGTCGGCTACGGGCTGATCCGCAGCATGTTGTAGGTATTAAAAAGATCGATAATTCCATAGCCCCAGTCCCGGTTGGGATAGGACAGATTGCTGCTCCGTCTGGCTCCCCGGATTAAAAAGTTTTTAATCACGACGGTGTCCATATTCGGCAGATTTCCCTGCACCACCCCCCATTCCAGCACAAGAGCCGCAATTCCCGCCGCATGGGCCGATGCCACTCCGGTTCCGGTGTAATTCGTAAACCCCCCGTCCAGATCCGGAGCCGCATAATTTACCCCCGGCGCAGCCAGCTCCGGCTTAATTACATTGGACCTGGTATATCCCCTGCCCGCATTGACATAGAGGGTTCCGGTAATAGAATTATACGCCGTAACCGTGAGGGGTGTTGTTGACGTGCCGGGATCAAGGAGGGTGGAATAGATATCCGGCTGAATAAAATAAGTTTCAGTAGAAATCATATCCCCCATAGGCAGCCATATATGAAAGCTGCCGGGCAGCCCTCCCTGACCGTATACCGTAAAGCGCCAGATTCCCGGCACCGCATTCCGAAATCGGATCAGAATGAACTGATCCCCGGTCCGAGTCTCCACCGTCTGATATTCCACATAGATAACCGTCTCCTCAAAAATAAAGGAAACCTCCCTCCTCACCCTCAGACTTGGAGGAATTCTCGGAATATATTCCCCGGCCGGGGAACGGATATCAATGCTGTAAATCCCCGGTGCATCTCCCCACAGCTCCATGGAGAATGCCCTGTCCTCTTCTCCGATATTCAGCTCCACCGTAGTGGTCTGACTCACCGGATCAATGGTACCCCGGAAATGCCTCCCCCGGTTTCCTTCATTCCCCACCGCAATAGCAATGGACGTGTTGGGGAAATCCGCAAAAAGAGACAGCAGGGAGCCCAGAGAGGAATAACCGTCATGGGGCCCCTGGGACGTTCCTATGCCAAGACAAATGGAAATGGGACGATTAAGCTCCCTTGCCACCTGTACACAGTATTGAACCCCCCACATAATAGAATTCTCCTGATAGCAGACAACTCCGTCGGGAATTGCATAAAAGTCCCGCAGATATTCCTTGGCCGGCATTAATTTCACGACAATAAGCTCGGCATCCGGCGCAACCCCCGCAAATCTTGCAGTCGGATTCTCCGTTCCGACCGCAACACCTGCAAGCATGGTTCCGTGCCCGTTCTCATCCGTACTGGGCACTATCTCTAACGGATTTTCCGACTGAAGGGCCTGATTAATCTGCGCTCTGCGATATTCCGTGCCAAAACCCGTATCAAAAGGAAAATCCGGGCCCTGTACCGTCTGATCCCAGATCGCCTCAACCTTGGTGCTTCCGTCCTCTTTTTGGAATACCGGAAGCGTATAATCAATTCCCGTATCTACAATTCCGATCAGAACCCCTTCTCCCCGAAGATTAAATCCAGGGTAATTCCTCAGTTCTGTTACCGTGGAGGCCTCCAGTGCAGCCTCGCTGGCCAATCCGCATAAATAGGGCGTGATGGAAAAGCCGTACGCTCCAACCCCGCGGCCTTCCAGCTGGGCTACGGGAATATACAGAACGGCATAAATTTCATTCATAATCTGAACTGCAGCATTAGGAATTTGCTGCAAAGCCTGCGGATTATTAAAATGATTGACAATCAGATCCGCATAGTCTTCACTGACAATCCTGGCTCTCTCCTCCTCCGTCATATGACACCTCACAGTTTCCTCTTCCCAATTTTATCGTCTTCCCAAAAGCACTATATCACGATTCCCGTACGCAGACTGTCGAATACATTGAAAACGTCCAAAATACCATAACCCCAGTCCCGGTTGGGATAATGGATATCGGCATCCCTCCGGGCCCCTCCCATTACCAGCTTCTTGAATTCAACCGTACTCATTCCCGGCAAATTGCCCTGGACAATGCCCCATTCCAGCACCATGGCCGCCACTCCCGTCGTATGGGCCGCCGAGGTACTGGTGCCGCTGTAGTTGCTAAAGCCCTGTTCCAGGTTGGGTCCGGTGATATCTACCCCCGGGGCGGCAATATTGGGCTTAATGACATCGCTCCTGGTATATCCCCGGCTGGCATTCGGATAGAGACTGTCATCCTCATCATTATACGCTGTCACGGTAATGGGGATTTCTCCATTTCCGGCGGACAGAATCGTCACATAGGGATCCGAGTTTAGAAAAAAAGTATCCGAAGAGATAAAATTGGCCATGGGCAGCCAGATATTGAAGCCCAGATGCATATCCCCCCGCTCATATACATTAAACCGCCAAATTCCTGGGGTCGGGTTGCGAAAACGAACCAGAATCAACTGATCTCCGCTCTGTTCCTCCACCATCTGATAGTCCACATAAAGAACGGTCTCCTCGAAGATAAAGGAAATCTCCCGGTTTTCATCCATGCCAACGGCTATTCTGGGAATGTATTCGCCGGAAGGGGAACGTATATCTATGGAAAAAACACTGGGGGAATTTCCCCATAGCTCCATGGAAAATCCACTCTCGTTTTCTCCCACGTTAAGCTCCACCGTATCATAGCCGGTAGCGGTGTTGACCATACCGGAGTAATGCCGCCTTCCATTCCCTTCATTACCCGCGGCAATCACCAGAACCACCCCTGGTGAAGTGGCCACCAGAGAGAAATAATTGCTAAGAATTCCTGAGCCGTCATGTCCACCCTGGGAGGAGCCCAGAGCCATACATATGGCAATCGGCCGCCCCAGCTGGTACGCCGTACGCAGCAAATATTCTATTGCAAATAAAATATCATTCTCCTGAAAACACAGAGCCGATTCAGGAATCATAAAAAAGTTCTTAAGATATTGCTTTGCCGGTTTCACCTTAACTACAACAAATTCGGCTCCCGGCACAACTCCTGAGAAACTGCCTGCCGGACCGCCTGTATTCACCGGATTTCCTCCGGCAATTCCTGCCACCATGGTTCCATGGCCGTTCTCATCCATGCTAGGAACAATCCCCAACGGATTTTCACTCTGCAAAGCCTCATTAATCCGCTCCCTGGTATATTCCGTCCCATAGGAACGTCCCTGTGGCGTAGGGCCCGTCTGAATCGTCTGATCCCAAATGGAAACGATCCTGGTCGTATTGTCGGCGTACTGGAAGATCGGGTTCGTATAGTCAATTCCCGTATCGATAAAGCCCAGCAGCACTCCCGTTCCCAGGAGATTAAAATTCGGAATGTTTCTAATTCTGAGTATGCCGGATGCCTCCAAGCTCTCAATGCTGATGGTGCCATACAGCCTGGGCATGACGGAATATCCCCAGTCCCGAATAATTTGATTGGTGACCAGTGATACCGGAATATGCACCACTGCATGGAGAAAATTAATAATCTCAATATAGGCATTGGGAAAAGACCTTAATATATTCTCATCACCACTGTATTCCACCAGCAGATCCGCAAAATCTTCACTTACAATCGGATTAACCCCATTCATCATGCTTCCTGCCGCCTTCCCTGCTCACTGCGCCAATCAGGGCTTATCGCCCTTACGCCTGCCGCACCGGCATAAAACTCTACTAATAATATATATAGAAAGAAAGAAAATTATGATTCATAACAACCTGAGAGAAGGGAAAAGCGGCTGCCCTCTACCGGATATACCGTGAGAGGCAGCCGCCCTTCCCTTCTCTATTCTGTCTGCTCTTTTCGTTAATTACGCATTAAACATAATCTTCTCGCTGTTAAATGCCTTTGTGATTAAAAATGTAATAACAGCTGCCAAAGCCGCAACCGTTGCCACCGTAACACCAAACTGTGCAAAGGTCAGTTCTCCCATCAGCAAATTCTGTATACTTACGGCGCTGTTGTAAACCGGGATTAAGAAGCTGGTCAGCTTACTGTCTCCTTTTCCCATATAAGTCATTATGCTTCCCAGAACAACTAAAATATAAGCCGGCATAACATAGGTATTGGCTTCCTTGGAGTTTCTCGCCAGGATGGCAATCAAGGCAACCACGGCCACATAGAGATACACCACAGCGATCATAATCACCAGAAGCATAAGAATCTCAACCGGAGTAAAACTCAATCCCATCCCATCCAGGGCCCCGTCGGTAATGCCATTCATCAGGAGGGGCATTGCGGCAACAATGGACACCACATACACTGCCGCTGATATGCTGGACAGGATTGCCAGCGAGATCAATTTACCCAGTACAATCTCTCCCCGCTTGATGGGAGATACCAGCATACTGGACATGGTTCCGCGCTCCTTCTCCCCGGTAATTGCATCCACGCCAAGTCCCATGGCTCCGGCGAAGAGCATCATATTGATCAGGAAAGGCACCATCATCCCCAGCATACGCCCGTTCTGCTTCTTCTCGTCTACAATAACGGAGCTGGAGGGGTCCCTGTCGATATAGAAGACCTGAAGCTGTTCCAGATTGCCCAGGCGCTGCTCCAGCTTCACCTGCTGATAAACATTTAATACACTGCCCACAAAATTCTCCCTGGCTGCACTGGAGTAATCCTCTGCCGTATTATAAAAGGTCTTGACCTCCGGGATGGGATCGCCCGCCGCCTGATAGGAATGAAGCATGTCTGTAAAGCCTTCTTCAAATACCACTAACAGATCAATGCTGCCATTCAGAATCCCATCCTTAATATGATCCGTTTTCTCGGATGCTTCCAGATATTTTATATCGGCCCGGTATCCGACGGCAGTGATGCTGTCCTCCAGATCCTCCGGCGCATTCTGTATATATACGGAAGGTACGTGCTCCTCAATATCATTCATCATATTGCTCAGCAGCGTTCCCATAATGGAATACATACCAACCATCATAATAGCCGGCATAATGAAAAGGCTGAAGATCAGCTTCTTATCATGAAATACTCTGGACAATTCCTTTTTTATTATGTTTTTCGTTCCGTTCATCATGATATTACACCTCCTCCTTATTATGCTTTTTATATAGTTCGAAGAAGGCATCCTCTAATTCTTCGGTTCCTGTCTCTTCCAGGATACCCTCCAATGTTCCCTCCATCACCTTCACGCCATTGATAATAATACCGATCCGGTCACAAAGCTTCTCCGCCTCCGACATGATATGGGTGGATATAATGACGGTCTTGCCTTCTTCCTTGAGCTGTTTCAGATAATCGGTTACGCTCCTGGCTGTAACAATGTCCAGGCCGGTGGTAGGTTCGTCAAAAATCACCACTTCCGGGTCATGAACCAGACTGACGGCAATGGATGCCTTCTGCTTCATGCCGGTGGACAGCTCATCAATCTTCTTATCCGCAAAATCCGTAATGCCGAAATACCGGAATAATTGCTCCCTGCGTTCATTGATGGTCTTCTCATCCTGACCGTGCAGTCTTCCAAAAAAACCAAACATATACTTCGGAGAAAACTGGGGATCCAGCTTGATCTCATTGGTCAAAAAGCAGATGCTCTTCCTGACCTTCTCTCCTTCCTTCACCGTATCATAGCCGCATACCTTGACCTCACCCTGGGTGGGCTTCAGCAAAGTTGCGATGGTACGAAGCGCCGTTGTCTTACCTGCGCCATTGGGTCCCAGCAACCCGTAGATCTCGCCGGGCCTGGCTTCCAATGAAAGCTTATCCAGTGCCTTTTTCATGTTCTTCTTCGTCTTAAGCTCCTGCATCTGTTTCTTGTTCAGCTTATAGACCTTTGTCAAATCCTTTACAATGATCATTTACTCCCTCGCCTTTCTTGTGAAGATTTGATTACCCACATAACCCCAAATACCGATATTAATTATACCGGATTTTGAATAAATAAACAAATAGGATTTCATTAAAATCACATTAAAAACCGCAGACCGGTTTGTGACCTTCAAAAATTTTTACTGTACCAGTTTTTCATCCAGCACAATGGTGAACGGCCCGTCATTCACCAGGGATACCTTCATATCCCCGCCGAACTCACCTGCCTCCACCTTACCCAGACGATTTTTAATACTCTCCAGCACATACAGATAAAGCTCCTCCGCTTTTGCCGCTCCCGCTGCATGAATGAAGTCCGGACGGTTCCCCTTTCTGCATTCCGCATACAATGTAAACTGGGACACTACCAGGACCTCTCCCCGGACATCCTGCAAGGACAGGTTGGTCTTCCCCTTCTCATCCGCAAAGATTCTAAGCTTCAAAATCTTGTCGATATATTTATCAGCGATCTCTCTGGAGTCCTCCGCACCTACCCCTAATAAGATCAGAAATCCTTTTCCGATGGAACCCGTGCAGCGCCCTTCCACTGTTACACTGGCTTCCAATACTCTTTGAATTACGACTCTCATGCCTTGCTCCTCTCTTCCGGCCTTCCCTGTTCCCTATGGAAAGGGACATGCCATTCACACTTCCACTATTATATTCCCAGTTTCAATAAAATGCAATCTACAAAGGGAAGGGTGCGTCGGCGTTGCTGGCCGAACTATCATTTCCTAAGATATTCTTAAGAAAAAAGTAAATTTAAGTATATTGTTTCTCTCCGCATTCTGTGCTATAATTTACAGAGCTTGATGACAAGGGTACGGGTCCTCCGGGAGCACTGTGCAAAAGCCCGGTTCCCTCTTATCCACAAGAAAGGTTGATTTAATATGAAAATGCTGAAGGCAGTCAGGAACTTTATTATAAAATACCGTCACGGATGGATTCTCTCCTATTTTTTCATTTATATGGTATGGTTTACCTACCTGGAGCGGACAGTGACCACAAAATTCAATCCGGTCTATTCCAAATTCGACAGGCTCATCCCTTTTAATGAGGTATTTATTCTGCCGTATTTACTGTGGTTCCTCTACATTGCTGCAACCATACTCTACTTTTTATTTACCTCAAAGACGGACTTTTATAAGGTTTGTGCCTTCCTTTTCTCCGGTATGACAATCTGCCTGATTATCTATACCGTGTGGCCCAATGGTCACTATCTGAGGGTGAACCTGGACACTCTGGGACGGAGCAATATATTTATTGATATGCTGGCCTCCATTTATTCCATGGACACGGCAACAAATGTATTTCCCAGTATCCATACCTTCAACTCCATCGGGGCCATGTTTGCCATCAATCAGAGTGAGAAGCTTCGTAATATCAAATGGATACAGTTTTCTGCTCTTATCTTAACCATACTGATCTGCTTATCCACCGTGTTCCTGAAGCAGCATTCCGTGCTGGATCTCTTCGGAGGTATCGTGCTCAGCGCTATCCTGTATGCGGTAGTATACGCTCCTAACCGGCTGAAGAATCCCTCAAAGTCAAAGCAGGAGCTGTTTAAATTCTTTAATTAGGACAGGAAAATGTTATTATAAAGTAGGGCAGCCTATTTCTAGGTTGCCCCCTTATCAAACCGCACGTGCCCTATTAAGGCATACGGCTTACCAATTGTAGTTTTATAATGAATGTTAAACTATGACAAATTGCTTATGAAATGCAATTGCCTTTAATCTCTTCTCGTCATAGTATTCCTTGCCTTGTTGCTTAAGTTTTTCTATATGCTTTTCGGCTTTTCTCTTCCATTTCTGTGTTTGTCTTTCTATATAGTCTTCTATTTTGTAGTCATACATTTTGTTGTAATATAACCAGTTGGATGGTATTAACTTTATCTTACAGAAATAGGCCACATTCCATTTGTGTGTCATCTGAAATCCTTTTCTTATATTTGGATGTTTGTGTTGCATACAGACCCTCAATCTCTGTCTTGTGTAGGCATCGATTGCATGTAATTGCTTGCTAAAGCTTTTTAAATAGCAGTGGCTTTCCATTCCGTACTTTTTATTACTTTCTACTGCCTTGTACGGATATAGATAGTAGTTCACTTTTCCTCTGATAATCGGATTTACTCTATTCACCCATACCTCTTGACTTAATGTCAGAGTTTTACAGGTTGCATCTTTGATTTTCTTTTTGAAGTCTTTGAATGATTGTTCCGTCGGCTCTACTATAAAGTATTTCCCACCTCCATCTCTTCTTTCTCTCCAATGTTTGAAGTTAAATCCTACAAATTTAAAGTCATCCTTATGGAAATCTACAAACTTTGTTTTATTCATTGCTATCTCTAACTCTAAGTCTGTAATTACCCTTTTTGCTATTTCCCCAGCTCTTTTGATTTCTTCCTCTGATTTTGCAAAGAGCAGAAAATCGTCACAATAACGTACGAACTTTATTCCTTCCTTCTCTAATTCCCAGTCTAACTCGTTCAGATAAACATTTGCAAGTAATGGTGAAATTACTCCGCCCTGTTGGGTCCCGGAATTGCTCTCCATGAATTTACCTTCCTCCATATATCCGGATTTTAGCCATGCCCATATCATATCTAACACAGTTCCGTCCGCTATATATTTCGTCAGTACTTTCATTAGTTTCTTATGCGGTATGTTATCGAAAAAGCCTTTGATATCGCAATCATAAATATGATTATATCCGTGCTCTACGTACCACAGTATTATTTGCATTACTCTTTCGATACCTTTGTCTGGTCGATAGCCACAAGAACATTTATGAAATATCCCATCCTCAAACCTCGGACTTAATACATTCACTACACTTTGCTGAACTATCCTGTCCTTGATTACCGGTATTCCCAATGGTCTTTTGTCTCCATTTTTCTTCGGTATGTATACCCTTTTTACTGCTGTTGGCTTGTATTCCTTTGTTCTGAGTTCTTGCAGAAGGTGAAGTATTTTCTTCTCTTCCTCTGCTTTGAAGGTTTCTATGGTTTCCATATCTATTCCGCCACAGCCTTTGTTCTCTTCTACCTGTTTCCAGGCCGTCATTAGCTTTCGGTCGAATAAAATCTGCCCGTAAATACTATGCCATTTCATTTTTAATTCGTCATTCATTACTATCCTTGTCCTCCTTATGTTCCTTTGGTTCGTTCTTGCCGAAGCATCGTTGCCATTTGCATAACTATAAGTTCTTGACTTGGTCTACAAAGGTCAACCCCCTTCCATTCATCATGTGTTTGGTCACATAATTACTTCTGTACTATGAGATTGTCTGACCCCCTCATATGTTGATATAACTTCGAATTACTCTTATATATATCAACCCTTCCGGTAGATATGAGGGTCTCACAGGGTCATCGCACCTTCCCTTTTAACATACCGAGCACCTTCACATGACAACTTCCATTTACTCAACTGGTTCTTTTGGGTAAATGATATAGATTTCCCGACTTTACGCACGGTCACCAACTTGCCCTGCCGCTACATGTGCTTCATTTTTCATTTCGGTCTGCTAAACCGTCTGTGGGTCTCTCGACTTTCCACATCTCCTTCGAACACCACCTTACGATAATGCCCTAGATTAGACTTCTCGATTTGCACCAGTGCTCACGAGTGGAGACTTTCACTCCAGAGAAATCTTGCTTTCAGAACTCCCAGTCCGTTTTTGCATCGCATCGTAACCGCTGTTCCTAATACGCAAAATAGTCTCGGACATGCCGAGACTGGTGCGACTGCCTGTCGCACGCAAAAAGCACCCATTTATAATGAGTGCATTTATAAAATAATTTATTTAATTTTATTAAGTATACAAATTGTTTCTAATCATAGCATTCCATTGGGATCAAGAGCTTTTCCAGTCTCTTCTGTCAGTAATCCTTTTTCTTGAAGAACCTGCTCTAATGTTTTATTCTCTTCATCCGCTTGCATACCAATTTGCGAAGCCAGATCATATCCCATCGACGGACTTAAGCCTGTTACCAGTGCCAGGCTGGCCTCCATTAATTGCTTGCATCTTTCCTCATTTGCTTCAATTCCTTGAATGCACTTTGTCACAAGAATTGGAAGCGCATTTGATAATAATTCAATGGCTTGCAGCAAGGTATAAGCAATGACAGGCATCATTACATTGATTTCCAGCTGACCTGCCATTCCTGCAGTAGCTATCGCTGCCTCATAGCCAATCACCTGACAGCAAACCATATGAATCATCTCTAAAATAGCAGGATTCACTTTACCCGGCATAATCGTAGAGCCCGGTTGAACAGACGGGAGTGTAATTTCTGAAAATCCTGTTCTTGGTCCCGAGCTAAGCAAGCGTAAATCACTTGTGATTTTAATTAAATGTATTGCTAATTCTTTTAGACTGAGCATCATTCCGATGGCCGCACAGGGATTTTGCATAAACCGAAACAGGTTAGCAGGTTCTCGAAAAGGCAAATTTGTCCGCTGACAAACCTCCTTCATTATCATCGGAATATATTGAGGATTTAAGTTATATAACGTACCAATTGCATTGCCGCCAAGTCCTATCTCATACAATTCATCCAGGTTCGTCTCTATCTTCTTTAATACAGCTTGGATTGACCCAGCATATCCCAAAAACTCCTGACCCAGCCTCATCGGTACTGCATCGTGCAAATGCGTTCTTCCTGATTTTACGACCGGCATCAGCTCATCTGATTTTTTCTGTAAGGCTTGTACCAGCTGTGTTATGGATGGAATTAGCCTATGGACTATGTTATCTGCCGCTGCCATATTCATTGCAGCAGGAAAGGTATCATTTGTAGACTGTGACATGTTAACGTGGTCGTTGGGATGAACCAGCTTTGATTCTTTGGTACCGCCTAACAGCTCCGAAGCTCGATTTGCAATAATTTCATTTGCATTCATATTTTGAGAAGTACCTGCACCTGCCTGATACACATCTACAACAAAATGGTCATCCCAATTTCCGGTGATTACTTCTTCCGCAGCCTGAATAATCGCTTTCCCCATCTCATTAGAAAGTTTTCCTGTTTCCATATTTACTAATGCAGCTGATGCCTTTATGATTCCCTGTGCCTTTATAAATGATCTGGGCAGCTTTAACCCGCTTATTTGAAAATTATCAACAGCCCTCTGCGTTTGGGCACCGTAATATGCATTGATAGGCAGCAGCACTTCGCCTAAGGGATCATTTTCTTTACGATATCGTTGCTGAGATTCCATTTATGTTTTTTCCTCCTGGTATAATTGGTTATATAGACCCTGTATATTTTGACAAAATATCCGTCTCATATAATTATTTCCACACACTATTATTCCCAGGTACGATTTGTATTAGTCCTAATATTCCTATATAGCAAAACATAAAGTGAAAAAAAGTTGCCGTCCTGCGGCAGGCCTGTCATCTGTACGGCCTCGAACACGGCCTCGGTGAACGCTTTTATATGCGAACTCGCTCGCACTGTAGCACTTGACATCCACATAGGCAAGCTCGCTTTCCACCTGCAAAATACATGGTGTGACCGTCGAAAATGCCGATCATCAGCTTGCTTTCGCCCTTAATAAGTTTCTGTATGAATCTTTCCCTGATCTACTTCGTCTAATGTATGTGCCGGTCTTGTCCCTTTCGGATATCCTAATGCAATAATGGAAAGCACTGCCATATGCTCCGGTACGATCGCCGCTGTTATCACAGGATTGCAGCTTCCGATCACCTTACTGGCGGGGGCTCTGCTTCCTATCTCTCTTGGGCTGATCTGGCTGCAGGTTCTCGCCTATCTGAACCCCTTATATTATGTTGTAGAGGCCTCCCGGGTATTGGCAGGCGGAGTTATTTGGGATGGGAAGGTTCTTTTGGCATTTGCCGTCATGCTTCCTCTGCTTGCAGTTACACTTAACCGGGCGGTTGCTGTTTATCAGAAAGCGGTCCATAGAGGCTAAGGGTAGTGCTTCAAGGATACTAGGAACTGCGGCATTTGTATAGGAAGCTGATACCGTCAAAAATTAATCAGGAAGAATTCATAAGGAAGGTACAATAGATCAGATAAATTTATATCAAAGGATTTATGAAATAGTAGCCGATATTCCGGATGTCTGTGTTGCCACCTGTGGGCAGATTGCTCTGATGGCCGGGATACCGCATGCACCCAGGGTGGTTGGTTATGTCATGAGTAAAGTACTTGCAGGGCGAAGCTTCCCTGTCACAGGGTAGTTAACAGGATGGGGGATATGGCACCAAACCATGTCTTTGGCGGAGAGCAGCTGCAACGTGCTTTGCTGGAGGAAGAGTGAGTGGCTTTTCTGAAAAATGGCCGTATAGACATGAAAAAGTGCCAATGGAAGACTTGGTAACCGTACTGGAAAAGCTGATATTTTAAATAAAGCATGACAAATGCACCTCGGAGGTAGTTTATCATAGCCCTCGGGGTGCATTCAATATGAAGCAGACATTTCAATCACTCAGAATAAAAGCTCACGCTTTAAGAAAATCACATAGCTGATCTTGTACATAAGCAGATTCCAGACCAGTGCAATCACCGGGGAGGAGCACAGCAGGATAAATATTAAGAGATCTGTAAAAGCAATGCCAAAGAAGCGTAAAAGCTCGTAGGTACCAAAGCAGACGACAGCGGGAACAATAAAAGAAATCAGTGAAAGTATACGGGCTTTCTCTGCACCGAATTTAAATAAAAGAGGGATGGAGACACTTCCGAAGATCTCCGCAACCACCAAACCCACCAAAGTGACAAACGGTAAAGTGAGAAGGCTGCTGACATTACTGTAATCAATTTTGTGTACAAGGATACCTCCGATGCAGCCAATTACCAGGCCGAAGACAACACCGACAGCAGAGAAAATCAGAAGAACGATAAATTTGCTTGCCACCAGGTCCTTTTTGGAAATCGGGGTAACCATAGCGTATTTCATCCACTTGGAATGATCATCAAAGCTGAAGGTAGTAATAACCATCATACTGCATAGGACACCGCTGGTGATAATATAGGCTTCCGGCCCGCTGTAAGGAATAAAAACAAAGGCAAAAACCAGCAGCATAAATAACATGGATTTCGCATTATGTCCAATGTTATACAGATCTTTAATAATTAAGCTCTTCATCTTATCTGTTCCCCCTTTACATAAAGTAGAAGTATATCGTCAATAGAAGCATCGTCGATTACCGCTGTCTTATAGGTGCGCTGTGCTTTTTCCTTATCGGCAACCAGCACATCCCACTGGTAGTCCTGCTTGCGGCAGGCAAGAATCTCGGATTTGTCAATTGTGTCAAACAGCGTTGATCCGCACCGCAAAATGCCGTATTTATAACGGAGTTCATCCTTTGACTTGCAGAATAAAACCTTTCCCTCGTGAATAAAGGTAATGTAATCAGCCACTTTCTCAAGATCTGCTGTAATATGGGAAGATATGAGGATAGAGTGGTTTTCATCCTGCACAAATTCCAGGAAAACATCTAATATATCGTCACGCATAATCGGGTCGAGTCCTCCGGTGGCTTCATCCAGAATTAACAGCTTTGGTTTGTGGGAGAGTGCGACAGCAATACAAAGCTTCATCTTCATGCCCTTGGAAAATGTCTTGATTTCTTTACCGGGCGGGAGCTGGAACTTATTTAAATAATCGCAGTAAACAGTCTGATCCCACTGTTTATAAGCAGCAGCCGAAATCTTGCCCACCTTGGCCGGGGTGAGTGTTTCATAGAAGTTGATGCCGTCAAATACAACCCCAATGTCCTCCTTAATTTGCCTGGAGTCAGCGGAAAGTTTCTCTCCCCAAAAGGTGACGGTTCCCTCATCCCGCCGGATGAGATTGAGAATGGCGTTGATGGTGGTACTTTTACCGGCTCCGTTTTCTCCGATCAGGCCCATGATTGTGCCTTTCGGAATACAAAATGAAACATGGTCCAGCTTAAAATCAGGATATTGTTTTGTCAGGTTCTCAACCTGTAAAATTGCTTCCATAGTCAGTTACTCCTCCTCGTTGTAAAACATAGTCAAAAGCTCAACCAGCTTATCCAGCGGTATATTGCTGATACGCGCAAGGTCTGCGGCCTCCTGCAAATGTTCCTCTGCTTTTCGCTGCTGTTCTTCCTGGAAGAAATCTTTGTTCTGCGCTGATACAAAACTGCCTCTTCCAACAGTCGTTTCAATAAAACCGTCCCTCTGCAAATCTTCATAGGCCTTTTGTACAGTAATAACACTCACATGAATGGATTTTGCCAATGCACGCATGGATGGAATTGAGTCGCCTGTCTGCAATTCACCGCTCATAATCATTGCCTTAATCTGTGAGGTGATTTGTTCATAGATTGGCTTACTCGTATTACTACTGATGATAATCTCCACATGGTCCCTCCTTTGTACTATAATGTACTTATGTAACAAGTACATTATAGTTAGGTGCGTCTACTTTGTCAACCGTGTTTTGGGAAAGCTTATGAAAGCGATACTAAGACAAGGATACAGTAACTATACGGTACAGAGTATCATTAGATGAAATTATGCTAAAAGTCATATAAAGCCTGCCCTTTTACCGAGGGCGTTAAATCTTTCCATTCTATCCTTCGGAACGACCTGTACCAATAAGGATCGCCCATAGCGGACAAACCTAAGATACAATTTATTGCAGTTGTAGTCCCTCATTTTGCGATTGTTCCATCTGTACTTTACATAAAGCTTGTAACTCTGCTATATCATTAGGCTCCACTATAAACCAAGAGCCGCCTTTATTCTGCACAATAAATTGGTCTGGCCCATCATGATTAATACAACTTAAAGTTGCCCCATCATAGTTGTAAGGAAAATCATCATTAATAATCATTTCCATTTCTTCTTTCGTTGCTTTACGTTCATCAATACAAATACCTTTCTCTAATCTTATGTCAGCAAATGATTTGAAGGCAGGCAACTGGGTCACAAACAAAGAATTGAGCCTGCCTCCAACATGTACTTCCTGGAAATCTCCTTGACAAAAAACATAACATTTGTGAACAGAATTGTTTTCCCGTCTTCGGGCATATATTGTTTTCTCTCCATATAATATCTCCTCACATTCCTAAGATAGTACAATCCATACTTTCATTCGGATCATCGATTTTACTGTCATTGCTTAGCTTCGGGAAGAAGGCGGAAGCAGGTTCTAATGCACCACTTTGAATTAATTCACTAATTCTTTGGGGATCATCATTTTTAAGATGTTCTGCCGCTAACAACATTTCATATGGATACAGACATTCATTTTTTATTGCAAGATTACAAAGCGTACTGGCAATTTGATCTCCGAACTCTGTTTTTACCTGCAGTAAGCCAGCAAGCAAAGTTTCCAGCCAACGGTTTATTGCTATGCATCCATCAGACTCTTGGAAATCAACGTATTGCCCCTGTTCCACGCATTCCGCTGCAAAGTCTGTCCATATTGGAATCGCTTCCGTTTTACAATCAATGAGTGCTTTCAAAGCTTGCGTGAATAATTCTTTCGATATACCATTTCCCACAGATGTGGTTTGTGACAGGTAACCCATATACCATGCCTGTATATTTTCAGAAAATAACCTCCTTGCCTATGAGGATTTAAAGCAAAAAGCACAGACCACCACCGCTGCATTTAACGAGCTTTCTTCCAAAATCAAAACCGCTGAAAAGCGTATGGGCGAGATTACCGTACTGAAAACCCATATTATCAATTACGCAAAGACTCGTGATGTTTATACTGCCTACCGCAAGGCAGGATACTCAAAAAAAATCTATGACGAGCATACGTCAGAGTTACTTTTGCACAGGGCATCAAAGGCGGCTTTTGATGAATTGCAGACGAAAAAACTCCCCGCCATTAAGACCCTACAAGCGGAATATGCAGAGTTGTTTTCCGCTAAGAAAAAGCGTATGCCGAGTATGTGACTATTAAAAAATCCATGCAGGAAGTTCAAGACCGCAAAGGCGAATGTTGACCGTCTTTTAGGATATGATGACCTCTTCAAAGAGAAAGAAAAAACACAGGAACAGCGATGAGCTGACCTGTGTTTTATGAGCCTCCGCAGGAGGCGTAGCCACTACCGCAAGGTGTGTACCACCTTGCCCTGCTTGCCACTACTAATTTTTCATTTTCAATGAGTATATAAAACATCAATTTATATAGATACGTCTCTCACTGGACAATTCCTTTTGCATCTGATATTATAGGAGAAAATAGATATTGAAAATGCTGAGAAGAGGATTAGTATCTGTAAACTGGTTTCAGAAAGTTGCTGGTTGATGTGAAGCAATAAAAGGAATACAGGGAACTCACCTTTGAGCAGTCTTAGTCAAATTTAAACACTCACTTTTTTAGGAAATAAAAAGTAGCTAAGAACGGAGCCCTACCGTTATTGAGGGAGGATATAAGGCATTAGTGCCCGTATCTGAATAAGTGCATAATACTTAGGTATTATGAATCGGAGTGGTACCACGTAAGATTAAGTCTTTCGTCTCCTTGGCATATAGCCGGAGACGTGAGACTTTTTTTATTATCATTGAGGAGGAATATACTGTGTTTAATCATCAAAAGTATGAAAAAAGTTTCTTTTTACCCCCTGTTATGTCTTATGATTGGGTAAAAAAGCAGTCAATCGAACAAGCACCAATATGGTGCAGCGTGGATTTAAGAGATGGTAATCAAGCCCTGCCTACACCAATGACGTTACAGGAAAAGTTGGAAATGTATCAAATGTTATTAGATATCGGATTTAAAGAAATTGAAGTTGCATTTCCAGCTGCATCTGATACGGATTTTCATTTTTTGAGAACGTTAATTGAAAACAAAATGATACCAGAAGATGTCACTATCCAAGTTATAACGCAAGCCAGAGAGCATATTATTCGCAGAACTTTTGAAGCCTTAGATGGTGTTCCAAAAGCGGTTGTTCATTTGTATAATTCAACATCGGAAGCCCAGCGTAGGCAAGTATTCCATAAATCAAAAGAGGAAATTAAACAGCTTGCGGTTGACGGCGCTATCTTATTCAAGCAGTTGGCTGAAAAAACCAAGGGTAATTTCTATTTTCAGTATAGTCCTGAAAGCTTTCCAGGAACAGAAGTTGACTATGCACTTGATATTTGCAACAGTGTGATAGCGATTTGGAAGCCCACACGCAATCATAAAGCAAATATTAATATTCCAACCACTGTCGAGAATGCTATGCCTCATATTTACGCAAGTCAGCTAGAGTATATTAATAAGAATTTGTTGGATAGAGATTCTATCGTATTATCTATTCATCCTCATAATGACAGAGGCTGTGGTGTATGTGATGCAGAGTATGGAATGTTAGCCGGGGCACAGCGTATCGAAGGCACACTTTTTGGAAATGGAGAACGCACCGGAAATGTTGACCTTATTACAGTTGCCATGAATATGTATTCCCAAGGTGTCGACCCAAAATTGAATTTTAGCAATATGAACCATATATGTGATACGTATCAGCGTTTAACAAAGATGTCTGTTCCAGAACGGCAGCCTTATTCAGGTTCACTTGTCTTTACAGCTTTTTCAGGTTCACACCAAGATGCCATTTCTAAAGGATTGAGCTATCGTGAGCAGGAAAAAATGGAGAAATGGGAGGTTCCTTATATTCCAGTGGACCCTGCCGATTTGGGGCGTAACTACGAAACCGATGTCATTCGTATCAATAGTCAATCCGGAAAGGGCGGTATAGGTTATATACTACAAAATGCTTATGGTATTAAAATGCCATATAAGATGAATGAGGAACTTGGATATTTTGTAAAAAAGGTATCGGATAGAGAAAACAAAGAACTGTGTACCGAGGAAATCTATCAAATATTTAACCAACAATACATTGAATTTTTTCCAAAATTCAAAATCGAAAATGTCAAAATTGAAATTGAAGAATCACATGAAGCTATATTAACGATATCGCAAAATGATAAGCAAACACTTGTAAAAGGTAATGGCAATGGTAGCCTTGATGCAATCAGCAATGCAATAAAAGAGCATTGTTCAGCAGAATTTGATTTAGAAATATATGAGGAACATTCTATGGGTAAAAACTCATTAGCATTGGCTTCGGCATATATCGGGATCTATGCAAATGAAAAATTATACTGGGGAGCAGGGATTGATAAGGATATTATAAAAGCATCAGCTTTTGCATTGTCAATTGCGGTAAATAAATTATTAGGAGATTAAAACTATGAATGATAATAAATTGGATAAAAGCGAGGTGATGCAACATTTAATGCAATATAATGAGCAGGAGTTATTTTATCGGGAGTATGCCGCTCTGCAAACAGACGAGAAATCACTTAACCTTTTCTTAAATCAATATAATTCCCATGACTTGTGGAAAAAGCGCATATATATCAATGGAATGCTGCCCAACGACCATGAAGTGTTTGCACCCGAAACCGCTATGTGGGACAATCAAGATGACATTTACATTGAAAAATATTGCCGTTTTATGCCTCGCCTTACGGCGGAGCATGATTATTTTGAAATTATATATGTCGTCGAAAATGCCATGGATATTGACCTTGGAGAAAAAAGCATAACCTTGAAATCGGGCGATGTCTGTTTTATATCCCCTGGAATTCGGCATAGTCCGCTCGTTATGGAAAAAGCAATAGCGTTGCAAATGATTGTACGAAAAAGTACATTTCATCAAGAGTTTTTTCGGTGCTTAACGGGAAATAGTGTAATTTCGGATTTTTTTCTAAGTGCATTATATTTACAAAATCATGGAAGTGTCTTAGTTTTTCACACAAATTCGGATGAAGAAATTAAAAGTATCTTTTTTACAATATACCAAGAGAACTATAACAAAAATTCTCGGTACCAAATTATCATCAATAGCTTTTTTGAAATTTTATTATGTCATTTGTTACGATGTGATTCTTCCAACACTGAAATCAAGCAACTGTACGAAGAGTTTTCCCTCTAGACACTCTTCGGAGGCTACGGATTCCCTTCGCATATTCAGGTGTTCTTTCAAGTTTCCAAAGGCTTTTTCTATCAAGTCTTTGGTGCGATATATTTTCAATG
>JAEWYQ010000053.1 GCA_023395555.1 Bacillota bacterium
GAGGCAGGGAGATTGCCGGTTCCCGACTTTGGAAAAGCAGACCGGATGACAGAACATCGCTATCTGTATATCATTCTGGATGTATTTATGATATCGGGATACTTTGTTCTGGGGATATTCTTTCTTGGAAATTATTTTCTTGAGAACCGGGCCAGGCACTCCCTTTTTCTCGGTCTGTTTCTGCTGCTCCAGGCAATCCATTCCTCCGGGGAAGGAGAACGGCTGCTTCTTCTGATCCTGCCGCCGGTGAAGAAGCTGAGCGTGTTTTATAATTTCCAGGTCCACCTTGCATACCTGTCAAGCTTCTGCTTTCTGATTTGCATATTTCATCTTTTTCGCCCCTATATATCGAAGAAAATTGTTATTTGTCTAAGCTGCCTTTTACTGGCCATCGGTCCGGCTGTTCTCTGGAGGGGGGATATCCTTACGATCCAGAGCCATAAAGTGATTATATCGGTGATTGTGATGATGAACAACGTTTATATCCTTTCGGTTATGATTCGTTCCCTGATCAAGGGGGTAGAAGGTGCGGAATATATTCTGGTTGCCATAATAAATCTCCTTTATTTTTATGTGACCGTCATTCTGGGTTTTCTGTTTAACCTGAATATTGGTAAAATGTCGGCACTTCTTTTCTTGATCATGGTGATCTGCATTACCTTGTACTTAAACTACCGGATTCAACTTACCTACCGGCAGATTGACAGTCTGTCCCGGCAATTACTGCTGAATGACCAGAATAAGAATCAATTTTTGGCAAGGACCTGCGGGGAGCTGGCTAAGCCGGTGGGTGAGATCTTTGCTGTTTCAGAGGAATGTCTTGCCCGGGCAGAGAAGCCGGAAACTCAGATTTTAAGGGAAGAGATGCTGAGAATCAATACAGAGGCATGGTACATCAATCGGATTCTGGAAGAGCTGACAGAGATCTTAGGAAACAGCCAGGGGAAACAGGAGCTGTTTCCGGAGCCTACGGGTGAGACTTCCTTCCTGGAGATCGTGGAAGAACTGGATCATCTGCTCCCCAGAAATGCCCTGATTAAAATAAAAAAGCAAATACCGGAACGATTTCCCACTATTTTTACTGACCGGAGCAGGCTGAAGGAGATTCTGTACCACTTGCTGCATAATGCCGTTAAATTCACAGACTGGGGAGAGATAACCATCCGTGTGGAAGCAGTGGGGGATATGGCGCACATCACCGTAAAGGATACGGGAATTGGAATAGACAGGGCACAAATGGGTGCCATATTCACCGCTTTTTATCAGGAAAAAAGACCGGAGCAGGAAGCAGAAGGGCTTGGTCTGGGATTAACCATAGCAAAGAAGCTGGTTGAGCTGCAGGGCGGTGAGATATGGGCTGTATCGGAGCCGGGCAGAGGAGCGTCCTTTACCTTCAGCCTTCCGTTGGCTGGGCAGTCACATACTGCGGCGGACGGGACCGGCGGTTCTGAGCCAGTCGGAAGCGGCTATCCTGAGGCGGAGACAGAGGGGGAAGCGGCTGCAGCGGGGGAGCCGGAGAGCGGGCCGGGAACGGGTTGGAGAAGAAGACAGGTATTGCCGGTGAGGCATATATCCCAGGCAAAGCATAGAATCAATGTACCGGATAAAGAGGTAATTCTTGTGATAGGAGGGATATCCCGGGCCGAGGAAGAGACGCGGCAGTTGAAGGAAATGCTGGGTTATCCGGTTGCCGCCGCGGGAAGCGGCATGGAAGCCCTGGAGTTTGTGGAGCATAACCAGGTTGATCTGGTGCTCACGGATTTGATCCTCAGCGATATGTCAGGCTATGAGCTATGCCGGATGCTTCGGGAAAAACACAGCATCTCCGAGCTTCCCGTGATTATTCTGGATGATGCGGGACAGGCCAAGAATATGCAAAGATCCTTTCAGTCGGGGGCCAATGATTTTATGTCAAAGCCGGTTTCCCGGGAGGAGTTGAAAGCAAGAATTGAGGCCAGGCTTTCCGCTAAGAAATCCACACAGGGAACGGTAATGAGGGAGCTTCGGAATCTTCACGCCCAGATTATGCCCCATTTCCTTTACAACACCCTGAATACCATTATTGGTCTCAGCCATAAGGATACGGAACAGGCCTGCGAGGCGCTGCAGCATTTGTCCACTTATTTCAGGGCGAAGCTGGATTTCTCAGGGACCCATTCCCTTATTCCTCTGGACAGGGAGCTGGAGCTGATGAAAGCATATCTGGCAATCGAGCGGATGCGCTATAATGAGCGTTTGGAGGTTATCTATGATATTGATGAATCCATCTATTTCATGCTTCCGGCTTTGACGCTGCAGCCTCTGGTGGAGAATGCCGTTCAGCATGGAATTACGGATCATGATACCAAGGTGACAATCCGGATTAGTATACAGAAGGATTCAGACAGGGGATATGTCATCCAAATCTCAGACAACGGTCCCGGAATACCGGAGAAGAAACAGCAGGAGCTGCTGGTGGGGGATTATCACAGAATCGGCTTCTCCAATGTGCTCAGGAAGGTAAGACTGCTGGAAGGATCCGGTCTGTGGCTGGACAGCAGTGAAAGCGGAACCTGTATCACGATCTACATCTCCAGGGAATACCGGTATGGTGTATAGAAGGAAACGCAGGAAAGAAGAAACGGTGAGAAATAGATGGCAATCAACGGAAAAAAGGTGGGAGCTGGAATGAAGGTAATATTAGTAGATGATGAAGTGCTGGCCCTGGAAGTATTGGAACGGCTGTTAATGAAAATCGACGGCATTGAGATTTGCGGTAAATATACGGATGCGGGCCTGGCATTGATGCGGTTAGAGGACAGGGATATTGACGCGATCTTTCTGGATATGGAAATGGGAAGGATCCACGGGCTTAAATTCGCCGAGGAATTGCTGAGCAGGAATATCCCCTCGGAAATTGTCTTTGTTACGGCATATTCCCAATATGCCATAGATGCCTTTGAAGTGGAGGCCATTGATTATCTTCTTAAGCCGGTGGCGGCGGACAGGCTTCAAATGACGGTGAACCGATTGAAGGAAAGGCTGCGGCGAAGCAGGAACAATGACAGCGGCGGAGAGCTCCGAAAGGGATTCCTGATGCTTCATACCTTCGGAAGTCTGCAGGTATACTTTGAAGGAACCTCAGGGTCCATACCCATCCGATGGAGAACCAAAAAGGTGAAGGAACTGTTCTGCTACCTATGGCAGAACAGGGAATATCCCATCAACAAGTATCGGATTATGGAGGAATTGTGGCCTGAAATTGACGCAGACAGGGGAGGCGCTCTGCTGCATACCACCGTGTATCAACTGAGAAAGGTTCTCAGGGAGCTGGGCTATGAGAATGGAATACAATTCCGCAATGACCAGTACCAATTGGAAATACCCTTAAAAAGTGATTTGGACGAGTTGAGGAGCCTGCTGGATAACGGGGAACCTTCCGCCAAGGAGATCAAGGAGCTTCTGGAGCTTTATACAGGAGATTATCTGGATCAGGAGGAATATTCCTGGAGCATCTATCTCCAGCAGACAATTAAAAATACCTATTTGAAATACCTGAAATGGTATGTGATTAAAAATATGGATTGCAGATCCGGCGGCACCCTGCTGGAGAGCTGCCTTCTGAAAATGATACAGCTGGATCCCTATGATGAGGAGTATAATTACCTGCTGATGAATTACTATGCCGGAGAAGGCAATGCCAAAGGGGCAATCAAGGTATATGAGGAGTATTGCCGTAATCTGAAGGAGGAGCTTGGACTCAGACCTTCTCTCAAAATTATGGCGTTCTACAGAGAGTTTATAAAAAATAAATAGATGATGGTAATAATGTAAGAATAAGCATGGTGCATTCTACATTAGTAGATAAAGATACTGTGTCTGTAGAATATGAAATTGATTTAAAGATATGAATATTTTTGATTTATGGAAGAATTTTAGGAAGCAAAAGGATAATGCAGAAATGGCCGTAAGCCCGATAGACACGCGGCTTTACGGCCATTCCTTATATCATGAATGACGCCGTCGAATTATCGTTCGAAAGATTGAAATGTTCAGAATTTGTTCAGAAGTGTACAGTAATATGCAAGTGAGGTATTTTAAAAATATTCGGAACCGAAAGAGACGGATACACCATTGCTGTCATAATATTAATGCAATGTTGAAGATAGATTAACGAATATAAATTAGGAGGAAAGCATATGAGAAATGTAAAAAAGATAGTAAGAGCGGCGTTGTTGGTAGTGCTGATTCTCAGCATGGTGCTGGATACGCCTCTGCGTGTACTTACACCGCAGCGCACAGCTATGGCAGCCGGGCCGGGAACGAATCTTGGCTCCATTTTCAAAGCTCCGGTAAAACTGTATAAAGGCACCGGGGATAGCAAAACACCACTTCCGTTGGATCAGCCAATTGAGATAGAGGATGATATGATGATATCCTTGGAGCTGAATTGGGAGATTGATGATGCCGTTGTGGTGAATGACGGTGACTACGCCAGTATAACATTGCCGGATATATTTAAGCCGGAGATGGACATTACAGGTGCGCCCCTTAAGTTCTCGGGTCATCCCGATGTAGGTACCTTTGATCTGAATAAGGCTACAAGAGTACTTACCCTTAATTTTAACGATGTCCTGCATGACAAGGGTGAGTTCAGCGAAGGAAGAAAAGGTAATGTTATAATAGCCTTACAGTTTAATATGGAGAAGTTTGAGGAGAGTGTCCGGCAGGAAGTGGAATTCAGTGATTCACTGAAGATTTCCATTGTCGGAGTGAATCCCGCCAACCCGGGGAAGGTAATTGATAAAAAAGCCTCCATTGCTCCATTGAATCCCAGTGAGATCACCTGGACAGTTGATGTGAATGCCAACATGGCGGCTGTATCAGGCGCAGTAATCAAGGATCTCATACCGGCGGGCCTGACGCTGAAGGAGGAAACCATTGGGGTTAAGAAGCTGATGGTTGGTATTAGCGGAGGGATTACGGAAGGAGCCGTTCTTTCAACAGGCGAATATAGCCATGGGTATGATCCTGACAGCAGGGAGCTTAATGTTTCGTTGGGGGATATAACGGGAGCCTATCGAATTACATATACGACAACAATAGACCCCGATAAGTACGATGAGACATCCTTTGCCAATTCAGCTGAGTTTGCCGGAATCACGGCTACAGCCACTGCCGATGTGACCAGAGGTAAAAGGATTACGAAAAAAGGAAAGCTTTTAAGCGCCAGCAATACGGATGTTACCTCTGCCAATCCCAATAACGCCAAAAAGGTAGAATGGACCGTAGATATTAATCTTACGAAGGAAAATATGCAGGGGGTAACGGTTGAGGATAATTTTTCATCCTTACCGATGGGAACACCTGATATCAAGGTATACAAATTAAACCAAAGCGGAGATAATTGGATTAAAGGAGATGAAGTTACAGGCCTGGGCAGTCTTTATGACTCTGTGACTAAGAAATCCAGTATTGATCTGGGCGATATTGGAACACAGGCTTATCGAATCATTTATACCGCTGATATATTAGAAACGGACGACTTTTCAGCAAGCTTTACCATGCCCAATACAGCGACCCTGAAAAGAACCGGAATGTCGGATCTTTTAGCGAATGACACGGTAACGGTAAATAGAAGTCCTCTTCTTACCAAGACGGAAAGCAGCAGCGTGAACTATGGTGAAAACAATAAGACGATCACCTGGACTTTAACGGTCAATTCTGCAGGCTATAATCTGGGAGATATTAAGCTTTACGATAAGATTCCTGCTGGATTAGAGATTGTGTCAGGCAGCTTTACTCTCGATGGTGTAGCAGTGCCTAAGGCAGATGAGCCGGTAATGAATGCTGGAACCCGTATCTTTGAGATGCGGCTTGATAATACAACAACGCAGAGAGTGATCAAGTATAAGACAAAGATATTAAGCTCGCATTATGGGCAGTCCTTTAGTAATGAAGCATGGCTGGGCGGCGGCAGGGTCGGAACTGGTCCCGGAACTTCAGGTGACGTTATTAAGACACCAAGTGCTCCGGTTATTCAGAACTCCTATACGAAGGCTAAGCTTGCCGATAATGTTGGAATTGATTATGAGAAGCACACAATGTCATGGAAAATCGTAATTAAGCCAATGAAGGAAGACATAAATGCGCTTACCATAACGGATACCTTTCCTAATGACGGACTGTATTTCCTGTATGACTCTATTACTGTCAGGAAAGGCAGCACATTGTTAACAAAGGGAGCAGCCTACACGGTTACTCCTCCTGCCGGGGGGTATCAGAAGGGGTTTGTGCTGACATTTAACAGCGGTGCTGACGGAGCTCTTCCCTTGACAGGGAGTGACTATACCATTGAGTATAAAACAAGCTTTGATCCGAAGGCCCCTGACATCCTTCCGCTTAAGAGCGATGCAAATGGCGAGTACAAGAATTCGGCATGGTTTGATTATACAACATCGACAACCGGCAGTGTGACTCGCGAGGATATGTACATAGTCAATGATACTGCAAAGGTAAATGGATCGAAGACGGGTGTATTGGACATAAATCAAAGACAAATCCATTGGACTGTTTATGCTAATTATTTATCCAAGACAGTCAGCGGCGGCGTCATTGTAGTGAGGGATACCATGTCCCAGGGACAGAGCCTGCTTGCAGCTCCTCCGGCTTCCGGCTTTGTGGTACGGAAGGGAACCGTAGCTCCAGGCGGAGACATCACTCCGGTTGGCGAGCCGGTTGCTTATACCTGGGAATGGATTGCACCTTCTGCAAATAAACCGGATGAGGTAAATGTTTTCGAGCTGACAATACCGGGTGCGGAGAATGTTCCTTACGTCATTGAATACAGCACGGAGCTTAAGGGGCTTGCACTGGCATCCTATACTAATACCGCCAGAATTGACGGTGTGGATTATCCCAAAACGATTGCCCACCCGAGCCCCAATAGCTATATTAACAAAGATGTAACGGGCGCCAATGGTACGAAGGTATATACGAACGATGAGCTCACCTGGAAGGTAACATTGAATACAAGCCGTTCTGAAATTGAGTCGGCTGTATTTAAGGATACCATTAGCAGCGGCCATGAATATCTGCAAGACAGCTTCCGGGTATATCCCTTGAAGGCCGATGGCTCCAGAGATACTGCATTGCCGGTTACCCCAGCTAATTTTTCAGCAGTGAAGGATGCGGCCAGCGGAAAAACCGTTCTGACTTACCGACTTGGCAATATTAATTCGAGATATGAAGTGGAATATAAGACTGTGGTACTGGCAAACGGTGGAACCATTACAAATAGCGCCATGATTTCGGGTGTTAAAATAGAAAGCGGAAAAACCAGCGGAAAATCATATAATGTTACCCAGCTTTGGGATGGAACAGGCGGCGGCGGAAGCAGCAGGGGTTCCCTTACAGTGAAGAAGGTGGACGATGACGGTAAGACAATCAATACACCTGCACAATTTGAGCTGTCATATGAAATGAATGGAACACGGTATGTCATTGGAGACGGGCCCAAGACGACGTCCAATGGAATAGTAGAGTATCAAGGATTATCCTATCGTACCTACCAGTTGAAAGAGGTAGGGGCACCGGACGGTTATATTATGGACGGCGAGCTGAAGGATATCAGGATCAGCTCCGCGTCAGGGGAGAAAAATGTAACCTTCGAGATGCCAAATGAGAATAAGAAGAAGCTGAGAATTACAAAGGTTGATTCTTATACGGAGGCACCTCTTACCGGAGCAAAGTTTACCTTACACCGGATTATAGATGAGAAGGGGAACGCCGTTAATGAAAAGATTGGGGATGAATATACCATTACGAAGAGTGATGGCACCATCACCATTGATCATTTGCTTAACGGAACCTACAAGCTGGTTGAAACAGCGGCACCGTCCGATCATCAGCTGCCCGCGGTACGGGAGTGGAACATTGAGATCAACATGACAACGGCTGGTTTGGATAAGCAGTATATCTATGATTTTACGGTTAGGAACGAGCCGTTAAAAACCATCAAAATCATAAAGGTGGATTCAAAAGACGAAAAAATTACACTTGCGGATGCTGAGTTTGATTTGTATCAATGGGATGGTTCTTCGTGGATCAAGATAAATACAAATAAACTTAAAACGAATGCGTCCGGCGAGATACTGGTCGATAAGCTGGCCGACGGGACATACAAGGCCGTTGAGACCGCCGCACCGGACCGATATCAATTGCCACGGGTTACGGATACCGAGATTATTGTCAAGCATGACTTAGCGAAGGATGGGATCGTCACACAAATTATTCAGAATACTTTGCTGCAGTCGGTCAAGGTCAAGAAGGTGGATGCTGAGAAGCTGGCAAAGGATAAGAACGGAACACTGGCGGCGAACGGCTTGCCGGGAGCGGAATTTGATCTCAGAGACGCAGTAACAAATGAGTTCATTGCTCATTATGTAACCGGACCGGACGGTACCTTCGTAATAGAGGGCTTAAAGGTAGGGAAATATAAATTAGTGGAAACAGCTGCTCCTGCCGGATATAAGATATCGGATAACCCGGTTACGGAATTCGAGATTACCTATGACGATCTGAAATATGGTTATCTCTTACCGGGTATCGGCAATGATGTACTTCGTACTATTAAGATTGTGAAGTCCGACGAGGATGGGAAGGCGCTGTCCGGAGCAGAATTCGAGCTTCTGAAGGACGGAACACCCTATCGGACAGGTATAACCACACAGGCGGATGGAACAGTCGAGATTAAGGATCTTCCTTTGGGTGATTACACATTGGTTGAGACAGAGGCACCGGTTGGATATCAGCCTCTCAAGGATGGTATCCAGATCGAAATCAAGGCGGGAGCCGAATTGGTTATAACCAAAGGCGTTAAGAATTATATGAAACGTTCCTTAATCATTAAGAAGGTGGACAGCAGGGATCCTTCTAAGGGATTAGCCGATGCCGAATTTACAGTGACCGGTCCCGACGGAACCGAGTATAAGGTTATAACGGGAGCCAACGGAACAGGAAAACTGGACGGCTTGGTATTTGGTAAATATGAAATCAAAGAGACGAAAGCACCGGAGGGATATCAGCTTTCCGCGGACAGCGTCCAGATCGAAATCAAAGAGGGAACTGACGTGGTTATAACCCGGGAAGTTAAGAATGATTTGGAACGCTCTTTGATCATTAAGAAGGTGGATAGCAGGGATCCTTCTAAGACATTAGCCGATGCCGAATTTACAGTGACCGGTCCCGATGGAACCGAATATAAGGTTATAACGGGAGCCGACGGAATAGGAAGACTGGATGGCCTGACCTTTGGTAAATATGTAATCAAAGAGACAAAAGCACCGAATGGGTATCACTTAAATACCAGGCTGGAAGAAAGAATACTGGATGCTTCAGCAATTGAATTTACCGTAGAGGTCAAGAATACAAAGGAGACTCCGTCAATACCCTGGTATCCGGACCCGGATATAACACCTACGCCTACCCCTTCGGTAACTCCCGAACCGGAGCCTGAACCGACAGTGACCCCTACGCCTACTCCTGTTCCCACGGAGAAGCCGGAGCCTACAGAGAAGCCGGAGCCCACACCGACCCCCACACCGGAGCCGGAAAAGGTGATTACACCGGAGAATACTCCCAAGGATGGAAAGGTTCCTGTGGAGAAGGGCGAAAAGCCTGCCAAGGGCAAGGAGCCGGAGCATGGGAAGGTGACAATTGACAAAGAGGGTAACAGGGATTACACACCGGATCCCGGTTATACCGGTAAGGATGAATTTTCAATCATTGTAACCAAACCCGATGGGACGGAAGAAGAGATATTTATTACCGTGGATGTAGAGAAGGTTCCTTTGGGAAAAATAGATCAGAATAAGGAGACCGGCAAACTGCCGAAGACCGGGGAGACCATGCAATGGACTTATCTCTTGCTGGGAATGCTGGCCTGCCTGACAGGAATTTTGGTGACTGTCTTCCATAAAAAGAAGAAAAGTAAACTGATACGGGATTGATTTCTGTTAAGTTGTATAACAGGAATAAAATAGTAAGTTGATAAAAGCCGCAGCGGCATGGAATATCTATGGGAAACCTTCCTCCGATATTTTTGCGCTGCGGCTTATCATTTTGCAGCAGAGGCACCTTTCCAGAGAGCTATTTATGTAAACAAATAATGCCGGATGCCGCTATTGCATCGATCCTCTTCCTTTGCTATAATTATGATTAAAGAATGGCTTGTAACAAACATGGCTTGATAACAGTATTCTGACAGTTTCCGGAGAGGAATAGAATCACAGACATCTATTGCGCTCTTTCCCTGACTTTGTTATAATTTATCACGATATGAATAAAAAGGAATAGTATCCGGCAGAATATCAACGCGCAGCAGAGGAATTGAAGAAGAGATCTGTGTATCTATCGCCGGATCGGAGGAGCATAATGAAAGGCATTATCCTTGCCGGAGGCTCCGGCACACGATTATATCCATTAACTATGGTAACTTCAAAACAGTTGTTACCGGTATATGATAAGCCCATGATCTATTATCCCATGTCGACTCTGATGCTGGCGGGAATCCGGGACATTCTTATCATCTCAACTCCCCATGACCTGCCTGATTTTAAGAAGCTCCTTGGGGATGGTTCCAGCTTTGGACTCCAATTATCCTATGCGGAACAGCCTTCCCCGGACGGGCTGGCACAGGCTTTTCTGATTGGGGAAGAATTTATTGGGGGACAGGCCTGCGCCATGGTTCTTGGTGATAATATTTTCTACGGAAGCGGTCTGACGAAGCATTTAAAACAGGCGGCAGCCAGGGACTGCGGCGCCACAGTATTCGGCTACTATGTCGATGATCCGCAGCGCTTTGGCATCGTGGAATTTGATGATAAGGGAAGGGTGATTTCCATTGAAGAAAAGCCGGAGAATCCCAAGTCCAATTACTGTGTTACAGGGCTGTATTTTTACGATAGCCGGGTATGTGAATTCGCCAAACAGGTGAAGCCTTCCAGACGGGGAGAGCTGGAGATTACCGATCTGAACCGTATGTATCTTGAGGATGGCAGCCTGAATGTGGTCACTCTGGGCCGTGGCTATGCCTGGCTGGATACGGGGACGGTGGAGGCGCTGAGTGAAGCCTCGGAATTCGTCAAGGTGGTTGAGAAGCGCCAGGGAATTCAGATTGCTGCAATCGAAGAAATTGCATACATCAATGGCTGGATCACAAAAGAAAAGCTGGTGGAAGCAGCAGAGCATTATGGTAAGTCCATTTATGGACAGCATTTATGGAAGGTCTCCGAAGGGAAGATTCTTTACTAAACAGGAAGGAAACATAACATACACATGAATATTATTCCCACAGAGTTAAAAGATTTGTATATACTGGAGCCCGAGGTTCACGGAGATCACCGGGGCTGGTTCATGGAAAGCTGGTCGCAGCGGACGATGGAGGAGCATGGGCTGTTTTATCACTTTGTACAGGACAACCATTCCTATTCTACGGTAAAGGGAACCCTGCGTGCCCTGCATTGTCAGAAAGGGGAAGCATCCCAGGCCAAGCTGGTCAGATGCGCGAAGGGAAGCATCCTGGATGTAGCGGTAGATGTCCGGCAGGGCTCACCCACTTATAAAAAATGGATAGCGGTAGAGCTGTCCGCTGCAAATTTCAGGCAGCTGTTAGTTCCGAGGGGCTTTTTGCACGGCTATCTGGCATTAACCGATGAAGTGGAATTCCTCTATAAAACAGATAATTTCTATAACAAGGAAGCGGACCGTTCCGTGTACTGGAATGATCCGGAGCTTGGAGTTGATTGGGGGATTAAGGAACCCATCCTTTCGGAAAAGGATGCCCGGGCACCCTTGTTCAAGGACAGCGACCTGGATTTCATTTATCAGGCAAATTAGCTGCCACCGCCGACCGGATACAAGGAATCATTACATCATTTTGGAGGCTTCTGTATGAAGAAAATATTATTTGTTTTCAATCCAGCCGCTGGCAGGGGCCGGCTGAAAAGTAAGTTGTTTGATATTGTAGACAGCTTTATAAAAAATGGCTACCGGGTTCAGGTCTATCCCACCCAGCAGAAGGGGGATGCCACTTCCATCATATTAAATGAACCGGATCCTTATGATGTGCTGGTCTGTGCCGGAGGAGACGGTACTTTGAACGAGGTAATCACCGGGATGATGCTTGCGGATAAATCGGTTCCCATCGGATTGATTCCGGCAGGCTCCATGAATGATGTGGGCCATAGCTTTAAGATCAGCAGAAATATTATGAATGCGGTGAATGATGTGATGACGGGAAGACCGTATTCCATGGATATCGGATGCTTTAACGGGAAGTATTTCATTTATGTGGCGGCTTTCGGTGCATTTACCGACATTTCCTATACTACTCCCCAGAAGAATAAGAACATCATCGGTAATCTGGCTTATTATCTGGAGGGAATCAGGAAGCTCTCCGAGCTGAAGCCCAGACTGATCCGGGTGGAGTACGGCGATCAGGTGATGGAGGAGGAGTTTTTGATCGGGCTGGTAACCAACTCCCTTTATATTGGAGGATTTAAGAATCCAAGCTATGATAAAACGAGTCTGAATGATGGGTTAATGGAAGTGCTTTTGATCAAGATGCCGAAGAATATTTTTGAGCTCGAGATGATTGTCAGTTCGCTGATTAATTATAGGATTAATGAAAGTCTGATGTATTATATACAGGCTCCGAGCCTTACCATAACCTCGGAGAAAATGGAGTGGACCCTGGACGGAGAGTTTGGCGGAAGCCATGAGAGAGTTGAGATCAGTAACTGCAGCAGGGCAATTAAAATTATAAACAAGTCCCTCCATGATAATGCGTGATGCAACATTGTAAGCTCATGGAAGGAATGCGATTGATACAGGGCATTTATGCTGGATGCCTATAAAAGGTTTCGATAAGATTTGTTTAGAAATGATATAGGAATTATATTAGGAATAAAACCGTGGGATTAAAAACAATATGTTTTTAATCCTATTTTTTAAATAATAATTGAAATCTTTACATTGCTATGATAGTATGGTAAAGTGCTAATACAGAAAAGCAAATAAATCAGAAGGATCGTATTGGCATAATAAAACACTGAGAAAAGACAGAGGAGAGGAAAGTATGAAAAAGAGAATAATAATCAGTATATTACTGATATCCCTGGTAGGATTAAGTCTGGCAGGATGTCAGAAGAAGTCGGGAGAGGATAATTCCCTGCAATACATAAAGGATAATAAGAAGCTGGTTCTTGGACTGGATGATACCTTTGTCCCCATGGGCTTTCGGGATGACAACGGCGATATCATCGGCTTTGATATTGATCTCGCTACCGCCGTATGTGAGAAGCTGGACGTGGAGCTGGTGCTGCAGCCGGTGGAATGGAAAGCGAAGGAGCAGGAGCTGGCAACAAAGAACATTGACTGTATCTGGAACGGCCTGTCCCTTACCGCGAAACGAAAGGCGAGTATGACGATGTCCAAGCCCTATATGGTCAATAATATTTCCCTGGTGGTTACAGGTAACAGCACCATCACCAGCATGGCGGATATGGCTGGTAAAAAGCTTGCTGTCCAGGGCGGTTCCTCCGCCGAGGAGGTGCTGAATGAGGATGCGAACAAGGATTTTCTTGCATCCCTGGCCCAGGTGAATCCCTTTGATAAATATGATACGGCTCTGATGGATGTGGAGACTGGTAATTCGGATGCGGTGCTTATGGATACGGTTATGGCGGAATATATGATCACAACCCTTGGAAAAGATTTTAAGATACTGGATGAAACCCTGCTGCCGGATGAATTTGCCGTTGCCTTCCGCAAGGGAGACATAAAGCTCTGTGAGGCGGTAGAAAAGGCCATGAGCGAGCTGAAGGCAGACGGAACCGTAGCGGAGATCTCAAAGAAGTGGTTTGGTGCCGATATCACAATCATTGAGTAAGAGAGAGCAGGAAATCAAGAGCTTTACCCATCATGGAGGAGATTTATGACTATCGATAATGTGCCCATGGAATATCTGATACCCAATATGCTTAAGGCCACGGGAACAACCCTCAGCATTTTCTTTCTGACCATCCTCTTTTCCATCCCCCTGGGCTTTTTCGTTGCCCTGGGGAGGAGATGCCGGATCTGGATTGTAAGCGTTCCCATAAGGATTTATCAATTGATTTTCAGAGGAACGCCGTTGATGCTGCAGCTGATCTTCTTCATGTACGCACCCTTTTACCTGTTCGGCTATAATTACAAAGACCGGATGGTAGCCTGTATTCTGGCATTTTCCATTAACTATGCCGCTTATTTCGGGGAGATCTTCCGAGGGGGAATTGCGGCCATTCCAAAGGGACAGTATGAGGCGGCCAAGGTGCTGGGCTATACAAAGCTTCAGACCTTTATGCGCATTGTACTGCCGCAGGTGGTGAAATATGTGGTGCCGGCGACGGGCAATGAGCTGATGACACTGGTCAAGGACACCTCTCTGGCCCAGGTGATTGCAGTGGTGGAGCTGTTCCGCGTTGCCACCACGACCCAGTCCAAATATTTCTCCACGGTCCCTATTATTATTGCCGCCGTATTCTATCTGATTATGAATACGGTGGTGGAGGTATCCTTTAAAAAGCTGGAGAAGAGGCTGGATTATTACAAGAACTAGGAATGGAGGCTGCCATGTTATTAGTTGCGGATAATATTGAAAAAGGGTTTAATAATACAGAGGTATTAAAGGATATCTCCCTCCAGGTAGCGGAAGGGGAGGTTGTGGCCATTATCGGTCCCTCCGGTTCCGGAAAATCCACGCTGCTGCGATGCCTGACCCAGCTGGAGAGAATCGACGGAGGACGGATTGAGGTCTGCGGCAAGACAATGGTGGATACGAAGTCGGGAGCGGGATATTCGGACGCGAAGACCCTTCATGAGATTATTCTGGAGGTGGGGCTTGTATTCCAGAACTTTAATCTTTTTCCCCATTTCAGCGTGCTGCATAATATTGTGGATGCCCAGGTGAGAGTCCTGGGAACGGATAAGAAGGCGGCTGCCGGGAAGGCGCTGGAGCTGCTGGACCGGATGAATCTCCGGGATAAGGCGGCTTCCTATCCCTGTGAGCTGTCCGGCGGACAGCAGCAGCGGATTGCCATTGCCCGGGCATTGGCCTTAAATCCCCGCATCCTGTTCTTTGACGAACCCACCTCGGCTCTGGACCCGGAACTGACGGGCGAGATTCTTAAAGTAATCCGTACCCTTGCCAAGGAACATATGACCATGGTCATCGTGACCCATGAGATGGCCTTTGCAAAGGATGTGGCTGACCGGGTGATCTTTATGGACGAGGGGGTAATCGTGGAGCAGGGAACACCGGAGGAGGTCTTTGGAAACACGCTAAATCAGAGGACAAAGGACTTTTTGCAAAGATTTAATCAAAATTAAAATAAAGTGCTTGCGGTATTGGGTTTGTTTTGCTATAATAAGTATGGTGCAAAATGATAAGACGATTAAAGGAGTGGACGAAAGTCCACTCTTCTTATTTGTGTAAAGCCCAAATATGTTAGGAAAGCAGGGATTTGAATGACGAAGCACGAAGACTATGAGCGCAGGACGGAGCGGCTGCTGGAACCCATCCTGTCGGAGAACCATTTTGAATTATATGATGTGGAGTATGTGAAGGAGGGCGGCAGCTGGTATCTGAGGGCTTATATTGACAAGGAAAACGGCATTACGGTGGATGACTGCGTCATGGTCAGCAGAAAACTGAGCGATCTCCTTGACAAGGAAGATTTCATCCCGGATTCCTACGTATTGGAGGTAAGCTCGCCCGGACTTGGAAGGCAGCTGAGGAAAGAGAAGCATTTTGAAAAGAGCATCGGTGAAGAGGTAGAGGTCAAGCTTTATAAAGCATTAAATAAAAAGAAAGAGTTTGTGGGTATCTTAAAGGCTTTCGATGCCGGAACCATCACCCTTGAATTAGAGGATGGAACGGATATGGACTTTTTGCGGACGGATATCGCCGTGGTGCGGCTCACTTTTGATTTCTAGAGATTGGTCTAATCATATTAAAGGAGGATTTGAGAGAAAATGGATGCAAACAGGGAACTGATTGAGGCTTTGAACCAGATTGAGAAGGAAAAGGACATCAGCAAAGACATTTTACTGGAGGCATTGGAGAACTCATTGGTTGCAGCGTGCAAGAATAACTATGGCAGAGCGGATAATATAAAGGTCGACATTGACCGCAATACAGGGGAAGTTAATGTATATGCCATGAAGGAAGTGGTGGAGGAAGTAACCGATCCGGTTATGCAGATCAGTCTGGCCCAGGCAAAAATGAAGGATTCAAGAAAGGAATTGGGGGATGTCATAGCCATTGAGGTAACACCGAAGAACTTTGGCCGTATTGCTGCCCAGAAGGCGAAGCAGGTCGTGGTTCAGAAGATACGCGAGGAAGAGAGAAAGGTTCTCTTTGCCCAGTACAGCGGGAAGGAGAAGGATATTGTAACCGGCATCGTGCAGCGTTATGTGGGGAATAATGTGAGCATCAACTTAGGTAAGGTGGATGCGATTTTAACGGAAAACGAGCAGGTGAGAGGCGAGGTGTTCCGGCCTACGGACCGCATCAAGCTGTATGTGCTTGAGGTAAAGGATACCACCAAGGGGCCCAGAATTACCGTATCCCGCACCCATCCCGAGCTGGTAAAGAGGTTGTTTGAGGCTGAGGTTACGGAGATCCAGGACGGAACAGTAGAGATCAAGAGCATTTCCAGGGAAGCCGGTTCCCGGACCAAGATGGCAGTATGGAGCAACAATCCGGATGTGGACGCGGTAGGCGCCTGTGTCGGCCTGAACGGTGCCAGGGTGAATGCCATCGTGCATGAGCTCCGCAATGAGAAGATCGATATCATTAATTGGAGCAACGCCCCGGAACAGCTGATTGAGAATGCCTTAAGCCCCGCCAAGGTAGTCTCGGTTACCGTAGATGAATTTGAGAAGAGCGCCAGAGTGATTGTTCCTGATTACCAGCTCTCCCTTGCCATCGGTAAGGAAGGCCAGAACGCAAGGCTTGCGGCAAAGCTGACAGGATACAAGATCGATATCAAAAGTGAGTCCCAGAGCATGCAGTGGTAAGCGGTGAGGGGATATCAATATCCATGGAGGTATAGATGGCGAAGAAATTACCGTTAAGAATGTGTACCGGATGCGGTGAGATGAAGTCCAAGAGGGAATTAATCCGTGTTCTGAAGACGCCGGAGGAGGAGATCGTGATTGATGCCACCGGTAAGAAGAACGGACGCGGAGCTTATGTATGCTGCTCTCTGGCCTGTCTTCAGAAAGCGGTAAAGACAAAGGGCCTGGAACGGTCTCTCAAGGTCAGCATTCCGGGAGAAATAATAGAAACTCTAGAGAAGGAGATGATTTTGCTTGAATCCGGAAGAAAAGAAGGTATATAACCTGTTTGGAATTGCAACAAAATCAGGCAAGCTTGTAAGCGGTGAATTCTCTACAGAGAAAGCGGTGAAAGAACGGAAGGCGGCTTTGGTCGTTGTGGCGGAGGACGCGTCTGATAATACGAAGAAAATGTTTACCAATATGTGTACTTACTATAATGTGCCAATTTATTATTTTGGTATAAAGGACGACTTGGGTCATGCAGTAGGTAAAGAGTTTCGTGCCTCTTTGGCAGTGCTTGATAAAGGCTTGGCGGACGCAATGGAAAAGCAACTGGAAATAATACAGGATAGGAACGGAGGTAGTAAGTATGGCAAAAATGAAGATATTTGAGCTAAAAAATGAAATAAATAAACATGTAAAATATCCCATAGAGAACAAGGATATCCTTGATTATCTGGACCAGAACTTTGGGGTGAAGAAGACGCACAGCAGCAATCTGGAGGAGAATGAGGTCAATTTTGTAAAGAATCATTTCGTCCGGGCGGCAGCGGCGAGACAGGCGGCGGAGGAAGCCGGGGGACGGACGGCAAAAGCGGCTCCTTCGGGCACGCCGTCACAGCCCCAGACCAAGCCCGCGGCGGCGAAGCCGCGTCCGGCGGTGCAGGAACCCAGGGATGCGGCCCGGCCGGAAGACCAGGTGCGGACTGCCCAAACGGGAAGCGTCGCCAAAGCCCCGGGAGATCAAGGACATACTGAAACAAATACGCAGCCGGTGGCAGCACAGGCATTGAACACGGCACAGGCACAAAATGCACAGCAAGGATTAAGGCCGGCAGGAGGACAAAGTGGAATGAAGCAAGGACAGCAAGGAAGCGCTGGCCAATCTGGCAATCAGAGCCAGGGGTATCAAAGCTCAGGCAATACGGGCAGAAACAGTGAATATACGCAGGGACAGAGAACGTCCCAGGGAACAAATAACCAGCAGGGAAGACCTGCAGGAAATAATCAGAGGCCTCAAGGGGAGAGCCAGGGCTATCAAGGGAATCGTCCCAGACCGCAAGGAGAAGGCCAGCAAGGCGGCTATCAGGGGAATCGCAGACCGCAGGGAGAAGGCCAGCAGGGCGGATACCAGGGGAACCGTCCCAGACCGCAGGGAGAGGGCCAGCAAGGCGGCTACC
>JAEWYQ010000084.1 GCA_023395555.1 Bacillota bacterium
CCGGACTGATTTACTGCAAGGACTGCGGAAAGGCGATGGTGCTCAGCCGGGCTCACACCATGGACACGGTCAAAAACAACTTCCAATGCGCCACCTACAGGAAAAGAGGCAAGGAAACCTGTTCCGGACATTACATCAGAGAATCCCAGCTCGCCGCCATCCTTTTGGACGATCTCCGCAGGGTGACCCACTTCGCAAGGCAGAATGAACTGCTCTTCGCCAAGCACATAACCCAAAAGAACGGCGCTGAAATCCGACGTGAGATTGCCCGTGTGGAGCGCGAACTGGAATCCTTGAAACGGAGAGACACCGAGTTGAGCGCATTATTCAAAAGGCTGTATGAAGACAATGTCCTTGGCAAAATCCCGAACGAGGTCTTCCGAAGGCTCAGTGACGACTACCTTAACGAGCAAAAAGAAATCCAGACCGCCATCCCGGAAAGAGAAAGTGATCTGGAAAAGCTGAGGGCATCGGTGGCCAATGTCGGCGCTTTCATTGAAAAGGCGAGGCAGTACACGGAGATCAATGAGCTCACCGCGGAAATCCTGAACCTCTTTATTGAGCGGGTGGAGGTCGGCGAACGTGACGAGAAATGGTCACACACCGCCCCGCAGGAAATCAACATTTACTATCGGGACATCGGTTTGATGGACACTGTTACTGAAAAGTCCGAGGAACTCGAAGCGCCGAGTGACCCGTCAGAAGTCGCATAAAGCGGCAACGGCAGGCAGCGAAACCACTGCCTGCCGAACCATACCGCCCCACTTCACCACGGTTTAGAAAAATGTCCTTATCACACCGTGGGGAAAGGAGAGTTATGTCTTTTCTTAATTGAAAAAGTATGGTATGATAGCGGCAAATTTAAACATAATCATATGAAAAAACCTGAGGGGGTGTGCCGGATGAAATTTGCCACTTACAATGTTTGGTATCCAAATATTGAATTGAGAACCGAGCAGTTAATTAATGAAATAAACAGAACAGACGCAGACATTATCGGATTGCAGGAGGTGACTCCCCTATTTTACCAGTCCCTTATTTCAAGCGCCTCCTATCCCTATCATACCTATCTTTCTTACGGCGATGATGACGGGTATGGGCTGGCTCTGCTGTGTAGATATCCTTTCCTTGAACAGTTTTCACTATTTACAAGCAATGAATATGACAACAGCATCGCGCAAAATATTGTTTTTGAAAAGGACGGAATGCGGTTTTCCGTCACCAATGTTCATCTGCCATGGGATTCTGCATTAGCAAAAGAAAAACAAATTGTGGCTGTTGATAAGTATATTCATGGCCAAAAGGATACGGCTAACTTCTTTATTTTGTTAGGAGACTTTAATTGTACCTTAGCTTCAAGCGTTCATCATTATCTTTTGGGCGATCAGAGCTTGCTCGGGTGTGAAGCCAAGCCCTATTGGAATGACCTGGCAACGGTACATTCCACATTAAATGGGTATTCTATCGTGCCGACGCTCGACTTTGTTAGTAATCCGAGATGGCAGGGAAAGAATACGAACTACATACCGGATACCTGCGATAGAATCTACATCATGGAAAGTTTCAACTGGGATTACGAATTTAAGCTGTGTGATGTAAAAGTGTTTGGGCAGGAGGTTTCACCTGTCACTGGATATGCTCCCAGCGATCACTACGGTTTGTTGGCGGAGGTTCAGTTTACTATTTAATGAAAAAACATTTCTGATAAAGAAAGAGCACTCTTATCTGAAGATATTTGAGCAGATAAAGAAATCTTCTTCACTGTCATCATAAAAAAGTCTTGAAATCAATCGTTTCAAGACTTCCTTCTTTTTATCCACTCCGCAGATTCCTTTAATCCTGCCACATTCTTTGTCTCAAGCACCACACGGCAATTCTGTTTATCCGCAAGCTCAACATACCCCGGCAAATCCAACTCTCCTGTACCAAGAGGCAGATGATTTCTCATACCCTTTGCATCGTGCATATGCATATGACAAAGCCTGTCCTTATTCTCCATAATAATTTCTTCGTCACCACCGCCGATTGCCGCGTTATGTCCAATATCAAAGGTCAGTGCAAACACCTTGCTTTCAAGTAAAAGAGCAAGACTGCTTTTCGCAAATTCCTCACGGTAGCCGTCCGAATTTTCAACGCATATCCTGATATCCGCTTCTCCGATTGCTTTTTCACACCGGTCTCTGAAAGCCGTGAGTTTTGCAAGGTAGGTTTCTCTATATTCATTAAACAGATAAACCCTCTCCTCCGGCAGCGTGAAATATACCCCCATTGATAAATGCATATTCAGGACCGGAACATGGAGCCGTTTTGCCGCCTCTATCGTATGTATAACCGTATCTGTATAGGCTTGTGCTACTCTCTCATTGAAATCGCAGGGGCTCAGTTTTTCATCCAGATGGATGGTGTAATAAATCCCATACCGTTGGGCGATTTCCATAAATATATCCGCTTCCATCCTGTCTGCCTGATACTCCGGCAGATTCATATTCAGCTCTATAAACTGCAAACCCAGCTCTTTACAAAGCTGTGCACAGGCTTCAAGGCTTTTCAGCTCGATCAATGTCGGCATACCGAATTCCATATTGTATTATTCCTCACTACCGCTAACGGATTTCTTTCTGAATGTATTTGGGGAGCTTGGCGACTACGACTTCATATGCATGATCCATCATTTCTAAAAGCTCCTCATCCGGCACGGTTCCATCGAGGTTCACCGTGTTAAAATAAGGCTGCTGGATGGGAGGACAATGCCAGCCCCGCGCTACGGCTCCGGGATAAACACTGCGATAAAATTCCGCTGTTTCCAGCGAACAGTTCAGCGTAACCTTTGGCTCACCGTGCAGCATAAAAGGCTGGGCAAAAATCCTGCCTTTTTCCTGGGACGGAGCTTTCACCTTAATAACCGGATACATCGGGTCAAAGGGGTAATCCAGATATGCGCCAGGTTTGCTCAGACAATATTCTATAATTTCCTGATGCGTCATTATTATCCTCCGCAGCAAGCCCCATTATATCATCAATTCCGCGGCCCGCTGTTTCCTCATAGTCATATAAGCTGCCATGCTTTCGTTCCTATCATATGTATTATAAGTCTGCCAGAATAAACTCACCACAAGCAACAACAGAGTCGATCTGTTCCATTGTACAGCATACCATTCCCTGCACATCCGCAACCAGCTCCACCTGCTCTGCCACCTCTTCCTCCAGAAGGTGTACGGTTTCATTAATACCTTGGGAATGCTTACCTATCTGATTTAGAGTACTCAAAAGCTCCTGAAGCGTCTCTGCTGCCGGCTTCCTCTCTCCTGCTTCCTCCAAAATCATCTCTTCTTCCAAAAGAGCGGTCGAATAACATCCCTGCAGCTGTCCGATCAGCTTAATCCCCGCCTCGCACAGACCCAGTATCTTATCCGAGAGATTAATGGTCTCATAGGCGTTTTTCTCCAGTTCCGACTGGGAAGACTCCCATTGTTCCATCCTGTCCGTCATATAGAACAGGCTCTCCTGTGCCTTCGCCAGATATTTCAACCTTTCACTTTCCAGCTCCTTCATTTGTAGCCCCCGCATTCTTCGTAGAGTAAAATCCCCTATCTCAAACGTTGCTGAGTATTCCCATTACTTCACTGATATTCCGGACTCCAATCAATTTTATACCGTTATTCTTAATGTGTTCCTTGTTTGCCTGGGGCAGGATGCACCGTTCAAAGCCCATCTTGGCAGCTTCCGCGGCCCGCTGCTCCGCCATATTCACCGCTCTGATCTCACCGGTCAGGCCAACCTCCCCGAATACTACGGTTTTATTATCCAGCGCGGCATTCTTATAGCTGGAGAGGAGCGCCGTTACCACCGCCAGATCCAGAGCCGGCTCCGTGATTCTCATTCCGCCCGCCACATTGACATAGGCGTCGCAATCGGATAATTGTATCCCTGCCCGTTTTTCCAGCACTGCCATCAACAGATTGACCCGGTTATAATCCGTACCGGCGGCGGTTCTTCTGGGCATGTTAAAATTCGTCCTGCAAACCAGAGCCTGCACCTCGACCAAAATCGGCCTGGTACCCTCCATGGAAGCTGCCACCACCGAACCCGCTTCTCCCTCCGGTCTTCCTTTCAACATGAATTCCGAGGGATTCTTCACCTCTGCAAGCCCCGAGCCTCGCATTTCAAAGACTCCTATCTCGTTGGTGGAGCCGAAGCGGTTCTTGACCGCTCTCAATACCCGGTAGGAAGCATAATTATCCCCTTCAAAATACAGTACGGTGTCCACCATATGTTCCAGTACTCTGGGACCGGCTACCACACCCTCTTTTGTCACATGTCCTATGATAAAAATAGTAATTCCGGAACCCTTCGCAATCCTCATCAAGGCAGCCGTCGCTTCTCTCACCTGGCTGACGCTTCCCGGTGCGGCGGCTACCTCTTCTTTGAATACAGTCTGAATGGAATCAATGACCACAATGTCCGGGGTGTGCTTCTGAATCACCTCATCTATCATATCCAGGTCCGTCTCACATAAAAGGAGAAGCTCGCCGCCAAACACGCCGAGCCTCTCTGCCCTCATTTTAATTTGGCTTAGGGATTCCTCCCCTGAGATATATAAAATCTTCTTATTCTGCATTGCAACTTCGCGGCACATCTGAAGCAGCAGGGTGGACTTTCCGATACCCGGATCACCACCCACCAAAACTAAACTGCCCCGGACAATTCCTCCGCCCAGAACCCGGTCCAGCTCTTCGATTCCGGAGCACAGCCTCAGCTGCTCCTCCGCTTTCACTTGAGAGATCAGTACCGGCTCCTGATAGTTCCGGATGCCGCCGGCTGCTCTTCCTGGCTTCTTGATCACCGGTTCGTCCACAAAGGTATCCCAGCCCTTGCAGGCCGGACACTGCCCTGACCATTTTGCCGATTCAAAGCCACATTCTTTACAGAAAAACACGGTTTTCGTCTTAGCCATTCTACAGTTTAACCACCTTTACGAAGTCCTTCTCGTCTTCGTTCAACTCCAGGCTTAATACCAGCTTTCCGCCCAGGTTCGTCTTCATCTTGCCAAGATTGGTATCATTCCTGTAAATCTCATATTCCTTCTCTGCTTCCAGCTCCAGCGTGATCTGGGCTGTGTCCTTACCGGATACTTCAAAGCTGATCTGGTCTTCTTTTGCATCAAGGTGAAATACGGCAGTACCGGGTACGGATTCGTAGACAAACATCCCATTCTTCTCGAGCTTGGTTATCTCATAGAAAGTTTTTACCTTGTAGATATCCCCCTGATGCTCGAAATCGGAAGCCTTTGATTTGACACTCAATGTGTAATTACCAAAGCTGATTGTCCCATCGCTTTCCTTGCGTATTAACTCTTCAACAACTGCCATTACATGACCCTCCTAATTGTATTGAAAACTTGTATTAAAACCTGTTAATAAATTGTTACTCCATTATATATGATATTTCGTCTGAATTCTACCTTGGAATTATTAAATTTTAAAAATAAACTTACTTCGCCTGCAACACTATTTCATTGTCCAGGAAATCCACATGAACCGTGTCCCCTTCTTTGATGGATCCCGCCAGAATTCCTTCCGCCAGCTTATCTTCAATGTTGGTCTGGATCGCGCGTCTCAGCGGTCTGGCCCCATACTTGGGATCAAAACCAACCTCGGCCAGATGCTCAATTGCCGTTTCTCCGGTTTCCAGGGTGATGCTCATCTGAGCCTTGCTGCGCTTTGCAATGGTAGCAATCATGATGCCCACGATCTGCTTAATGTTTTCCTTGGTCAGAGAATGGAATACAATGATTTCATCGATACGGTTGATGAATTCCGGCTTGAAAATTCTCTTCACCTCTTCCATTACCCCATCCTTCATCCGCTTGTAGTCCTCTTTCTCATCTACTACCGCGGCAAAGCCCAGACGCTTCGGCTCCACAATATTCTGGGCTCCTGCATTGGAGGTCATAATAATAATGGTATTCTTAAAGCTTACCCTTCTGCCCTGGGAGTCGGTGATATGCCCGTCATCCAATACCTGAAGCAGGATATTGAATACATCGGGATGAGCCTTCTCCACCTCGTCAAATAATATGACGGAGTAGGGATTCTGTCTTACTTTCTCGCTCAGCTGCCCGCCTTCGTCATAACCCACATATCCCGGAGGAGATCCGATGAGCTTGCTGATACTGTGCTTCTCCATATATTCGGACATATCAACACGGATAATGGAATTCTCACTGCCGAACATCGCCTCCGCCAGAGCCTTGGACAGCTCTGTCTTACCCACACCTGTGGGCCCCAGGAACAGGAATGATCCTGTGGGGCGGTTGGGATCCTTCAAGCCTACCCGCCCGCGGCGGATGGCCTTTGCCACTGCTGTCACTGCTTCTTCCTGTCCTACCACCCTGTTGTGAAGAATGCTTTCCAGATTCTGAAGACGCTCCGTCTCCTCCTCCGCCAGCTTCTTCACCGGTATCTTCGTCCAGCTCGCCACAATTTCAGCAATCTCATTATCTCCCACTACCAGCTGCTTCTCCTGCCGCTGCTTATCGTCCAGAACCTTCTGCTTCTCCAGCTGTTCTAAAACGCTTTCCTGCTGCTTCTTAATCTCTCCGGCCTTCTCATAAGCTTCTTCCTTGATGGCTTTCTCTTTCTCGCTTTCCAGGCGCTTGATCTCCTGCTCCAGATCCTTCAATGCCGGGGAAGAGGTATAGGTGCTGAGGCGAACCTTGGAAGCGGCCTCATCCATCAGGTCAATTGCCTTATCCGGCAGATACCTGTCATTGATGTAACGGCTGGAAAGCTTTACTGCCGCTTCCAGAGCCGCATCTGTAATGCGCACCTGATGATGGGCTTCGTATTTATCACGCAGACCGAATAGGATTTGAATCGCTTCCTCTTCCGAGGGCTCCTCCACCACTACCGGCTGGAATCTGCGTTCCAGAGCGGCATCCTTTTCGATATATTTGCGATATTCTTCTCTGGTGGTTGCTCCGATGATCTGAAGCTCACCCCTGGCCAGGGAAGGCTTCAGGATATTAGAGGCATCAATGGCCCCTTCCGCTCCTCCGGCCCCGATGATGGTATGAATCTCATCAATGAACAGCAGTACATTGCCGTCATTGATTACCTCACTGATTACCTTCTTAATTCTTTCCTCGAATTCACCCCGGTATTTGGAGCCGGCCACCATGCCGGACAGATCCAGCGTGACCACCCGCTTTTCCTTAATGGTATCCGGGATATTGCCTTCTACAATTTTTAACGCAAGTCCTTCCGCGATTGCTGTCTTACCCACTCCCGGCTCTCCTACGAGACAGGGATTGTTCTTCGTCCGGCGGCTGAGAATCTGAACTACTCTCTGAATCTCATTCTCCCGTCCGATGACCGGGTCCAGCTTGCCCTCTCTTGCATACTCTGTCAGATCCCTGCTGTACTGGTCCAGGGTAGGCGTCGCACTTGCCCTTCCCTTAGCCTTGGCGCCCTTCCCGGCCGAATATTCATTCTTAGCTATGCTGATATCCACTCCTGACGCGGTAAGAATGTCAATGTATACCTTCTGCACATTGACCCCAAGAGTGTTCAGCAGGCGGACTGCGATGCAATCCGATTCCTTGATCAAAGCAATGAGAATATGCTCGGTTCCCACCAGGGGAGCCTTGAATTTAGCTGCTTCCTTATAGCTTTGATCCAGGATGCGCTTGGATCTGGGAGTAAAAGTGCCCCCATCCATCATTTCCACACCGTTATTGGGCGCGATCAGCTGGTTTACCAGCTCCAAAATCTTATCGACGGAGACGCCGTTTTCCTCCAGCACTCTTGACGCGATGCCCGGCACCTCCATGAGGCCGATGAGCAGATGCTCCGTCCCAATATAGTTATGAGACAGCCGGTAGGCAACCTCACGGGCCATATTTATTGCACTTTTTGCATTTTCAGTAAATTTGTCATACATATTTTGTATCCTCCATTCTTCCTTCCAGGGTACTCTTTTGCGGGAACAAGAAGCATACTCCCGTCACTCCCTCCTCTAAGACACTACGGAGGGCAGCTCTCTCTTAATATATTCGGCTCTGGCCTGGTCTCTGGTCAGGCTTCCCACATTCTTGCCCAGGGTCCACTGAAGACTTCCCGGCTGCACACCCATCATCAGCTTATGCACATTAAAGGCCCTGTCAAATTTGATCAGGCCGCAGTCCGCGCCAAACTTGACCTGGGACAGCAGGGCCATGGCATCATCCGAAGACATCTGCCTTGCATACTTCAGCACACCGTAAGAGCGAAATACCTGATCCTCAATCTCATCTGTATTCACAGAAAGCATGTATTCCCTGCGCTTTCTCTCCTGCTTCACCACCTGCTGCACAATCCGCTTCAGGTTTTCAATAATCTCACTTTCCGAAACGCCCATGGTCTTCTGGTTGGAGATCTGGTAAATGCTCCCCAGACTCTTGGTGCCCTCTCCGTAAATCCCCCGGATGGTTACACCATACTTCCCCAGCTCTTCCATCAGCTTCTGTATCATTCTCGCCGCCGTGAGGGCCGGAAGAAATACCATACAGGAGGCTCTCATCCCGGTTCCCGCATTGGTGGGGCAGACAGTGAGATAACCGTATTTCTCATCATAGGCAAAATGTAATTTCTCATAGGCAATATCGTCAATCCGATCTGCCTCTTCGTATGCCTGCTCTATATCGATTCCGCCGACGATAGCCTGAATCCGGACATGATCCTCTTCATTAATCATAATGCTGACCGTCTCATCATCCGACAAAATCAATCCGGTTGTCTGCTGTTTCTCTGCCAGCAGGGGGCTCACAATATGACGCTCCACCATGGCAATCTTATCAATCTCACTTAAGGAACTGATATTACAGGAATAATATCTTCGGTTATCCGCCTCGGAAAGGGAGCCTGCAATCTGCTTCACTTCATTTACCAGGGCTGAGGCCTGTTCTTCATTGATCTTTGGGGAAAAGGGATAGGTTCTGAGATTTCTTGCAAGTCTTACACGGCTGGAAATAACCACATCACTATCCAGAGGAATCTGTTCATACCATTTAAGCATTGCTTTCTTCCTCCTCCCGCTTCATCTGCTTGATCAAGTCCCTGAGTCTCGCAGCCTCCTCAAATTCCTCCTTCTCGATTGCTTCCTGAAGTCTCAGGGAAAGCATCTCCGCCTCGGAGATATCCGCAGCGGTCCATTCAGAGACTGCCGTGGCAAAGCCCTTGGGCCTCTTGCCGGTATGAAGCTCCGCCCCCTGAACACTTTTGAAGGTCTTCCCCAGCTGGCTCTGGAAGCTTCCATAGCACTGGGCGCAGCCAAAACGTCCCTTCTGAATAAATTCCTCATAGGTAGTGCCGCAGGCATTGCAGGTCAGTGCCGGCGCTGATGTTCCGCTTTTTTTCTTGTCGGCGGCGGTATAATTATGAAGCAGGGTGGATAACAGATCCCCCAGGGTAAGTTCGCTGTTCATCAGAGGTTTTTCCATTTGAAAGGATGTGTAGTCCGTTGCACATTCCTCGCAAAGATGCTGTTCCTTCTTCACGCCGTTGATAATCTCGGTATACAGTATCTTGGCATCTCTTTTCTGGCATCTGTCACATATCATCTTTTAATCCCTCCATTCTGCCGTTATTTTATGAACTTGCGGTGTGAAACTTAGAAGTTCTTTGCCTGTGTATTTGGCAGACTAACTTCTTTCAAATTCGTTGAAAATATCGTTCACAATTTCATGCGCTTCCTCACAGCTGATATTCCTGCAGAAGGCCTTCGCCAGAATTACCCGCAGTTCCTCACGCATCTCTGCCATCGCTTTCAGTTTGTTGCAGTCAATTGCAATCACGGCGCCTCTTCTGCGGTCCAGCTTCAGATACCCTTCCTGTTTTAACATAGTATATGCTTTATTAACGGTATGCATATTGATTCCGATATGTTCCGCCAATTCTCTTACGGAGGGAAGATTCTCGCCTTCCTGCAGCTGCGAGGTCGCTATGCCGTATATAATCTGGTTTCTCAATTGGATATAAAATGCTTCTTCACTGTTAAAATCAATTTCCACATACATTCGGATACACCTCGCCATGTCACCTGTATTTTACAAGATATTGCACTTGTTATATATATAGTATAACAAGCGTATCGATTTTGTCAAGGGCTATTATAATCCCCCTCCATCACAGCTCGTAACTGTTCCACTTTATTTCTTTCGGGATTTCAGAAAGAGCCGGATACATACCGCCAGAAGAAATGCACAGAGCGCGCCCAGTAATCCGACAACAATCGCTGCCTGTGTCAGATTTGTCCGGTATTTCTCATAAGCGGCCCGATCCTCGTTCCCGGTCTGAGTATTTTCCCCAATCGCTACTGTTTTTTCACCGGAAAATCTCTGCATGGTACGTTCCATCCGGTCATAACGGTAAAAGCCAGCCTCTCCCATATTGTTTTCCGCATAAATCAGAAGAAATTCACTCTCCATGTCACCCTGGGGATAAAAGGCAGTCACCGATACATCCGAAATAATCATCTTTGTCTTAACGTATCCTTGAGGTATCACCGTTCCTGCGTCCGGCTCCAATAATTTATATTGTCCGCTGTAAACAGCATATTTATCACCATTTAATCTCACAATTTCAAATTTTGCCGTATCTGCCTCCGGCACCGGCGTAATTTCCTCTTCCGGTATCCCTGTTATATCAGAAACAGGAGCTTTCATTGCCTTGATAGTATATTCTATGATATTTCCCGATTCCGCAAGCACAGATATCGTAATATTATTTTCACCTTCCGCCAGTGACTCATTTCCGGTTACGGTCATAGTGGCCTTATTATCCTCCGGTAAAGCCGCAATAACCAGCTGCTCTGTGGAGGCACTCACTTCCATGGTGTAATCATAAATTTCCGGATCGAATTCCGGCTCTAATCCGGCAGGGCTGACCTTCAGAGACTTTAAACGTGCATTGTCGGAGGCGGTCTCCGGTGCCGTCACATTAATTGTCAGTATATTGTTGGATACGGACATCTCTCCTCCCTCAAGCTCATAGACGACGGCCCTGTCATGCAGCTCGATCCTGCAGATTCCCACCTTAACGGCTTCAAACTTCATCGTATACTTTCTGTTGGTGTCTCCCCTGACATTATCCAGGTCAGATATGCTCAGGTACCCGCTGCTGCCTTTCACCTGGGAGGAGCCTCCCTCATATTCCAGAATGTCGTCATCATAGGTGAGACTGCCCTCAAAATCCCCAAACTCCTCCTGGGAGGAGATATTGAGATATACAAAAAACTCCTCTCCCACCATTACCTGCTCCGAGTCCGCCGACAGCTCCACCTGTGCACTGGCTGCCAGTGCAGTCCTTGAAGTCATTGTAATTCCTAATAAAAGTGCCAGGAATAATATCCCGGTATAACCTTTCTTTCTGCTATTCATAATAACCTCCATTCTGCCGTCAGGCCGCCCAAAACAGGGTAGAAACACATCCGGCCGCCAGGTTCTTCACCTGCGGCCGGACGGATACTTCATGTCAGATACCAGCCCTGCTGCTTTTATCTCTTTGCAAAGCTTACTCTTCTCTTACAATATTAACTGTATAGGTGGCAATATTGCCATCCTCTGCTTTCACCGCTATCACAACGGTGTTGACACCAACGTTCAGGGCAATGGTTCCGCCTCCGCTGATAACCGCCTTTTTGCTTACGGCCGTTGTCTTGATCTGCACCGTATCCACCTCGTTTCCAACAATCAGAGAGTAATTGTATACTGTCTGGTTAAAGGTCGGCGTAATGGCAAGCTCCTCACCGTTGGCATCCAGGATCTTCAAGCTCTTCATCCGATTGTTCGGGTTGAACATGGTCATCGGCACCGGGCAGACCTCCTCCGGCATATTCAGATACACCGGAATGGAGAATACGATGGAACTATCCAGCATTCCGTTATACGCGGCCAGAATCTTCTTTGCCTCCGCGTAAGGGGCCTCAATATTGGTCATATACTGGTGAAAATAAGTTGAGGTCGGAGTAACATTGAATTTCTGCAGGTATATGGTATCCTGCCCCCTGTTGATATAGCTTCCCCCGATAAAATAGGAACCTCCTACAATGGAACGGAAGGGACTTGTCCAGGGAATCATGTAAAGGGCATTGGTGGTCGGATTGCTGCTGCCATTCTTGGCATACCTCAGTCCGTTGGCAATGGCACCGCCTCCCGGGCTGTCATTGGCACCAATATTATAAAAGTTATACAGTCCCTCATATCCGCCGTAGTTACCGGATACGCTGTTGCTTAAGGTCGTTGGCCCGGTTACCACCTCCTGCTTCACGCGGGAGGCCAGATGATAGGGGCTGACTCCCGAATACTCCGCCGCTTTGATAAAGGTCTCCGCATAAGAGATACTTTGAGTCATGCCGTTTTCGTCCGTATAACTGTATTGGGTATTATACATTGCCGTTCCCTTGAGAACATTCTCCACCCCCTCCAGATTCTGGTACTCCGCCTGATATTTCAGCAGCTCGAACTGGAAGATACCGCTGGTCGTCAGAAAGTTCCGGGGATCCATATAATATTCAATGGCCGCTCTGGAGGCGTTGACCCAGGTGGTGCCGTCAAAGGGAATAAAGGTATCCGTCTCCCATTTATAGGCTCCCTTTTCAAGGGACTTCCATTCCACACTTTTGGTATTGGTGATCAGGCTCTTGGCAAGGGTACTCTCCTCCGCGATGACGGTATTCCAGTCCAGTCCGGTATGATAAGCCCGGAACTCCCAATTGGGGTACTGGAGATGCAGCGCCCGCAAGGCCGCTTTGTAGCTTTCCGGAAATCCCTGAAGCGCAAGCTTGGTCTCAAAGTCCATATTGTCTGTAATCACCGGCGGCGTCGGGGTAGGGCTTGGAGCCCCCTCCGTCGGAAGTATATCTGCTATGTACACATATTCTGCTTTTACATAACCATAGATACCGTTATCCATTGATACCAGGTACCAGGTATCCGCATTCAGCACCTCAACCCCGGTTACCAATACCTGCTGGCCGTTGGACATAAACAGGATATTGCCGTATTGGTCATAATAAAATTCACCGGTTGCAATATTCTTAACCAGATAGAGGATGACAGTATTGCACACATACCCATTCACAGGCTGGCTGATCTGTGAGTATTTCGGATTATTGTCGATCTGCAGGAACTCCTGGTTTAAATCCGGTGTCGGCATCGGAGTTGCCGTGGGAGTCGGAGTCGCCGTAGGTGTGGGTGTTGCCTCCGGAGTGGCTGTCGGAACAGGATCCGGGGTCGCCGCAGGCTCCGGAGTGGGAGTCACAGACGGCGTCGGAACAGGCTTCTCTGTAGGCTTGGGAGTCGCTGTAGGTGTAGGCTTGGCCTCAGTCACCTTAAAGCTGATCTGGGAAGCCTCGGCATAGCCGGTATACTTCTTCCCGCTGACCGTAACGGACAGCTTAAGCCACTTTACTCCCGACAGAGTTGACTCTCCCTGTACGGTAACTGCTTTATCTTTCTTCAAAGAAAGAATATTGCCGCTGCTATTTTTTAGATAGGCCGCCTTGCTGCCGGTTGCGGAACGGAGCTTCAGCGTCTTTGCAGCCACGGTTCCCTTAATCGTACTGCTATAAGAGAGCTGGATATAAGAGCTGAGTACATAACCCGTCTTGGTTCCTCCGTCCGATTGAAAGGAAATTCCATACCATTCCGCGCCGTCAATCACATCCTCGCAGACCACGGTCACGGAGTTCCCCTTTGCCAGCCCTCCTACCTTGTAGTAGCCCGTCCCCGGCCCGCTTCTCACATTTAATGTGGAGGCGGTCACCGAGCCTTTCAGCTTAAGCTCCTTCCTTACCGGAACCGAATCCTTGGGCCCCGGCTTGGGCGTAGGAGTTGCAGTAGGCTTCGGAGTCGCCGTCGCCTTGGGTTTTGGTGTGGCTGTCACCTTTGGCGTCGGAGTCGGGTCCGCCTTACCGGTAACGCTGACATAATCCTTATGGATGTAGCCCTTCTCCGTTTTTCCGTTGAATTTGAGGGATACATAATAAAAATCCCCCTTCGTGCTTATAATATCAACCTTCTCGCCCTTCACCAGATATACATCTGTAACACCCGATTTCAACTTAGGTGCCGTAGTCGAGGGCTCTGTTCTTACATTCAGTGAATTCGCAGTCACGGTTCCCTTCTGCGCTGCCATGACCCCGCGCGGGCTGCCGGCGAACCCATGCGGGATGGTAAGAGCAAGAATCAGAAGAATAACCAGCCATTTGTTATAATACCGTCTTTTCATTTGATACCCCTTTCGCAAATAACGACTTCGAGTCCGTTTGAGAAGTCATCCGGCGGCTTCCGATTTATTGCTTTATTCTACAGGTGAAGTATGGCACTTCTGTGGCATTTTATGTATTTTATACCAGGATATTGTCTGATAGACGGAAGGGTTCCGTCACCCTCTGAGCTGTAACTCTGCCGGTCATACAGACGGCGATTTAGAGGCTTCGTCAATTGCTTTCCCAATGTCATTTCTCATATACTTATTATCAAACCGAACCCAGCCGGCGGCCTCATACGCCCTCCTTCTGGCCTCCTTCAGATCGCTTCCGACAGCGGTTACTCCCAGAACCCTTCCTCCGTTGGTTACAACAGCCCCATCCCTGACAGCCGTTCCCGCATGAAATACATGGTAGCCCTCCTTACCCTCAAAGCTTTCCAGTCCGCGGATCAGGCGGCCCTTCTCATAGTGTTCCGGATAGCCCTGGGAAGCCAGTATCACGCATACCGCCGCGTTGTCCTCAAATTCCAGCCGTATCTCATCCAACCTGCCGTCAATACAGGCCTCCATCACTTCAAGGAGATCATTCTTCATTCTGGGCAGCACCACCTGAGCCTCCGGATCACCAAAGCGTGCATTGTATTCCAATACCTTGGGTCCCTCCTTTGTCAGCATTAACCCGACAAAAAGAATACCGGTAAACGCCCTTCCCTCCGCCTTCATGGCATCCATGGTGGGCTGGTAGATATATTTTCTGCAATAATCATCCACTTCCTGCGTATAGAAGGGACTGGGGGAGAATGTTCCCATTCCTCCGGTATTCAGCCCCTGATCCCCATCCTTGGCCCGCTTATGATCCTGGGCGCTGGTCATGGGCAGAATATGGGTACCATCACAAAAAGCCAGGACAGATACCTCCCTGCCTGTCATAAACTCCTCTACCACCAGTTTATTTCCGGCATCGCCGAACTGCCGGTCCTCCATAATCTGCTTTACTCCCTGCAGGGCCTCCTCATAGCTGGTGCAGATCAGGACTCCCTTCCCCAGGGCCAGACCATCCGCCTTCAATACCAGAGGATAGCTCCTATCCTTCAGATATTCTGCCGCATCGCCGGGCCGGTCAAACACCTCATAGGCGGCGGAAGGAATCCGGTATTTCTTCATCAGATCCTTGGAAAAGGCCTTGGAGCCTTCAATAATCGCCGCATTCTTCACGGGCCCGAAGACACGGAGCCCCCTGGCCTCAAAGACATCTACAATACCGCCCACCAGCGGATCATCAGGGCCTACCACCGTCAGGTCAATTCCCTCCCCCAAGGCAAAATCAGCCAATCTCTCAAAATCACTGCCGCTGATATCAACACACTCCGCCAACCGGCCAATCCCCGCATTGCCGGGCGCACAGTACAGCTTTGTTATCCTCCGGCTCTGTGCCAGCTTCCAGATAATCACATGCTCTCTTCCGCCGCTTCCAATCACTAAAACCTTCATCCTTAACCTCCATCTGTCCCTTATTTAACAGAAAGCAGGGTTAGTCATCCTAACACTGCCATCTGCTTTTTCTCACTGCTCTATTCTCTTCACCACATTATTCTCAATCATCAGCTTATTCTCCGCAATCAGGCGTACCGCCTCCGGAAGCAGCTCCCACTCCGCCTCCTCCATCACTCTTCTTTGAAGGCTCTCGGGAGTATCCCCCTCTTCCACCGCTACGGCCTTCTGCAGAATAATCGGTCCGGTATCCGTGCCCTCATCCACAAAATGAACGGTAGCTCCGGTCACCTTCACCCCTCGGGCCAGCACCGCTTCATGCACCCTCAGACCATAATATCCATCCCCGCAGAAGGAGGGAATCAGGGCCGGATGTATATTGATAATCCGATTCTGATAGCTCCTTACCACGTTCTCCGGCAGAATCAGAAGACAGCCTGCCAATACCACCAGATCTGTCTGGTACCGGTTCAGCAGCTCCAGCAGAGCCTCGTTGAATCTGTCCTTTTCCGCGAAATCCTTCCTCACCAGAGCCTCTGCGGCGATCCCATGCTTTCTGGCCCTTTCCAGGGCATAGGCCTCCCGCTTGTTGCTGATCACAACCTCGATCCGCACCCCGGGCAGCTTGCCCTCCTCAATCCGGTCAATCAGCGCCTGAAGATTGGTCCCTCCGCCGGACACCAGAACAGCCAGCTTTAGCATAGGGTTACTCCCTTCTCTCCATTGACGGTCTCTCCAACAATAAACGCTCTCTCACCGGCTGCTTCAAGAAGGCTGACCGCCCGGTCCGCCTGTGAGCTGTCCACTGCAATCAACATACCGATGCCCATATTATAGGTGTTATACATCATTTTCTCTTCAATATCCCCATCCTTGGACAGCATTCCAAAGATCGGCGGAATATCATAGCTGTTCTTCCTTATCATAACATGAATCCCCTGGGGAAGCATTCTGGGAATATTCTCATAGAAGCCCCCTCCGGTAATATGGCTGCAGGCCTTCACCGTAACTCCGCCCCGCTTCAGGCCCTGCAATGCCTTCACATATATCCTGGTAGGCGTAAGCAGTGTCTCTCCAAGGGTCTCTCCCAGCGCCTCATAATAGATGTCCAGGGTCTCCCTCTGCATACGGAATACTTTACGGACCAGGGAATATCCATTGCTGTGGATACCCGAGGATGCGATTCCCACCAGAGCATCTCCCGGCTTCAAATCAGCCCCGGTAATCAGCTGCTTCTGGTCTACAATCCCCACCGCAAAGCCCGCCAGATCATATTCATCCACCGGATAGAAGCCCGGCATCTCCGCCGTCTCGCCGCCAATCAGGGCAGCGCCCGCCTGTTTGCATCCCTCGGACACACCCTTTACGATCTCTGCGATCTTCTCCGGCTCATTCCTGCCGCAGGCAATATAATCTAGAAAGAACAGCGGCTCCGCACCGGCACAGGCAATATCATTGACGCACATGGCAACGCAGTCAATTCCGATGGTATCATGCTTGTCCAGCAGAAAAGCCAGCTTAAGCTTCGTACCGACGCCATCGGTGCCTGACACCAGGGTGGGCTGCTCCATGTTCTTAAAGCCTTCCAGGGAAAATGCGCCTGAGAAGCCGCCGATATTAGACAGAACCTCCTTGCGCATCGTACCCTGAATATGCTCCTTCATCAGGTCTACCGCCTTATATCCGGCCTCAATATCCACTCCCGCCTTCTTATAATCCATTTTCTTACCTCCTCAACTGCCAAACCTGTGCCTTTTCTTCAGCTTGACTCTGTACCGTATTTTACGCTCACATTTTAGCATATTCCTGCGGATTTGTCCTTTCTTTTCGGCGGATAATTTCTTATGTCATTCATTAGCGATTCTTATATTAGAGCAGGGAAACAAATCTCTTCTTCCCATAGCTCATTAAAATCCAATACAAAACCCCGCATCCCGTCAGCAGAAGCAGAATACAGGTCAGATATGCCGCAACCGAATTCCCGATCAGAAGGAAAACGGCGGAAAGGACACAGGTGATCCCCATTCCCCCAAATACCACAATCAACGACGGAGCACTCTGCTTTACCACAACCGTTTCTATGCTCCACTGAAAATTCGGCAGCAGCAGATTTACCAGCAGGCCAAACACGGCCACAAACAAGCCGCATGCCACACCAAACACCATCAGACAGACCGTGGCGGCAGCATCCAGCCCAAGGCCAATTCCCAGCAGCAGCGCATCCACCGGCACCGGTGCCAGTATGGTGAGATTCACCAGAAGCTTTGAATCATAGATCGTCTTTGGTTCCACAGGAAGGGACTTCAGAATCCATAAATTCTTTCCCTCCAGGGAGATGGACGCCATGGTGGTGCTGCTGAGCATAATGCAGAAGGACATCAGCATCGGAGCGATGATCCCCATGAAGCTCTCGGGAATTTCATTTCCAAAGATCGTCTCCCGATCCAGAAAAAGCAGGGCTACGGAGGCTGCGGTGAGCATCACTACTCCTATTCCGCTGTTTAACACATAGGGCACGGAAGAAAAGTACCGCTTTAATTCCTTACGGTACAGGGCCTTCAACGGCGAAGCCGTCTTAAGGGCTCCCAGCTTGAATTTGGCACCGCCCCTTCCCGTCATGAACACTGTGTTCAGGCCTTTAAATATCCGCTGCACCACCCAGACATAGAGAAAAAAGGCCAGGGCAGAGATACCGGCAAAGAGGAGAAAATCCAGCGCCCCCTGCTCCACCAGTGCTCCCGTGTACAGCTTTGCCAGGGGATAGAGTGAATAAACCTGCTTCGTCAGATCCACGCCGATATTCAGCATCTCTTCCCCGTTCTCTCCCAAAGAAAAGGAGGATGCCAGGATAAAGAGCACCAATCCCATAGAGAAAATAATATTCATCAGATTACGATGCCGGAATTTCGACGCCATATAAGCAATCAGGGTTCCCAGGAAGGAGGCAATCACAATGGGTACCAGGGGCACAAACATCATGGAAACCAGGCCCGTGAGATAGAAAAGCAGGGATTGCCCTGTCAAAATGCCATATGCCGCTATCATGGGAAGGATGATAATTGCCACAAAAAACAAATTAATAATATACAGAATGATCAGCCGGCTGGCTACAACCCCTCCGGTGCTGACAGGCAGGGACATCACCAGATCATAATCCCGGAAGCCGAATATCGTCCCTCTCACCTTCCATACCGTGGTTATTACCAGGATGATACAGGTAAGGGCCATCATCAATGGCGGCAGCAGATCAATTCTCTGAACAGACATCAGAGCAAATCCCAATATAAAATTATAAAAAGCAGACAGGAGTCCCATCCCCCCTGCAAATAACCCCAGCCCCAGATAAATCATCCGGGGCTTTTTCGTCTTATGCTGCCCCATGGACAGCGTATCGGCAAGAACCGCCCAGAGCTGTACCCTGATCAGGCGTATTATCTTCTTCATTCTGATCTCCCCTTTCCGGTCCCGCAGGCCGGCCAATCTCTGCATTAATCCGTTTCACTGCAGCCATCCTGCTGAACCCATCCGCTCTGCCGCAGCCATTCATTCCGCTGCAGCCATCCGATCTCAGGCTTCCTCAATCAGCTCCAGGAATACATCCTCCAGGCTGCTGTTTCCCTTAACCTCCTGGGTTGTGCCGCAGGAGACCAGCCTTCCGCCTTTAATAATAGCAATTTTATTGCACAGCTTTTCCGCTACCTCCAGCACATGGGTGGAGAAAAAGATGGCGCTTCCCTCCTGGCACAGCTGTGCCATAATGGTCTTCAGCGTATGGGACGCCTTAGGGTCCAGCCCCACAAAGGGTTCATCCAGAATCAGAAGATTTGGTCTATGAACCAACGCGGCAATAATCGCCAGCTTCTGCTTCATTCCATGGGAATAGGAGGCGATGCTGTCTCCCAGGTTCCCCGTCAGTTCAAAAGCTTCACTGTATCTGGAAATCAAAACCTCCCTGTCAGAGCGGCTCACCCCATAGATATCACTGATAAAGTTCAAGTAACCAATTCCCGTCAGATGCTCATACAGATCCGGATTATCCGGGATATATGCAATCTGCTGCTTGCAGGCAACGGGATCCTTGAGGATGGAGATCCCATCGATGGTAATCTCCCCTTCCTCAAAATCCAGCACTCCCGCAACGGCACGTATGGTAGTGGTCTTACCTGCCCCGTTATGACCAATGAAGCCATAGATATCACCCTGCTCCACCTCCAGGCTCAGATTATCCACCGCTTTCTTATTCTTCCCGTAGCTTTTTGAAAAATTACTGATTCTCAGCATAATATCCCCCATTCCAACCTCCGGTCTTCTCCCCTTAGCATCACTCTGCGTCAAGGGCTTCGTTTAATTGCTCCGTACCTGCCAGAACAAATCTTGCGTCCTGAATAATCGGTATTCTGCTGCCATCCTTTCGCACTACCGCAATCTCCTTAATCTCATCATAAGGAAGGGTGATATCCGTATGGCAGTTAAAATATGCCTTGGAAGGCTCCGTCTTGCGCAGCAGGGAAATCTCATTATCCCTGGCTACCGTCTCCTTCCCGTCGGGATTAAACACAGCCGTATCCTCTCTCATGACATAGCAGGTATCCCCGATGGCAAAATGCGGCCCTGTCTTCTCGGCAATGAGAATCGGCAAACGGGGCGCAATATCGAATTTCCTGCCCATCATATAGGCAGTGGTGTTGGTGCCGATGGCAAATTCGCCAAGGGGCAGATAATCATGGTTATACAGCAGATTCTCCTTAACAAAGCTCTTATTCCTCTCCGCCTCGTCAAAATTGGTGCAGGAATATTCCGCTACCAGCCCGTCCCGGAAGGTAAGCTCCAGCTCCCGGTATTCCAGGTCATTGAGATAGATTCTGGAAACATGAAGCACTCCGTTGGTGCCCTCCAGCACAGGTGAGGTGAACACCTCTCCCACCGGAACATTGACATCCGCCACACAATTCTCAAATATGCTTTCTTTGGAGCTGTCCTTCAGCTCATAGAGCTTTACCTTCAGATCCGTATGATTCTCTCCGGCACCCAGGATATGGACATATTCTCCCTGATCCAGAGCATCAATAATGCATTGCTGAATCCTCTGGTAGAGATCATTATCCAGATTATTCACCTTCACCGTCTCCGCAAAGATTCCGTTGAAATCCTTTCCAATCTCAGGAACCGGATAGGCGATAATGGTAAAGGAGGTCTCACTGGGTTTTAGATATTCATTTTTAATGAAATTATCCTCACTGTTAAATTCCACATAAAGCTTCTGCTGGTGATCGTCCAGCTTCACCGCTTCCTTCTTATCCTGGGGCGCAAAAAGCTCCTCTCCGAAGACCTCAATCAACGCAGGGCCCGCATACAGCCCGGCCTTCTCCTTATACTTCTCGTAAGCCTGCTTCACGCACTCCAGACGTCGCTCCTTGAAGGCTTTATCAAAGAACAGGCCGATATCAAAACGATGGTCATAATCGAACTGCTTATTGGGGCTGGTGGCATGGTAGCCGATCTTCAGATGCTGCCTCTTATTCACCGCATGATAAGCTGCCCGGTAAATGGTAGGCTCCAGACCCATTTCCCTGAAATTACGGATTGCATAACGCACCATCCGTTCAAATCCAATCTGATAGCGGATATTCACATATACCTTCTTGCTCAGATCCAGACGATTGGCAGTATAACCCCGGCGAAAGCCCTCGGTATAGGTATCCGCCATTGCCTGAAGCTGCTCCTGGGGCAGAGAATTCAGGAACTCAGCCGTCTTTATCTCATTTTCCGTAATGTATTCCCCATAGAAATAAAGATAACGCAGATCCTCCAAATCCGATTCCATAATAATATCCGTTGCAAAGGTCAGATCCGAATCCACCAGATCCCGGACCCGGTTCTCCACCAGCACCTGGCAATAATCGCTCATGAAGTCATAGACCGCACGCTTTGCATCCTTATAGGTGTGTTCGTCCTCTTCTTCAAAATAATTATAGATCTCAATCAGCAGCTCCAGGTAAATGGTCATTTCATACCGTCTGCATTCATAGGCATAGGAAATGATTCCCCGCAGCTCCGTCGCCAAAAAGGACAGAAGCTTACCGAACTTGTCCCCCAGCTTCTCACAGGCATAAGAGGGATTGGCATAGCTGAATTGATAATGATCGTCTGTAATATCCTCATAGAGAGCCTGATTCAGTCCCTTTAACTCCTCCAGGGAAAGTCCGGCGATCCGATCCTCCATAGCCATGTCCGCAACCTGCGCCACCATGCTCACAAAGGATGCCGTCCTATGGAAATAGGTGCGGAACGGCTCCCGCACACTTTCCTCCGTCTCCATAACCCGGATCCGCTCCAGAGCCAGCTCGTATCTCTCCTGAATCGCTTCATTGTCTTCTTTGAATAAAATACTGTATTTCATTATGAATCCTCCATCCTCTTTTTAGTAATCATAGGAACATGGGTTATATTCCTATAATATAAATAATCAGCAGCAATATTGTCATAAATCCGTTGAGCACTGCTCCAATCATGGGAAACCGGTAAAAAATATCTTTTTTCCTGAACGCCCGATAACTCAGTATAAAGCCGGTGACCGCCAGGACGAACAGACCGATTCCAGCCACACCGAGGACCATTCCTCCCTGACCGCGGGCCAGCCCCGAGATAATGCTGACCGCCAAAAAGCCGAAAACAACAAATATCCCAATAACTGCGGAGCCTATCCCCAGCTTCGTATGTCTCCTGCCGGAGAAATGGATCATATCCTTATTTCTTTTTATATGCACCTTTTTCTCCTCCTTCTACTCTTCTTCCGGCGCAGAGCTTCCGGTAAATTCTGCTGATGACAGAATAGAAAACATATCCCAGTATTCCCCCCAAGGTATTCATCAAAATATCATCCACATCAAAAATACCAACCTTGAGCACCAGCTGTGTTGTCTCCACCGCCAGACTGAACACCACGCTCAGCAGCGCAATCCGCCAAAATCTCCGGTACCTTCGGCTCAGCTGGGGAAGAAGGAATCCGAAAGGGGCAAAAGCCAGGATATTACCCAGGATATTAACGACAAATACCTCCAGGCCAAGCTGCTGCCTGTACCGGATAAAACGCTTGATCTCCTTGAGGAACTCCAGATTGCTGCGGTAGCCCTCCACGGCACACCCCCGCCCATAATGCTCACTGAAGAACAAAAAATAAGATAATAATATAATATATACATAGAACAAAAGCCATCCTGCTTTTGTCAATATTTTTACAGTACGATCCTTCAATTTCCTTCTCCATATCCTATATTTTCTAATTAGATTGCGCCACCCTCAAGAATAATATACCATCGTCGTAAATGTCCGTTTATTTATTATAAAGCAAATCTGACTCTCAGTAAAGTGTATAATATAATGTTATGAGAACATTTATATCCGGATTATACTATGATTACAGGAACATGCATGATGTTCCTGTAATATACCTTATCAGAAGTTGTATTCCAAACTTCTGATAAAAGGTGCCGCTTCTGCACCGTCCATCCTGATTACAGGAACATGCATTATGTTCCTGTAATATATTTCCCCGCAGTAGATTTTTTTTCTGCTTTTTTGTAAAATATACTTACAGGCGCTTATGATATACATCAATCAGTCCGTGCCGGATTGGCCAGGCTGTTATCTTTCAGAAAGGATCTCCGAAAAAACATATGAAAACATTTGAGGAATTGTATTATGAGGTTTTAATCAGGACATTGAAGGAAAAAGATATGAGCTTTCTTGAGAAGCTGGAGCTCTACGACACCCACCAGCTGGACTGCCTGCTTCATCCTGAGAAGCACCCGTTGGTATGGAGCACCGGGGACTGCCGCTGTGAAAAAGGGGATCATAATTGTGTAAAGGTCTGCCCTTTCCACGCCATTCATCCGAACCAGTCCGGCGAAATAGAAATTGAGGAAGAAAAATGTGTCGGCTGTGCCCTCTGTATCCAGGAATGCCGGGCGAAGAAGCTCACCTCCAGCAAGGATGTCATACCGGCCCTGCAAGCCGTCCGCTCCCATGAAGGACCGGTTTATGCCCTGGTTGCCCCCGCCTTTCTCGGCCAGTTCAGCAACGATGTCACGCCCGGCAAGCTTCGCAGCGCGCTGAAGGCCGCCGGCTTTGACGGCATGATCGAGGTGGCTTTGTTTGCCGATATTCTGACGTTGAAGGAGGCCCTGGAATTTGACCGGAATATTCAGACGGAAAGCGACTACCAGCTTACCAGCTGCTGCTGTCCCATGTGGATTGCCATGATCCGAAAGATCTATAAGGAGCTGATGCCCCATGTTCCGCCGTCGGTATCTCCCATGATCGCCAGCGGGCGGGCCGTTAAGACACTGCATTCCGATGCTCTCACCGTCTTCATCGGGCCCTGTCTGGCCAAGAAAGCGGAAGCAAAGGAGAAGGATATCGCAGATGCCGTGGATTATGTGCTCACCTTCCAGGAGATTCAGGATATCTTCCGCATCATGGAGATCGATCCCGCCGGGATGGAAGAAAGCGAAAAGGATCATTCCTCCCGGGCAGGCAGGATCTATGCCCATACCGGAGGAGTCAGCGAGGCGGTCAGCGCCACGGTAGAACGGCTGAATCCCAACCGGAGAATTACCATCCGCACCCAACAGGCAGATGGTGTTCCGGCTTGTAAAGCCATGATTAACCAGCTTCTCTCCGGTGACACCACCGCCAATTTCTTTGAAGGAATGGGCTGTGTCGGCGGATGCGTCGGCGGCCCGAAGGTTCTGATTCCCCATGAGCAGGGCAGGGCACAGGTTGAGGAGTATGGCATGGCGGCTCCCTATCCCACTCCCATTGATAATCCCTATGTAATTGAACTGCTCCGCCGTCTCGGCCTGGATACCGTGGAAAGCCTGTTGGAAAAGAGTGATATTTTCACAAGAACCTTTGAATAGTCTAAAAGCGCCCTCAAAACCAAATAATTGATTTTGAGAGCGCTTTTTTAAGTTATCTTCAGAATAGCTTTCCGGTTAATAGAGGACGGTCACAAACATGGTCGAGTTCATCACTGCCTTATTACCGTTAGCATCGATCAGAGAGTTATTCAATACCTCTATCTTCAGTCCGGTTCCCTTATCCGGTATGTAATCCAGGCTGATATAAGCCGTATTGCCGCTCACGGTTACCGTATTGCCATAAGTAATGGCAGAATTGGAGATATTGGAAATCCTTAATGTCAGCTGACCGGTAATCTCCTCACTGAAATTGAGCTGTATTCCTGTCAGTGTATTCCTGTCAAACACAGGGGAGCCCACCATGGTCGGTTTTTTGTTATCCTTCAGAGGCACCATCATAGTGAATTCCGCCATTGCGGAGTAGCTGCCGTTATAGCCCTTAACACCGCTGATCTTAACAGGACGCTCTACCGTGGCATCGATTCCTCCGTCCGCCACCGTTAAAAGAACCGTAGCGCCGTCAGGGGTATTCCTTGTCAATGTTGCCGACAGAACAGGAACTCCCGGAATGGTGTAGTTGCCTACCAGCTCCGCAGATGCTTTATCCAGTTTATTGGCAAACTGGATGCTGATCTGGCTCAGATTAGTGTCCGACTGAGTGATTTCGTAGGGTGCCGGAAGCTCCGACGACGAGTTGCCTTTCGTATTGTTGAAGGAAATCGGCCGGGCCAGGCTGGGGTTCTTATAGCTGTCTACTACAAAGCCGTTCTCCAGGATAAAGGAGTAGGTACCAAGAGCAGAAACATTGCTCAGCTTCAGGTTTATCGTCTTCTTATCATTGCTGTTGTCCATCCTGGTATAATTGATATTGGTCCCCGAACGGATATCATCGGTAATCGTAGTCAATGTCGTCGTAATTACTCCGGAAGCAAGGGCTGTTGTTACCTCTTTGTTATAGGTCAGCGCAAGAGTCGAAGTGGTTGCGTCAAATTCATAGGATATCAGAACCGGATTGGATTTATCAACGGTAAAGTTGATCTTCCGGGTCCATCCTGTCAAAGCCGCGGTATCCGTCGGCTTTACATTATAGGAATCCCACAGGGACAGCCTTATCTCAACGGTACCGGACAAAGCAGCGTCCGTCTCATTGATGGTATAAACTACATTCTTCGGATCAGAGGCATCAATTACACCCTCCATCATGCTTCCATTGTTCACCTGCAGGAAGCCGGCATAGCTGAGGGAACGGGTAAATGTCGCCTTCAGGGTGTTATAGCCCGTTCTGACCACCGATATCGGCACCGCCTGTGCCTTCGCTGTGCTGTCCGTACGAAGGGTTGCCATCAGGGTATAGCTTGCGGGAGCATTCCCGGCCATATCCTTCACCCCTGCCAGTACCACGGTGAATATCTTGCCGTAATCCGCCGGATCGATATTGGACAGATCGATCACCAGCGATTTCTTATTTTCACTGGCCACATAATTCAGACGGTTATTCAAAATGCTGAGCGTGTATGCCGAAGCATTCGCTCCCGCGCTGCCGCTGCTGCTGCCGATTACCGTCGCACCGGTAACACTTAAATTGGTGAAGTCTATGGGCTCCGTGAAATTAATGGTATTCCGGAAGCCGCTGTCATCCAATACAGGTGATCCCATCAGGCTCGGCGGATAGTTGTCGACAAAGGAAACGCTCTTATAATATGCCTCTATGGGGACCCCTGAAGTAGTTAAAATCTTATTGCTCAGGCTGATACCATAATCCCCGTCGAAGGTCTTGGATGCGGTTATGACCAGAGTTCTGCCATCTGCGGAAAGGACCGCGGTCAGTGTTCCCGGATCCGCGGCAAGCACTCCCTTGGCATTCTTCCTCTGTACCACATCAATATTGGAGGATAACTTGTTACCTGTTTCTATCACTGTGCTGGGATTCACCGCACTGTCAAATACCACCTTGATCTCCGTGGTGTTAACAATTTCCGCGCTCTGAACCGATGCTTTGGAATCCACCACCTCGATAATGATATAATCATCCACATTACTCTTCTTAGCATCTGCGGCTGTGGAGCTGGCTGCTGCTTTTACCCTCAGCGTCACCTTACCCACTTTTCTGGCCGTCACGATACCTTCTGCGGCATTGTCCACACTGATACAATCCGTGTCTCCCTTATCCGCATACCAATAAGCCTTATCCGTAGGCTTGCTCGGAACCGTCGTTGCATTAAAGTCCATGGTCGATCCCAGGTTCATCCTATGGGCACCGTTAACCAGCACGGCATTGCTGATTCGAATCTCTTCCGCCGGAATCTTTACGGTGACAGAACAAGACAGTGTCTTGGTCTTTTTGTTAGAATAGGTTATTTTACACTGTACCTTGGCAGTTCCTCCGGCAACTGCGGTAATCTTTCCTTTGCTGGATACGGTTGCCACATTTTTGTCGGACGAAGTATACTTATATGTACTCCCTGCCACTTTGTCCTTAATCTCAAGCTGATATGTCTTACCCACGCCAACCAGCTCCACCTTGGTTTTCACAAACGCAGGACTTGCCGCGGCACTGGCTATGACCGTGCTATGATTCCAGATCATCGGTATTCCGATCAATAATGCAAGAACCATAATTAATACCCGACTGTACTTCTTCATCGCTCTTCCTCCCTTTTTTTCTCATTATATCATGAATGAAAAACACATTCATGATCTCCAGCTCCGATCACATGATCACGAGCAAGCTCGTGTCATGCTCATTACGCTTTCATTATATCATGAACAAGGAGCATGTCCATGATCTTGTTGCTCCATAACATCTGCTTTTATTATATCATGAACCAAAGACGTGTTCATGATCTCCAGCTCCAATCGGAAACTGCAAGCAAGCTTGCTGTGCGAATGTCTTTCTCGCACTATCCTCATTCCGCTTTCATTATATCATGAACATAAAACGTGTTCATGATCTCCGGCTCCGTTCACATGATTACGAGCAAGCTCGCATCATGTTCGCTACGCTTTCATTATATCATATCATCCGCAGATTAGGAACGCAAGGACCGCCTCCTTGCGTTCCCGTTGCACTTATCCAGGATAGCCAGGGAATTGCTTCAAGCAAGCTTAATCAATCCCCTGGCTATCCTGGACTAATCTGCTCATCGTGGACATTATACCACAGCTTTATTGTCAAAATCATGGTAATTTAATTAATTTTTTCTTACTTTGAAAATATGTGGTTAATTTTCCACCTTTTTCTCCATCAGAAAATCATCCATAACAAAGCCGCCGCCGATATCGGCAACCTGGGTTCCGGTCTTTACAAATCCCAGGCGCTCATAAATACGGATGCTGTTCTCGTTTCCGCGATTTACCGTAAGCCATATTCTATGTAAACCATTGTCGCGGCATACCTTCTCCAGGTGTGCCAGCACGGTGCCGGCATGTCCCCTGCCCCGGAATCTGCGTGCAATATACAGCTTGCTTAAAAACAGGCTCTCCGGTTCAAGGCGGTACGCAAAATATCCGTTATATCCCCCAAGGCTTTTCATCAGACAGTATACATAATGATTATGAAAAATCTGATCCGATACGGCCTCATGAGACTGGATCCGATCTATCATATACTGCGCCTGATCCTTCCCGATGATACTGTCATAATGCTCATGCCATATCTCCTGTGCCAGCCGGGCTACCGTTTCTATCTGCCCTTCCCCGCAGACCTTTTCCAGGGTTACGGCATAGAGAACTCCTTCGATGATATCCGCCGCGTCCCTGACCAGCTGCTTGCAGGGCCTTGTATCGTAATATTCCTTCGTCCGGCTCTGAGGAGCAGCGCTGGGACTCTCCTCCCGGTCCAGGCGGAGCAATTCCCGGCAGATCAGCGATCCGCTGCGCTCCCGGAATTCCCGGGCCATCTTCTGGACTACCTCATAATTATATTTCTTCCCCTCCTCATCCATTCTGGCTGCGGAGCCTGTTTCCAATCCGGCAATCATGCTCATGCCCGATACGGCCCCACAGATTTCCCGCATTCTTCCAACGCCTCCTCCAAAGGAAGCCGACAGCTTCAGAGCCATCTCCTGATCTATCCCGTGCAAATCGCTATAGGCGGCAAAAACCGACTGGCAACAGTTATACCCATCCAAAAAAAGCTTCTCCGCTAATTCCGCTCGCCCCATCCTGCTGCCTCCCTTCTACAAAGTCTTTGAAACTTCTGTAATCCATTTAATCATAAAATATCTGCTTTCAAAAGTAAAGCAAATATTTGTTCCTGGTATTTTCGGCAAATTTTACATGTTTATAGAACTTTTACTTTCTTTTTACTTGAATTCGAATTATAATGAAAGAACAGTATATAATTATATAAAACAGAAAGGATGGTTCTTATATGAAGAAGTTTGGAAAGTTTTTATTTGGTACAATTACCCTGGCATCCATAGCAGCCGGTGCTTATTATGTTTATAAGAATTTTATCCAGAAGGATTCTTCTGATGATTTTGATGATTTCGAAGATGACTTTGAAGATTTGGATGAGGATACCGACGAGGAAGAAGAGGAGGCCGGAGAGACCAGAGGGTATGTGCCCATCAATCTGTCTACGGAAGAATCCGGAGAAGAAAGCGCTGAGGCAGAGGCTCCCGCTGAGGAAGCCCAGTCAGAATAATCGGAACAGGAATAGAAATAAATAGTCCGCTTGCGGACTATTGCGCTGCCGCGCGGTTGCCTTCAGGCAACATCTTCCTTATGCGCGGCATGTGCATCCTGCGGAGCACTTTCTCGTATAGGATGAACTTTCCTATACGAGAATAAAGGTTCCTGCAACAGCCAAAGCATCGTGCTGTTGCAGGAACCTTTTTTATTGCATTATGATTTACCCGCTCAATTGCTGAATTCTGTGAAAAATTCCGTCAGCTCCCTCCGGAACCGGGTATCCTCCACCGCATAATAAACTGTCTCTGTCTCAGTATCTCCCTGGGTATAGCGTACGGTCAGATTGCTGCCCACCTCCATGATATACAGCATTCCAAGCTCAGAGCTGTTCATCTCCACCGTGTAATCCGAATTCTCCGGGGAGCTGGTATCAGACAGACCGAACTGATGACCGTCCATGACAAGGTAAAAGGCTTCCACATCCTCCCGGCTGGTCAAAGTAACGGAGACCTGATTGATATCATCCGATATGGTGAGGTAGCGGACCTGCTCCGGCGACGGAATAAATATCTCACGGAAGGAATACATCACACTCTCGCCTGTAATACGGGCTGTCAATGCCTGATCCTGGTTCTTTGCCGCCTCGCTCTCCGGTTCTTCCTGCGAAAGGGCGAACTGGGAAGCACGGGTGCTTTCCTCCTTCCGCTGATCCTCCTCTTCCGCCGTCGTGTCCCCTCCTCCGGCAAGCGCATCTGATTTATATTCGTTTCCGTTGCTTTCTTCACCGCCATAAGCTTCAGCCGCAATGGTGAATTGCACCGGGGCCTCTGTAACGTCACCATATATCTCCTTCATGTCGCTGCCGCTTTCCTCCTGCATCGGTGCATCGGCCGATTCCGTATCGGACATGGTGCTGTCATCCATAGCACTTTTACTCGAAATACCGTAGCTTCCCCCGTCCATCTGCAGGGCGCTATTCTCAGCAGACTTATCCATCTTCATGCCCATGGGCATATTCCGGACAAAATTAATGCCGATCACAGCGATTACTGCCGCCGCTGCAATTCCTGCAATCCCGCGTACATACCGGTTCCAGGGCAGTACTTTTCTTTCCTTCTTTTCTATGGTTTTCTCATCCGCACCGGCTCCGGACCGGGCCTCTATATTAACTGCGGACTGCAGCTTGATTGCAGCCAGCGTTCTATTAATTAAATCCTCCGAGACATTGATACCGCTCAAATCAAGAGAAGCATTCAGATGTGATTTGATCTTCAAATCATCCATTTCCACATTAACTTCCTTATCTTTATAGCTCATCTGAAATCCTCCCTTCTAAAATAGATTTTAATCTCTGCCGTGCCCGGGAAAGCCTGCTCTTGGCAGTTCCTTCCGCAATATTCAGCGCCTGGGCAGCCTCTGTTATGGTCATATCCTGAAAATACACACATAAAACAATATCCTTATACTTTGCCGGCAGTCCGAGAACTGTTTTTTGAATCAATTCCCTGGTATCCTGCTTCTCCACATCATCATAATCTGTGTCACTGACAATCGCATCCTCCTGGTACTCCATCATGGGAGTCACCCGACGGTTCCAGGCGCTCTTTAAATAATCCTTGCAGGTGTTGATGGTAATACGGATTATCCAGGTCTTAATACTGGAATTACCCTCAAACGTTGCAAGCTTTTGATTTACTTTAATGAAAACATCCTGAAAAATATCTTCCGCTGTATGAACATCCTTGACATACATGTATGCCGTCCGCAATACATCGTTACCGTACTGCCTTATGAGAGTTTCTATATCATACCCCGGTATATTTTCTGAGAGTTCCACAGGTATATCCTTGTGCATCCTATTGTCCCCCTATACCATACTATTATTATTCCAGGCCGCTGTTACTGTTTTTAAGTCCACAATCATATAATAGTATACATGGATAGACAGATGATGTAAATAATGAAATAGATGCATATGCCATATACATTTTCCCTTCTCAACAATTAGACGCAATATAATAAAAAACAGTTCCATAAAATCCGACCAAATATGTAGGAATATTTATGATATCCGCTTCGCTGCCGCAGGCTGCAAGGGTTTTCCCATAGAAAAGTACAGGCTCCCCAATACATAAACAAAAGGATTTCTTTTTCACCTCCTTCTTTTATGTATACGGGGAGCCTGCGTCGCAGCGCTTCCTGTTTTACCGGGCTTGTACCTTTTTCTGAAAAGCCATTCGGTACAGATTGGCATAAACTCCATTCCTGTCCAATAACTCTTCATGGGTGCCGGATTCCTTGATTCCCTCTTCCGTTAATACCAGAATCCTCTTCGCATTCTTAATTGTAGAAAGCCTGTGGGCTATTACAAAGGTGGTTCTGTTCTTCGCCAGCTTCTCCAGGGAATCCTGCACCACCTTCTCGCTCTCATTATCCAGAGCCGAGGTGGCCTCATCAAAGATCAGCACCGGAGGATTCTTTAGAAATACCCGGGCAATGCTGATTCTCTGCTTCTGCCCTCCTGACAGCTTCGCTCCCCGCTGCCCGATATCAGTATGGTAGCCGTCCGGCAGCTCCATAATAAAATCATGGGCGTTGGCATTCTTAGCCGCCTCTATCACTTCTTCCTCCGTGGCATCCAGATTGCCGTAACGGATGTTATCCATGATGGTTCCGGCAAAGAGATAGACGTCCTGCTGCACGATTCCGATATTTTTACGAAGGGATTTCATCTTAATATCGCGGATATCCCTGCCGTCCAAAGTGATACTGCCCTGAGTTACCTCATAGAATCTGGGAATCAGGCTGCACATTGTCGTCTTGCCGACACCGGAGGAACCGACCAATGCGATATAATCTCCGGCCTCCACCTCCAGGTCTATATTACGGAAAACCTCCGTCATACTCTCATCATATTTGAAGGCCACCTTATTAAATTCAATTCTGCCCTTCACCTGCTTCAGCTCCACAGCCCCGGGCCGGTCTACAATATCCGGCATAACCATTAGAATGTCATAGAAGCGGTCAAAGCCCGACATACCGTTCTGGAAGGTCTCTGTGAAGCTGATCAGCTTTTTCACCGGATCGATGAGGGTATTGATATACAGGAGAAAGGTTAACAGATCGGTGATGGCGATAATCCCCCGGGTAATGAATAAGCTTCCCCCGGCAATCATCGCAATATTGATAAAGGCGGTAAAAAGAGTCAGTCCCGAATGGAAATTGGCCATACTCCGGTAGCTGCCCCGTTTGCTCTCCACAAAGCGGGAATTGCTGACGTAGAATTTCTCCACTTCCTGCTCTTCGTTGGCAAAGGACTTCACCACACGGATTCCGGAAAGGTTATCCTCCACACGGGCATTGATATCCGCAATCCTCTCCCTGTTCCGGCGAAAAGCCCGGTTCATTGCTCCCTTCATATAATAGGCAAAAGCAAACATCATCGGGAGGAAGGCAAAAATCAGAAGGGTCAGGGGGACATTAATCTGGATCAGAATGATAAAGGCACCCACCATTTTAATAATGGATATGACAATATCCTCCGGTCCGTGATGGCACAGCTCTGAAATATCAAAGAGATCGTTGGTGATCCTTGACATGAGCTGCCCTGTTTTCTGGTTGTCATAATAGCTGAAGGACAGCTTCTGGAAATGCTCAAAGAGTTCGTTGCGCATGGTATACTCCATCCGCGCCCCCATGATATGTCCCTGGTAGGCAATAAAATAGGTGCTGATAAATTCCAGCAGAGCCAGGGCAAGCATTGCTGCCAGCAGCTTCAAAATAATAGGTGTTGCTTCCGGTATCGCATACTTCACCAGCACCTGATTGGTAATATACCGCACTATCATAGGAAAGACCAGGGATATGCCGGCAGCCAGCAGCGCAAAAAACATATCCGCGAGGAACAGCTTCCAATGCGGTCTGTAATAGGATAACAGCTTCTTTGTCTTATTACTCATTATCATTCTCCGTTTCTATCTGTGTTATATCCGTCTGTATTATATCCGCAGCTGCGGCAATCCTCCGGGCTTTGCCCAATCCGCACAGCCGCCTGCTGCGAAATATTCTCAAGGAAGTTACTCCGCCAACTCTTCCTCTGTTACAATCTCAATTCCTTCTTCCATCAAAAGCCGGGCTGCCACTCCGTACCCGGGAACCAGCTTTCCCGAAAAGGTGCCGTCATAGATCCGGCCGCAGCCGCAGGAGGGACTTTTTGATTTCATAATAGCCGTTCTGACGCCCAGGACTTTGGCAATGTCCAGCGTCCGCCGGGCACCCAGAAGAAATTCCTCTGTGAAATCCTCCCCATCCTTATTCCGGATTCGAATCTCTCCCTGTTGATCTGTCAACTCACAGCTGCTTCTCGGAGTGGTCAGTCCTCCCAGCTGTTCCGGGCACACCGGCACCGCTCTTCCCTGCGCCGCCAGCTTTGCCGCGGGTCCGCAAAGAGAATCCCTTCCGTCATAACGGCAGGGACTCCCAACCAGACAGGCACTCACCAGATAAAGTTCCTTCTTTTCCATCGCATCCTCCTCGAACCCTTCCCTATACATTAAGGCCGATTAGTAATTGCATACGCAATTACTAACCAGCCTTATCTTAAATTATCCGCATTGCATCTGATGCCTGTATTACTTTGAGAGCCGGATGGACAGTTCATACATGTACTGATCCACATCCTTCGTCATAGCCAGGGCTTCTTCAATATCAAAATCAACAAACTGGCCGTCCTTATATGCCACGACCCGCTTACTGGCACCGGCCACCAGCAGATCCACCGCCTTTGCTCCCATCATGGAAGCATATACCCTGTCTCTGGTGGTAGGGCTGCCGCCTCTCTGGGCATGTCCGATAATCGTAGCTCTGCTTTCCATACCCGTTGCCGCCTCGATTCTCTTGGCCATACCATTGGAATCGCCCACACCCTCGGCATTGACAATAATATAATGCTTCTTGCCCTTCTTACGCTTCTCGATAATATTATTGATGATTCTCTGCTCATCATAATCGTAACGCTCCGCAATCAGAATGTCCTCCGCTCCGTTGGCAATACCGCACCACAGGGCAATATAGCCGGCATGTCTGCCCATTACCTCAATGATACTGCATCTCTCATGGGAGGTAGAGGTATCCCGCACCTTATCTATGGTCTCCATGGCGGTATTCACCGCCGTGTCAAAGCCAATGGTATAGTCCGTACAGGAGATATCCAGATCAATGGTTCCGGGAAGTCCCACTGCATTAATCCCTCTTCTGGCCAGCGTCTGCGCTCCCTTGAAGGAACCGTCGCCGCCAATAACCACCAGGCCGTCAATGCCATGCTTCCGGCAAATATCCGCCGCTTTGTCCTGCACCTCCGGCTTATGCATATCCAAACAGCGCGCCGTATAGAGAATGGTGCCGCCTCTCTGTATAATATCGGATACACTGCGTGTATCCATATCTATAATGTCTTCCTCCAGCAGTCCCAGGTATCCTCTCATGATTCCCTTCACCTGCAGACCTGCCGCTAAAGCAGTTCTCACTACCGCCCTGATGGCCGCATTCATTCCTGGCGCATCCCCGCCGCTGGTCAATACACCGATTGTTTTTACATTGCCCATATTAAATAACCAAACCTTTCCCTCGGCCTGTCAGACTTTTATACCGCACAGGCATCTCCATTTCTACAAAATAGTATTCTAATCTATTTTACCCAATTTTTCAATACTCTTTTCCGTAATTCGTACATTTTCTTCTTTATACACGCTGATCAGCTGCTGGATTACTTCCCCATCCGCTTTAATGTTCCTGCTTTTTGGAAGTTTTTTAACACATTTTTCTGCCTCACAGAAAATAACCACACTGTCATTGCCGTCCCACTGCTCCAATAGACGGTACAGCGACTGCTCATCCCTCTGGAAGCTTTCCAGATTCGGATATTTGATCCATACCTCCTGAGGAATACCGTCAAAGGAGATGATCTCCTGGCAAATAAGCTTTGCCGCCTTCTCTTCCTCTACGGCAACCCTTCCCCGGACAAAGATCTTCTGCTCCGGCTCCAGCATGGTTTTATATTTTTCATAGTCCCTGGGGAACAGGATAACCTCAACGCTGCCGAACAAATCCTCCAGCGTGATAAAGGCCATCATGCTGTTGGTGCGGGTGGTCTTAACCGTCTTTGCCGTAATCATCCCCCCGATGGTCTCGATGCTTCCATCCTCTACTCTGGGATGATTCGTCTCTTCGTCAATGCCAAAATCATTGGAATTGACCGTCGCATTCTTTTTAATTCTGTTTTCATAAGCTTCCAGCGGATGTCCGCTGACATAGATGCCAAGAACCTCCTTCTCCAGAGCCAGGAGCTCATCCTTGCCGAATTCCTCCGCCTCCGGCAGGACCAGCTCATAGTCCGTCTTCTCCTCTTCTCCGGCAAAATCAAACAGAGTCATCTGTCCCGTCAGCGCTTTCTTCTTATCCGCCGCAATATCATCCAGAATCCGGCCGTATCCCAGCATCAGCTGTCTCCGGTTGGGATGCAGTTTGGAAAATACCCCGGCCTTAATAAAGTTTTCCACCGTTCTTTTATTCACTTCCTTGCCGGACAGACGCTCCGCAAAATCCCTCAGATTCAGGAAGGGGCCGCCCGCCTCACGCTCCGCCACAATTGCCTGGATTACCGGCCTGCCCACTCCCTTAATGGCTGACAGGGCATAACGGATCGCACCGCCGGATACCGTAAATACAGCATCTCCTTCGTTGATGTCAGGCGGCAGAATTTCGATTCCCATCTGCCTGCAGGTATAAATATATTCAGAAACCTTTCCCGGATTATCAATAACGGAGGTCATAAGCGCCGCCATAAATTCTACGGGATAGTAGTATTTCAGATAGGCCGTCTCATAGGATATGATGGCATAGGCGCCGGCATGGGACTTGTTAAAGGCATATTTGGCAAAGTCCATCATCTCATCATAGATATGATTGGCAACCGCTTCCGGTATCCCGTTTTTAATACAGCCCGGCACGCCTTCCTCTTCATTGCCGTAGACAAAGCTCTGCCGTTCCTTGATCATCACGGATTCCTTCTTCTTGGACATGGCACGGCGAACCAGGTCGCTTCTGCCGTAGCTGTAGCCAGCCAGGTCACGTACGATCTGCATTACCTGCTCCTGATAGACGATACAGCCGTAAGTGGGAGACAGGATCGGCTCCAGCTGGGAACATTCATAGGTGATATGCCCCGCTTCATTCTTGCCCTTGATATACTGGGGAATAAATTCCATGGGCCCCGGACGGTAGAGGGAGATGCCCGCTATGACATCCTCCAGATTCCTCGGCTTAAGCTCCTTCATGAAGCTCTTCATACCGGCGCTTTCCAACTGGAAGATACCCTCCGTCCTGCCGGAGGCGATCAGCTCATATACCTTCTGGTCATCATAATCAATTTTCTTAATATCAAATTTATCGGAGGCGGATCTCTTCCGGTTCACCAGGTTTTCCGCACTCTGGATTACCGTGAGGGTTCTGAGCCCCAGAAAATCCATTTTCAGCAGGCCCAGCTCCTCCAAGGTGGTCATGGTGAACTGGGTGGTAACGGAATCGTCGGAGGAACGGGAAAGGGGAACATATTCATCCAGGCTCTCCTTGCCGATTACTACTCCCGCCGCATGCATGGAGGTGTGCCTGGGCAGGCCCTCCAGTCTTTTTGACATATCGATCAGATATTTTACATCGCTGTTGCTCTCATAGAGGCTCCTTAAATCCCGGTTATGATCCAGTGCCTTCTGTATGGTGATGCCCGGCTCCGTTGGAATCAGCTTTGCCACCGTATCCACCTGGGCATAGGGCAGATCCAGAGCACGGCCCACATCCCGGATCACCGCCCTTGCCGCCATGGTTCCGAAGGTTACGATCTGAACCACCTTGTCCTTGCCGTATTTGGCAGCCACATAATCAATTACCTCCTGCCGCCGTTCAAAGCAGAAGTCGATATCAATATCCGGCATGGTGAGACGTTCCGGATTCAGAAAGCGTTCAAAGAGCAGGCTGTATTTAATGGGGTCAATATCCGTAATCCGGAGAGCATAGGAGACAATGGAGCCCGCCGCACTGCCCCGGCCGGGTCCCACGCTGATATTATTATCCCTGGCATATTTGATAAAATCCCATACAATGAGGAAATAGTCCACAAAACCCATATCCCGGATGGTCTCAAGCTCATACAGCATACGCTCCTGCAGCTCTGGTGTAACCGGCTGATACCGTTCCTCCAGACCCTCCCGGCACAGCTTCGTCAGATATTCATAGGCTGTATAGGGCGCCGGAACCGGATAGATGGGCAGCTTATATTCACCGAAGGTAATGCTTACATTGCACCGTTCGGCGATCTCGTGGGTATTCTCCAAAGCCTCCCTCAGATTAGGAAACAGCTCCAGCATCTCTTCCGGGGATTTCAAATAGAACTGGCCGCCCTCATAGCGCATCCGGTTCTCGTCCTGCACCTTCTTCTGGGTCTGGATGCAGAGCAGTATATCATGGGAATCCACATCCTCGGCAAAGGTATAATGGACATCGTTGGTAGCTACCAGCTTAATTCCCGTCTCCTGGGACATGCGGAGCAGCGCCTGATTTACATTCTTCTGCTCCTCTATTCCATGATCCTGAAGCTCCAGGAAGAAATTCTCCTCTCCGAAGACCTCCCGCATACGAAGGGCCGCGGCCTTTGCTTCCGCATAAAATCCTCTGCGAAGATTGACCGCCACCTCACCCCCAAGGCAGGCGCTGAGGGCTATGATTCCCTCATGGTATTGCTCCATTACCTCATAGTCAATCCGCGGTTTATAATAAAATCCTTCCAAAAATCCGCGGGATACAATTTTCATCAGATTCTGATAGCCGGTGTTATTCTCCGCCAGCAATACCAGATGATAATAACGTTCGTCCGAAGCCCCTGCCTCCCGGTCCATTCTGGAATTCGGGGCAACATATACCTCACAGCCGATCACCGGCTTGATTCCCTCGCTGAGACAGGCCTTATAAAAGTCAATGACACCGTACATCACCCCGTGGTCTGTGATTGCCAGGCTGTCCATCCCCAGCTCCTTTGCCCGGTGCACCATCTCCTTGATCTTGCCGGAACCGTCCAGCAAGCTGTATTCCGTATGTACATGCAAATGCGTAAAATTCATATTTCTACCTCCGTTGCAGTTTTTATACAGGGGGAGACGGATAAAAGCCAATAACAGGGCTCTTTATCCGTCTCCCTCATGTACAAAAACCACCGCTGTGGCTAATTGCCTTTATGTATAATATAATATTCCACCCTGGAAAGCTTGTCAATCCCATGGTTCACAGTAATACGACAAATGTATCCGTCCAGCCTGTAATCGGGAAATAAAAAACTCTTTTATAAAAACAGGTTTCGGATATCCCGGGGCAAAAGCCCCAGACATGCCCAAAACCTGTTATTTCATAATCTGCCTATATTATTAATTACCATTTTCATAATCTACCAGTTCATAGGAGGGCGCTCGGGATCAATGATTTCCTCAACGGAGAAGAGATCCGCCAGCCGCTGCGGGAATTGAAGCATTGCCTGTCCGTCAATAGGCCTCCTGCCCATTCTGACATAATCCTTCTTAATATGCATCCAGGGCTTGCCGTCTACATTCAGGAACAAATTGAAACCGCATTCCTTCAGGAATTTGAATTTGTCACTGGAATAGTGCCCCATGGTCGTCTCAATATCAATTCCTTTGGGGAAGACAAGGATATCGGTTCCTCCAATCAGAGGAGCTACTTCTTTCAGCCAGCGGTTCGTATCCGTCTTCAGATGCTCCAGGCTCATCTCTCCCATATTCCTGTGTCCCCAGCTATGGGAACCCAGCTCCCAGCCTGTCGCCTTCAGGGCATCCGCCACCTTTGTGGCTGCCTCCTTATCCTGCTCATAGGTGGGAGAAGTCTCATCATTGGTCCGGTAGCCGAAGATTCCTTCATAACCCGTGAGAGCCAGAAGTCCTTTTGCTCCCTTGTAAGAGAAGTCCGGGTGCTCTTCCACAAAGGCATCCAGAAGGGGAACCACATCAAAGGCTCCTGTGACCACACTTCCATCTGCCTGTATCATCTCACAGGTAACCTTTCCGTCTTCACCGATGATCATTCTGGAGGCAAAACCATCCCCATCCATATATTCATAATAGCTGACATCATCTACGGAAAGCACAAAGGGCTTTTTCCCGGGGCGGAGCATGATCTCATTCTCCACATACCCCATGGTGCCGTCCTCCTGCTTCTCCAGTCTCGTCAGATCCGCCATGCTGACAAGAACATAGCCGTCCTTATACATTTTATCCATGAGCTTATTAAACTCGTATATGGTTGCCATATACATATTATAGCCCTTCGATTCATAATCCCCGTCAAAGGCTCTGGCATTGTCCGCAACCAGGCAGTGGAAGAAAATATGATTGATCAGGGTTACGGAGCTATAGGAACCTCCCAGATTCACCAGGGATGCCTGTTCTGTCTCCAAACGGGTAATGGCATCGGATAATGCCGGATAGGATTTATAATCTCCCTCGGAGCCCTTATAGTCCTTAATCAGCTGAATTGCCTCATCATAGTTATAGCCCAGCGCCAGAAGGTCTGCCTTTTTAACCAGCTCGTCCCTTTCCGCAAGCTCCTTCTGCAGTCTTTCCTGCTCCTCCTGTGCGGCCAGCTCTTCCGCTGTCGGCTCTTTTTCCGCAGGGGGAGTCACATTCCCTCCGGATGAATCATTCTGTCCCTTATCACCCTTATTTGCCTCCTCTCCTGCTTTCGGAGGGTTGTTATTCCCTTCCTTATTCCGCGATGTAACATACAGGCGATAGCCTCCAAATAAAGCCAGCAATATCACTAACTCAACCACAATAAAAATAATCAGCCTGTGCGGATTTCTCCTTGATTTTCTCTGATCCTGTCCCACCATGTTCAACCTCTTTTCATTCATTTCGAAGACACCCTTTGGGGATGTCCATTTTTCAACCTATAGTATAACATATAAATCGATATAATTCTTTACGAATATATTAATTTATCCTAATAAATTTCTTTCTATCCCATATCTTATTATTCCCCGAACAGGAATAATTATAATCTGCTTCCGGCAGTGATTATGCCGCAAAGAAGGCACGGATTAACTCCGTACCTTCTCTGCTATGAACCCCTTTTTATTCTCATCATTATATAATTCTTAAGAACAGCTGACTCTGCCCCAAAATTATTTACTGCTTAAATATTTTTCTATATTCTCGATTGCTGCTTTCTCATCTGGTCCATCCGCAGTAACTGTAACTGCCTCTCCGGCTGAAATACCCATGCTCATCATACCCATAATACTCTTCGCATTGACACGCTTTTCATTACTGGTTACGTAGATACTGCATTCGTACTGGCTCGCAACCTGAACAAGCAATGCAACCGGCCTAGCTTCCAGCCCGTTGGGAATGTTAATTACAATTTCCTTTGTTATCATGACTATTTTCCTCCTTATGCTCTCGCAGTTGATCTGCTATCATACTTAGCTTGCGCAGCCGGTGATTTACGCCGGATTTGCCGATGGCCGGCTGCAGCATTGCCCCAAGTTCCTTCAGGGAAGCCTCCGGATAATCAATCCTCAGCTGTGCGATGTCTTCCAATCCCTCCGCCAGGTCCCCAAATCCCACGGTATCCCTGATGTACAGGATATCCTCCTTCTGCTTTGACGCCGCATTCACGGTCTTCGTAATATTCGCCGCCTCACAATTTACCTGCCGGTTGATGGAATTGCGCATCTCCTTCAGTATTCTCACATTTTCCAAATCCATTAAGGCGACATGCGCTTCCATGACATTCAGAAGATCAACAATCTGAGAACCCTCCTTAATATAAACTACATAATTCTTCTTGCGCATTACTATCTTGGCATCAATGGAAAAGGCCTGTATTATGTCCCTCAGCTGCTCCGCCTTCCCAGGGCTGGCTGTCACTACCTCCAAATGATAGGCCTTCTTCGGATCACTCATGGAACCGGAGGATAGAAATGCCCCCCGGATAAAAGCTCTCTTACAGCAGGCGTTCTGGGTGACCAGCTGACTGGCTGCCCCAATCCGGCTGCTTCCCTCCGGTACATTCTCCAAAGAGAGCTTGCATGCCTGCATGATCCTGATGACATCCTTCGTATTGCGGATTATTAAGGTTATATTGCTCTTATTCTGTCTGCTGTTTATTTTCACAGAAATTTCACTACTTATATTAAAGGTTTTTCGTATTAATGTAAAGTACTTTCTTGCAACAACCAGATTTTCTGTCTGTAATCTCAGATACAGCCTCTCTCCCGACCGGATCAGATGGCATTCATAAGAACAGATTGCAGAAAGCTCTGCCAGCCTGCAATGTCTTGCGCTGCTTAACTGCAAGGAAAGCTCTTCCTTCACCTCACTGGAAAATGACATATGAACCTCCCCTGACACTCTTCTATCCCATGTCCCCGATATTATGCCTTATCAACATCCCTATGCTCTATTTTTAGTCCGTATTCCGTCTTGGCCAGCCTGTCCCCCAATTCATTCACCAGGGTTACCGAACGGTGCTTGCCCCCGGTGCAGCCTATGCTGACCACCAGCTGATTCTTTCCTTCTTCAATATAGTGGGGGATCAGAAACAGCAGCATGTCCTCCAATTTACCGACGAACTGGCCGGCTATCTCCGATTTCATCACATAACTTCTGACTTCTTCCTCATTGCCGGTTCTGTGTTTCAGTTCCGGAACATAGAAAGGATTGGGTAAAAACCTTACGTCAAAAACCAGATCCGCATCCACCGGAATTCCATGCTTAAAGCCAAAGGACAAAATCGTAATAAAAAAATTACGGAAGGCCTGATCCTCCAAATAGATTTTATTAAGCTGTCCCTTCAGCTCTCTGGTTAAAAGGTGGCTGGTATCTATAATCACATCGGCTTTTTTGCGTAAAAACTCCAGCCTCTCCTGCTCCAGGGCTATCCCCTTCTCCACCCGGTCAACTCCCGACAGGGGGTGGATTCTCCGGGTTTCCTTATAGCGCTTGACCAGCACCTCCGGAGTACAGTCCAGAAACAATATTTCATAGGAAAAGCCGGTGCGCCTCATATCTATGAGTACGGAATCCAGCTCCTTTAAGGCCTGGCCGCTGCGAATATCCAGTCCCAGAGCCACCTTGCTCTGGTTTCCCTGCAGAATCAGCCTGGCAAATTTCTTAACTAATTGGATGGGCAGGTTATCCACACAAAAGTACCCGATGTCCTCCAGCATCTTCAGCGCCGAGCTCTTTCCCGCGCCTGACATGCCCGTTACTATTACAAATCTCATCTTTATACCCATGCCTTTTGCCGCACAAATCGCCATGAAAATGCTAGCATGGACCCGGCCCTCCTTTATTCATACATTCCATTTCTCCCAGTCTGCTCCTCATTTCTGCGGAAAATCTCCCAGAAATTTAACCTCCGGTTCCAGCCTTACGCCGGATTTCTCTTCTACAATCCGGATAACATCCCGTATTACGCAAAGGAAATCCTCTGCCGAGGCATGATCCTTATTAATAACAAATCCGCAGTGCTTCTCCGATACCGCTGCTCCGCCCACCTGATAGCCCGCAAGTCCTGCCTCGCCGATAAGCTTACCGGCATAATTATCCGGCGGACGTTTGAAGGTGCTTCCTGCGCTGAATTGATCCAGGGGCTGCTTTTCCCTCCTCTGGGCATTCAGGGCATTCATCTTCTGCCGTATCAGCTGAGGATCTCCCTCGGACAGCTTAATATCCGCTTCCAGCAGTGTATAATCCACTTTCTGCAGTATACTGGTGCGATAGCCAAGCTCCAGCTCCTCTAAAGTAAATTCCCTCAGGCAGCCTTCCGTATCCAGCATTCTTGCCGCAATAAGGCATTGCTTCATCTCACCGTCATAGGCGCCCGCATTCATCGTTACCGCCCCGCCAAGGGTTCCCGGGATACCGGAAGCAAACTCAAAACCGGTCAGACTATGCTCGGCTGCGATATTGGCCAGCCTGGCCAAAAGCACTCCGGCCTGAGCGGTGATGATCCCCCGCTCACCAACCCGGACTTCCGAGAAATTCTCTCCCAGTTGGAGAATCACCCCGCGAAAGCCCGTGTCTGACACCAGAAGATTACTGCCATTCCCCATAATGTAGCAGGGAATCTGCTTCTCCCTGCACAGGGCGAGAACAGCCTTCACCTCCTCGGTCCGGGTCGGTGTAACAAAATAATCCGCCTTCCCTCCGATATGCAAAGAGGTGTGGTGTTCCATCGGTTCGTCCCTGCGGACCCGGTCTTCCGGTACAATAAGTGTCAGTTCACGATAAAATAAATCCTCCAAGATATCCCTCCGACTGAACTGCAGCATAAAACTGTAGCATAAAATAATATAGTATAGTATATTTCACTAGTTATGTAATTATTAGTTTTGCCGCGCCATAAATTCCGGCATCATTCCCCAGGGTGGCAAGCCGGAATTCTTTATTTTTTAAAGACTCAATGGAAAATTCATTGTAATACTTCCTGATATTCTCTATCAGAATCTCACCCGCCATGGATACGCCGCCACCGATTACAAAGGCCTCGGGGTCAACCACATGGGACACATGGGATAACGCCAGGCCCAGATAGCGGCAAGCCTTGTCCACTACCGCCAGCGCCAGCTTATCTCCGGCTTTGGCATGGTCAAAGACTGTCTTTGCACTGATTTCTTCCCTGCCGCGAAGGGAGGAGGGTTCTGCGGTTTCTTTTAAAATCCTCTTTGCCAGCTTCACAATACCGGTAGCCGAGGCATACTGCTCCAAACAGCCCTTTTTACCGCAGCCGCAGGTATCATTCTCCGCATTCTCCACATGAATATGGCCGATCTCACCCGCCGCACCATTGCTTCCCGACAGGATATGGCCGTTCAGGATAATACCGCCGCCCACACCGGTACCGAGGGTGGCAAGAACAAGACTCCGATAGCCCTTGCCGCCGCCCATCCAGTATTCACCCATGGCAGCCACATTGGCATCGTTGCCTGCTTTGACCTTAAGCCCTGTCATCTCTGACATCTCTGTCTCAATATTAAAATTTGCCAGACCCAGATTCGCCAGCATTAATACCTGTCCTTCGTCGGTCACCGGCCCCGGAATTCCCACACCGACACCGGCCACGCTTTCCGGGGGAAGCTTCAGTTCTTCGATTTTATTTTTGATAAATTCGGACGTATCCCGAAGGATATCCTTGCCGTCCTCGGTTCTCCGGGTTGAAAAATCCCATTTATGAAGAAGCTTTCCTTCCGTATTGAATAAACCTGCTTTCACGGCTGTTCCGCCGATATCGATTCCAAAGCATATCCGTTCCATCTCATTATCACCTTTCCATGGTTATTCGTCCCCTGCCGGACATTATCTTATTGCTCCAGTCCACACTTTTGGCCCTTGGCCTCCCCTTAATTGCCGGTTTTCTTCAGACTGTTAGTAACACGGTTATATAATTCCTGGGCCGCATTATAGCCCATCTTCTTCTGACGGTAATTAACCGCCGCCGATTCACAGATAATGGCAAGATTTCTGCCGGGCCGGATGGGTATGGAATGACAGGGCACCTTATTGCCCAGAAACTCTATATAAGTCTCTTCCAGGCCCAGCCGGTCGTAATGCTGTTCCTTATTCCACTCCTCCAGCTTAATTACCAGATCGATTGCCTGGGTGTTCTTCACGCTTTCCACCCCGAACAATGTCTTTACATCTATAATTCCAATTCCCCGCAGCTCAATAAAATGTCTTGTGATATCCGGGGAGGTTCCGATCAGCGTATCATCACTTACCTTTTTAATCTCCACCACATCATCGGTTACCAGACGGTGCCCCCGCTTAATCAGTTCGAGAGCCGCCTCACTCTTGCCGATACCGCTCTCTCCCATAATCAGAATGCCTTCGCCGTATACATCCACCAGACCGCCGTGAATGGTAATCCGGGGAGCCAGCTCCACATTCAGCCACCGGATTACTTCCGCCATAAAGGAAGAGGTGGTTTTCGAGGTCCGCAGAATCGGCACGTTCTTCTCCGTGGCCAATTGGATAAACTTCCCGCTGACCTCCATGTTACGGCTGAAAACAATACAGGGTACACGATAGTCCATCAGCCTGCTTAAAATCTGCAGCCGCTGCTCCTTGTCCATCTGCTGCATATAAGCCATCTCCACATGTCCGATTACCTGAACCCTCTCCGAGTCAAAATGATCGAAAAAACCTGCCAGCTGCAGTGCCGGCCTGTTTACATCGGGCTGTGAAATCTTGATATTGCTGATATCAATATCCGGAGTGCAATTCTCCAAATCTAATTTTTCAATAAGACGAACCAGTTCAACCGTATACATCCATACCTCCATCTGCCGTCCCGGCGGCATCATTCATACATGTCCTTATATTTTAACACAACTTCCCGGCGGGTGTAAATGCTAATTACATCTGCGGCTTATGAAAAAATTCAAAAACCTGCTCCGCTGCCTGACGGTTCATGGAAGGAACCTTCATAATCTCTTCCACCTCCGCCGCCTGGATCGCCTCCAGAGATTGGAAGTATTTCATCAGCGCCCGCCTTCTGGCCGGCCCGATTCCGGAGATATCATCCAGTATGGAGCGTACCTGGGCTTTCCCGCGCAGAGCGCGGTGGTATTCTATGGCAAAGCGGTGGGTCTCATCCTGGATTCGGGTAATCAAACGGAACAGCTCACTGCTTTTATCAATGGGCAGCTCTTCATTATTGTAATACAGGCCCCTGGTGCGGTGATAATCATCCTTTACCATACCGCAGACGGCAATATCCAGCTTCAGCTCCGACAGCACCCGCAGGGCAATGCCTACCTGGCCCTTTCCTCCGTCCATAAGAATCAGATCCGGGTATCTTGTGAAGCTGCCCAGGGTTTCGTCCATCTGCTTCTCCCTCAGCTGCTCCTGCTCCCGGATACCATGGGTAAACCGTCTGGTAAGCACCTCATACATGGAGGCATAATCATCCGGCCCCTGGATGCTCTTGATTTTAAACTTCCGGTAATCCGCCTTCTTCGGTTTTCCTTTTTCGTATACCACCATGGAGCCGACGGATTCAAACCCGGAGGTGTTGGAGATGTCAAAGGATTCAATCCGTTCCACCAGCGGCAGTCCCAGGTAATCCGCCAGCTCCTTCAGAGCTCCGACGGTTCTGGCCTCCTCCCGCTTAATCTTCTCCAGATCCTGGTTCAGCACCAGCTCCGCATTCTTTCTTGCCAGCTCCACCAGCCGTTCCTTCTCCCCCTTCTGCGGGGTCTTTAGATATACCCTCTGCCCTCTTTTGGAGGTAAGCCATTCGGTGATCAGCTCCTCCTCCCCGGTTCTGGTTCCCAGGAAGATTTCCTTAGGTATATAGGGGGTTCCGGCATAGAATTGCTTCAGAAAGCTGGCCATAATATGGTCATCCTCCTCATCCTCCACGCCGGACAGGTGAAAATGATCCCTGCCGATCAGCTTGCCGCCCCGGATAAAGAAGGTCTGTACAACAGCCTCCTCCTTATTTCTTGCAAAGGCGATGATATCCCTGTCCACCTGATCGGTGCTGGTGATCTTCTGGCGGTTGGCAATCAGCTTCACGCTGCCCAGAAGATCCCGGAACTCCGCCGCCTTCTCAAACTCCATCTCCTGTGAGGCCGCCAGCATCTTCTCCTCCAGCATCTTCCCCACTCTGGCATAATTGCCGTTCAGGAACTCCATAACCTCCTCAATATTGGCCCGGTACTGCTCCTGTGTCAGATACCCCTGGCAGGGCGCGTCGCACTGTCCCATATGGTAATAGAGGCAGGGCCGCTCCTTCCCGATATCCCTGGGCAGCACCCGGTTGCAGGTGCGGATCTTATAGATGCGGCGCAGCAGCTCCAGGGTATCCCTCACCGCATTGACGCTGGTATAGGGCCCGAAATATTTCGACTTATCCTTCCTCATCTCCCTGGTAATGGAGACTCTGGGAAATGCCTCGTTCACCGTAACCCGTATGTAGGGATAGGTCTTATCATCCTTCAGCATGGTGTTGTATTTGGGCATGTGCTCCTTGATCAGGTTGCACTCCAGCACCAGCGCCTCCAGCTCCGAATCCGTAATAATATATTCAAAATGATCCACCCGGCCTACCATCTGCCGGATCTTCTCCGTGTGATTACGGCTGCTCTGAAAATATTGGCGCACCCGGTTCTTCAAAACAACCGCTTTCCCCACATAAATAATCGTGTCCTTCTTATCCCGCATGATATAGACCCCGGGCTTCGCAGGCAGCTTCTTCAGTTCTTCCTCTATATCAAACATATTCCCATGCCTTCCTTGACTTATGAAATGGCCTCTATACTCTACGCATATTATATCCCACCATCACCTATCCGTCAAATCCCACATGGACAAAAGGTTGGTGCTCCTCCCGGCTCCCTCTGTACTGCAGCTCAGCTCTGTGTAACGCAGGAAGGACACCGTCCCATAGCCTGTAATTCCGCTACATTCCGGTGTCCTTTCTTTCTGTTCCTCTAATGCTTAGTTAAAATTCTCCATCGCTGCCTTATTAGCTGCATTGGCTTTCTCTGTAAGATCCGGGGCAAGATCATGTGCATTAACTCCATCATTAAATACCGCCGCTTCAGCTCCGGCATAGCTTTCCGCAATAAAGGTGCCAAATCCGGGGATTACAGTACCGCCGTAGGGAATCGGCTCCTTGCAGTTCTCAAGGAAGGCATCAAAGAAGGGGCCTCTTCCGTAGCTGTCATCCGCACCGGGGAAGAATTCTCTAACCTTTGCCCATACGGTTTCGCTTAAGGTAATGGGAAGGGCATCCATGGAAAGCTTGGAGCCGTCCGGATTGGTCAGATTCGTATAAGCATCAATCTTAGCCAACCAGCCTTCTTCGTTCCAGTTCATGAATTTCAGCAATTCATAAGCCTCTCTCGGATGTTCCGCAGCAGAAGAGATACCGCCAAAGTCCATGGTCGCCATGGAGTGCTTGCTGCTGGTTCCCTTTGCTCTGGGTACCGCATAGGGTACATATACCAGGCCCAGATCCAGGTACTCCTGTGTTGCAAATAAGTTGTTGAAGGTCCACCATGCATCAAACTGGTAAGCAATCTTACCGGAGTAGGCAGCCCACATATTTCTGTCACCGAAGGCCGCTTCTGCTTCATCCGAACCGAAGGCCGGGGCATGGTATCCGCCGTTAATCAGCTCTGCCTGGAGATTGACCCCATCCGCCCAGTTTGTCATATCAAATTTGGTTCCGTCCCATCCGAACTCACCCCATACATTGGCATCGGAGGCAACCGGGTACCAGGTAACGATGGTTCTGAACTGATTAAATCCAAAAATCCCCTGTTCCGGAACGGTCATCTGCTTAATGGAAGCAACCATCTCATCCCAGGTCCAGTCTGTTCCGGGCATCTCAACATTCAGCTGCTCAAACACGGTCTTGTTGGCAAATATGGTCTCGGGGAAGAATTTTACAGGTGTGGCCCATTTCTTATCCGTACCGTAGTAGCCGTACTTACCTTCATTAATCGTTACCAATACATTATCGGCTTCCGGATCGTTCTCCCAGTATTCCGTCATATCGCCCAATAAATTATTGGCAATGGCAAAGTCACATTCTCCAAGGATCCAGAAAGCATCCGGCATCTGGCCTGTAGAGATAAGATTTAACAGTGCGTCGTTATATCCGTCAAGAGGAAGGGATACTACTTCTACTGTGATATTGGGGTATTTCTCCATGAACTTGGACGCCAGATGCTGGGTTAATACTTCATTTTCCCAGGAAGCGTAAGTTAATGTAATTTTTTCTGTGGTCATAGGCGGTAAAGCCTTTGCAGGCTCCGTCGGTTCCGCTGTGCCGGTGCTGTCCGCATCCCCCTTGGCATCTTCCTTACCGGCATCCGGCGTAGAGCTGTTCCCGCTGTCCTCCACCTTGCCGGCATCACCCGGCTGATCGCTCTTCTCACCGCATGCGGTCAGTGCGCCCACACAGAGTACCAATACTAAGAGCAGGCTTAATACCTTTTTCATGTTTTTCATAAAAATCCTCCTTCATATAATTTTTATTTTTGTTTTTATTAGAATTCAATTTTATTGTAAAAATAAAACTGATGATTCCCATAGGTTATTCTCCTGTGATTCCGGTCCGGTCGATGCTCTCTACAAAGAATCTCTGCAGGAAAGCGTACATGAGCAGCAGCGGCAGAATACTCAGCATGGTTCCCGCCATTTTAATGGATTCGTTGATATTACCCAGCTGCTGCTGATTTCCCTGGTTATACTGCTCGTATATATTGGTAAAGTTCTTAAGCTCCACCACCAGAGTCGTCAATCCATTGGCACTGCCGGTTCCCAGTCCTTTAATGTAGAGCTGTGTCAGGTAGGATTCATTCCAGTACCATACAACAGAGAACAAAAACACCACCAGAATAGCCGGGGCTGCCGAAGGCAGGGATATCCGGAAGAAGGATCTGAAATATCCCGCCCCGTCAATATGTGCCGCCTCAATGAGTGCCTGGGGCACCTGCCGGAAAAAGTTATAAAAAATCAGGATAAATATCTGCGCTTTGATGCCCTGGCCAAAGACCGCCGGCAGACCGAAGGCATTCAGGCTTCCCACCAGCTTCAGATTGGTAAGTAATACATAGTTGGGCATCATGGTAACCTGGGCGGGAAGGATGAAGGAAAAAATTAGAATTCCCATCATAATCCTCTTCCCTTTGAAATTAAACCGGGCAAATCCATAGCCGATCACCGCCGTGCTGCATACCTGGATTAAGGTAGGAACACCGGCAATCAGCACACTGTCCTTCAGCGATTTCCAAAACCGCATAACCTTAAAGGCATTGGCGTAATTTTTCATATAAAGTCCGGAGGGTATCCATTTGATGGAAGCGTCCAGCAAATCGTCCAGGGACATCAGGCTGGTGCTGATCATATACAGAATCGGATACAGGTAGACAAAGCCGATCCCGATGAGCAGCACGTACTTAACTGCCAGGGGCAATATTCCTTCCCTGTCCTTGGCTCCCATCACATATTTTCTGAACTTTTCCTTATTAAACACGGGGGGCATATAGGGTGCTTTATCCTTATTCTTCATTTTACCGGCTTCTTTCATCCTCTCGCCCTCCTTCTTAACTGTTTCTGCCGGCGTTCCTGTCTGGCCTGCAGCTTCCTTCTCTCCCTTAAGGCTCTGGCACTGCGTTTCTTCTCCCGCTTCACCTCTGCCTGGTAATTATCCTTTTTCGTTCTCAGCAGCAGGGCCATCAAACCAACCAGGAGGCAGACCACCACGGAGTACATCCAGGCCTTTGACGACGCATAGCCATAGCCTCTGTTAATGGCGAACATGTCATTGTAGATCTGGGTTATGATCACATTTTGTTCGTTGTTGGACAGGAAAATCACCGTATATACCGCATTAAGCAGTATCATTGGCTTTATGGTCGGCAGGGTGATCTTCCAGAAGCATTCCCAGCCGGAGCCTCCGTCTATTTTCGCCGCTTCATAAAGGGTGCTGTCTATCTTTTGTATGGCGGCCAGAAAGATCAGGATCTGAACTCCCGAATACCAAAGTACCATAATCATATTGTTAAATAATTTAACGATGGGCTCTACCACTATATAGGGCAGAAAATCATTCAGCACGGAGAAGATTACCGTAACATTCATGGAAGGAATGCTTGCCGCTCCCTGATCACTGAGCTGCGCCATGACCGGCCCGCTCACCACAATCACCGGGAGGAAATAAATCATGCGGAAGAGCCCCTTCCCCTTCATCTTGCCGTTGAGAAGCATGGCGATGATCAGGGAAAATACCACGATAACCGGAACCGACAGGACGGTATCCAGAAGATATCTCACCAGATCCTCGAGAAAGAGGGGATCCAAACGGAAGATATCTCCGTAATTCTTAAATTGGACAAATTGAAACACCCTGCCCTTCGGCGTAATCTTCACATTGCACAGCCCGTAATAAAAGGATTGAAATAACGGTATGACCAGGAAGGTAATGGCTCCTATGATCCAGGGTGCCACAAACACATAGCCCATACTGTTTTCTCTTCTTTTCAGCTTGCTTCCTTTGCTTTGCCTGTTCTTCATTATTTCTCACCTACCTTATAGGACATGGGTTCCAGCTCATAGCCGTCCACCAGGGCGGATGCGGAGGGATTATAATTGATATAGACCTTTACCCCATTATCATAGCCTACTACAGTTACGCCATTGCTGTATTGGTTATGCTCCGTGATCAAAGCTCCCTTTGTCTTCTCCGCCACCTCTTTTAGTTTTTTATAATACTCTATCATGGTATCCTTATAGACGGAGTATTTGGAGCTGTACAGATCCGAGGAGTTGGTGTACTGCAGCTTGGCGGGATCTTCGTAGGTGATGTAAAAGGAAGGATTGATTCCCATTTCAACCAGCTGAAGAAAGTACTCCTGCTTATTGGCTTCAAAATTCACATATTCCCCATACATCGGAATAATCCCCTTTAAGGCAATGGAAAGAAAGGGCACTTCCCTGTCGGTAAAAATATAGTTGGAGGACGCTGTCGGCATATCCAGGATGGCGTCGCTGTATTTCCACAAATAAGACAGGGGCTTTTCCATAACAAGGCTGAGATCCTGATCCAGGCTCCGCACCGCTGCTTCATAGGTATTGGCTGTATCCACCCTGCTGTATACCTTGCCTTTGTAGGTATAGGTGAATAAGATATTGGTAATGCCGCTCAGAGCAATCTGGTCCGCTCCCTTTTTCAAATAGGATTTTGCGCTTCTCTCCAGATTGGCCTTGCTGCGGGCCGGCGTCAGATAACGGAAGGTATCGAAAACATATTTCCAGGATCTCTCCTCGTAGACGCGCTTTGTAATCTGCTTCATAATGTTGAAGTTGCCGTTGCTCAGATCCGGGTTCACCCTCAGGGCATCCTGATACAGGTATAAATCAATTCCCATCTCCTTTGCATCCTTCATCAGCGAGGTAAGCTTTTTGGTCCCTCCGATGCTCCTATCCGCTTTGTAGGAAGTAATCGGCAGCGCATTCACTCCGCTTTTCTGCCATCCCTTGTATACAGAAATAATATCCTGTACTCCTTCCTTCTGAAGCTCTCCGTAGATTTCCCGGATCTGGTCCGTCGTTGTCATTACCACGTTCTTCTTAAAGATCATCCAGTTTTCCTTGTCTACTCCCAGAAAATCCAGCCTGATGTTAAAATCATCGCCGGACTTCCTTACGGAATCCGTCTCTAAGAGGTAGTTCCTGTATTCCTTTGCCAGTCCTGTATAATTGGCATTCTCTTTATTGACAAACTGATAGCGGACTTTGATATCGAACTCGTTTCTCTTGGCCTGCACCGTGACTACCGAGCCTTCCCGGTTGCCGGTGGGCTGGGTGTAAATCTGCCGCAGAATGTATTTGGAGCAGATCCAGTTGTAATCCGTGTAAGCACCGTTGGGATACGCCTCTATTTTGGCGCTGTAATTACCGCTTTCGATGATCCCCAGATACCCAAATCTGGAATCTGTGTGGACCATGCCAAATACAGGGGCCATGATTTTATCCGCCTCATTGACCGTTTGGAAGCTCTCCCACAATAAGGACAGGGTATACGCCTCCTCCAGGCCGATGTTCATGCCATATACATACTGGGAATAGTTAGAGGAGAATCTGCCTTCATTATCCTCCAGATTAATCAAAGCGCCGTTGCCGTCAGGAATGAACATATATCCGCCGCGCTCTCCCAGCTTGGTATGCCCCAGGAAGGGATAGACATAGATCTCACCTATTTTAAATTCCTGGGACTCTTCCATAATGGAATCCTTCGGAATATCCACCACAATTCCGTTCTCCTCCAAGGATACCCGGAGGGTGAAGCCGATTCCGAACTCCTCGTAAGTGATCCCGGCCTGGAACCCCTTCTCCGTAAAAATTACTTCCTTCTTCGCTTTCCTTATGTCCGCAGTCGTGGGAACAATATTAATCCCCTTTAAAACCTGCACCACAATGCCGGACTTCATAAAAGCCTGCCAGCCCGCGCTCCCCTTCGTCAGCTCTTCCTCCACGATGGATTCCATAATGGAGCCGGTCTCCTTATCCCGAATGATAACCGAAAGAGATTCTTCCTTAAAATAAAGCTGGTATTTTGAATTCTCAGCGATCAGCTTGTGCTCTTTTATTACCTCTGCCGACTCCGGTATCTGTACTCCCTCCGGCAGACTGAGCGGGACGATATCCTTCTCCTCCGGCAAAGCCCTGGCCGTATCATTTTGCCCGTATAACAGGGAGGCACCCAGAATTACCGCTATTGCCAGACATCCGAAAAGGATTTTGAGGTTTCTTTTTCTAGCTGTTTTCAAATCGATACACCACCTCTCCGTATATGGCCTGCACGAAGTCAGCAACCTGTGAAATCAGTACATATAAGATGAATAGCAAAAGGATTACAATTAATGCACAGAAGAAGGTGATAAGAATGACCTTCACTGTCTCTCCTACGGAATAGTTATTCACTTCCTTTATGGTCATAAACAATAATACTATGATCCAGGTATACAGTATAAAGTTGGAAAACCGGATCAAAAACACTTCATTGTACGTCAATACATTGCTCAGAACCACAATAAAGGGTTTTAAAATAAGATAGGGTCCCAGGGAGTATATATAAGCCGTGTACAGCTGCTTCATACTTCCTTCTCCGTCATTGATGGTGCTGATCAGATAGGAGCTGACGGTGAAGAGCAGGACAATCCCGAGGATGTACATTACATCACCGATAATATCATATCTTCCTTCGCTGACCCGTTTTACAATAAAGCCCGAAGCGTATTTATCCAATAGGAATACACCGATAAAGGCGATGAGCAGCAGGTGGGAGGTGGCGTAGGAAGCCTTTCCTTCCCTCTTGACTCCATATGCCCCGTCTATGGGATGCTTGATATAGTAAAACATGTATTTCAGCCTTTTTACACCGATACGGGCGGTCAGTCTGTCATTCAGCTTCACCAGGGGAGCCAGGACCTGTTTCCTCCGGTGGAGATACCCTATGAGCTTCCACAGCAGAATAAAGGCAACCAGGATTCCCATGCTGGGTATCAGATTATTCCTGAGCCAGATATTTCTTACTTCCCAGAAAGCGTTGGAATAGCCGGAATAGGACTGTGACATCCGGAAATACCTCAGGGCCTCACTATATTGCTCCTCCTGCAGCAGAGCCTGGCCCATGGCCAGATTGGCGTAGTCAAACAGGCTGTTCATTTCAATTATCTTGGTTAAGGGTTCCTTGCTTTCCGTATATTTTCCGTCCTGATAAAGCATCAGCGCTTCATGGACCAGATCAGTAAATTCCGTCGTCTGGAACACCTGTATTTCATTCTTTTCCTGATCCAGAACATAGACCCGGTTCCTTTGATCCACTCCTACGGCAACTGCTTTCTGAAACAGACCAATTCTGAGACGGCCTGAATCCTTGCCCCCAAATACAAACAGCATGCTGCCGTCCTTATTGTATTCAAAGATGTAGCCTTCCTCCGTGACCACATAGATGTTTTCATAATTCCCTACGGACACTGCGGAAGGCAGGGAATCATAATAATCTACATCAATCATATTTTTTCCCGCAACATTGAATTTTCGCAGGGAGTAATCCACACCCTGGGTTACGGTATACACCAGACCCTTGGAATCAATGGTAAGATTATAAGGGGTCTTGGGAAGAATTCTAGGAAGCTTGGCCAGCTGTTCATCGCTGAGAAACATTCTCCGGAACACATCCAGCGGCTTAGGCATTGTCTTGTTGGTTCCAAAATAGCCCAAGAAGGTTCCGTTGCCCGTGGGGCTGATCTGGACAATACCGTTGGTATTACCTTCGCATACGATGTACATGATTCCTTTGGAATCCACCGCCAGCTTCTGGGGCTTGAAGTTCACATCAGAACCGTACAGGGGATGATCCGGCTTGGTATACTCCTTGATCAGATCTCCCGCCTCGTTGAATACCACGATTCTGCCTGCATCCTTATCCGCTACATACAGGTTCTTGGATTCGGTCACAAAGATTCCCACCGGGTTCTTAAGCTCGCCCTCTCCGTAAATCCGAAGCAAATTCCCCTCCGTGTCAGACACCAGAATTCTCTTTCCTTCCGTATCTGCGATATAGATCTCATCATCCTTCGTTATCTGCATATCCGATGCATTTTTAAAGGATAATTCCCCTATCTTGGTAATGGAAGTCAGGGGAGTATAGGCGGTCTGGGTCTCCGTGATCCCCACATACCCCCCTTCCGTGTAGGTCTTATATGGTGTATCCGCTCTTGCCGGCACAGCCGGCATACAAAGGCTGAAGGCTAACGCCGCAAGAACGATGAAGCTCAATCTGCCCTTGTTTTTATGTAATGCATTCATGGTGCTCCCTCCCCAAGCTTATTTAATTCCCGAATGTGCCATGGTATTCATAACATTGCGCTGCAATACAACGAACAAAATAAGATTTGGTATAAACAGAATAAGGGAAGCCGCTGCCGCCACACCCTGACCTGCAATCGTATTATTGGTATTGGTTAATGTGCTGGCATAAAACGCAAGAGTCCTGAGCCCTTCATGGCTGGTATAATAAGTAGGGCTTTGCACGTCCCCCCATACCGTCTGGAAAGCCAGAAGAGCGCCTGTCGCGATGGCCGGTCTGATGAGGGGCAGTATAATCCGGTAGTACACCTTCAAATCAGAGGCTCCGTCAATATACGCCGCTTCGATCAATGCGTCCGGCACCTGATCGATGAACTGCTTGATCAAGAACAGGCAGACCGGCATGGAAATCAAGGGAATAATTAATGCCAGGTAAGTATCCGTCAGCCCTAAGGTATTAATGGTTATGTACCTGGGAATCATAACCGCAACGGGCACAAACATCAGGGCCGCGTTGTTTACTTCCATAAGAACATATTTCCCTTTGAACCGGAGCTTGGATAAAGCGAAGCCCGCCAGGGTGGATAATACCACCGAGCCCAGCACTACCGACAGGGTAACCAGCACGGTGTTAAAGATATACCGGCTCATGGGTATCGCCGAGCTTCCGGCGGATTTCATAAGCTTTGTAAAGTTATCCAGGGTCGGTCTTGTCACAAAAAGCCTTGGAGGATATGCAAACAATTCATCCATGGGTTTAAATGCGTGGCAAACAATGAATATAATAGGAAATAACATAAATAAGGCCAGCGGTACGACAAACAGTAATATTTTTATCTGACCGCGCTCAAAATGCTTGGGGTTAATTCTGCCTCCCTTGTAGCCTGCCATGTGCGAATCCTCCTTTCTAATCTTCTTTAAAGAACCGCTTTGATACGCTTGAAAACAGGTATACGATTCCCAGCAAAACAACGGACACCGCCGCTGCATAGCCCATTTCATAGCGGATAAAGCCGTAATCCTCAATATGGTTAACAATGAGCTGCCCCGCATATCCGGGCGTCGGATTGGCACCGGCCAGCTGAACACCGATCATACCGTTCTGGAAGGCCCCCACTATGGTCATAACCGCTGCAAAGAGCATCTGGGGCTTCATGGTGGGTATGGTGATATAAATCATTTCCTGGAAGCGGTTCCTTACTCCGTCAATGGCCGCCGCTTCATACAGGGTCTCATCCGAGTTCAGGATACCCGCAAGAATTGCCAGAAATCCGACCCCCATGCTGCTCCACAGGGCTACAATAATCATGATGGGCAGCAGAAAGTTCGCATTAATCAGCCATTTGATGGGCTCTGTAATCACTCCGATCCGGATCAGCCACGCATTGATATAGCCTGTCTGGTCCCCGCTGAAGAGGATTCTCCACAACACCACCATGGCAACGCCGGAGGTTATGGAGGGCGAATACAGAATAAGCGCCAGCACGGTTCTCACACCCTTGGTTAACTGGGCCAGGCCCCAGGCCAGCAGGAAGCTCAGCACATATCCCCCAGGGCCTACAATCAGGGCATAGGTCACCGTATTAGGCAGTACGAACTGCATGAATACCTCGTCCTGGGTGATTAAATTGATATAATTCATGAAGGCGGTGAAGCTGGGCGCCTGTATGGTATTAAAATTCGTAAAGGACAAGCCTATGGCAATGGCTACCGGTATTAAAATAAAGACAGTAAACAGCAGCAGGTAAGGCGCCAGGAACAGGTATGCTTTGGTGTTACTGGTCTCCCTGCTCCGTATCTTATTCTTTTTGCTCATTTTTGTCCCCCTCCTTCTTCCCCGTATAAGATACCTCGAACGATGTCAATGGTAGGAACAATGTATTCCTTCTGTACTTCCCCCACAGGCGAAAGATATCCGAATTCCATAAGCTTCCGGTTGGTTTCACGATCGATGCGCTTCACTGCCGAGTCAATGGTTATTCTCAGATCCTTGCCGTCTACCACTACTTTATTATAGGAATTGCTGATCTCTCTCTCCAGCATATAGGTTCCTAATATTCTTGGAGCCTCCAGCATCCACTGGGACTGCTCCTTAATTACCTTCTTATCCTCACTCTTCCAGGGAAGCTGCTCAAAGGCATCCATATTAGCGGTATTCCATATGTATTCGCTGCCATAGGAGGCTTGCAGGATCTGTCCGTACTCCACCTGTACCTCTGTGGAGGTCCACCAATCCAGATACTTCCATGCCATCTGCTCCCTTTCATCCGTGCTCTTAAATATTACACAGCTCTCTGCTCCGCCGGATGCATAGCGCTTGACCTCTCCGTCCTCACCTTCGATTCCGGGGATAAGGGCAATCCCCCAGGCATTGGCAATCTCCGGCGCCGCATTGGTCAGCAGGTTGTACATGCCATATTCGGCGATACCGATGGGCATATCCCCATTGCGAAAATGCTGATAAAAGCTGGGAACATCCACCGGAAGATTATAGATGGTGAACAGCTCTGTTAACTCCGTCAATCCCTTCATGGCTTCTTCACTGTTAATGGCTGTGTTTCCCGCGGTTCTGCCGTAGAGGGAAGCTCCGTACTGGAATAACAGGGGGGTGGTCCCGTGGAAGGTCTTAAGAGCCACCATTCCGGCGGTGGGGTAGTAGAAATTTAATCCCCTCATCTGTAATTCCGGAAGCATCTCCTTTACCTCCTGAACGGTCTCCGGAACTTCAAGGCCCAATTTATCCAGAATATCCTTTCGATAGTACAGGACCCAGAAGTTGATGGTCTCCGGAACCGCATAGATGCCATCCCCTATCACGGCAGGGATATGAAGGCCGTCAACGCTTCGTGATAAGACCTCCGTGTAATTAGGGAATTTGGTCACATCCACAATGGCATCCCGGATACCAAGCTCAAAGGGGATGGAATAATTAATGGAGGCCGCTATATCCGGCGCGTCGCCGGAGGAGTTTGCCAATATTAATTTGTTCTGATCCGGCATGATGGAAACGTCTACCTTAATCCCGCTGGCCGGGGTAAATTTCTCATCGATGAGCTTCTGCAGCACTTCCACATGCTGCCGGGAACGGTTTACCCATACCTGAAGATGCTCCTCATTGGTGTTGGACACGGAATAAGCCTTGTTGGTAAAGGAGTAGAAAAATCTCCTGACATTGAGAGCCAGCTTTACAAAGAACCCTTTTTCCGCCGGCAGCTTTCCGTCTTCTCCAAAGACATATAATTTGTCCAGACTGACCGCATTTCCATTGAGGGTGTCAATGAGATTCGCCAGGTACTGGATTACCGAATTGGTGCTCTGAGCCAATTCGTCAATGCGGTAGGGCAGGCGGTTGGGCTCCTTCGCCAGACTCTTCAATCTGGAGGATGCTACGGTAAGAGAGGAAAAAGCAGCAATCTTCTTCACGTCCTTATTATATATTTTCACGCTTTCATGGAGGGCATCCAGCTCCTCCGCCCATCCCAGCAGTCTTTCCTTTACATCGGGTATGTATTTCAGCATCTCCAGATCCCGGTACCGGTCTTTGTTCTTTCCGGCAACCTTGGTTATCTCCAGCGCCAGATCATTAACCTCGCTCATGATCCGGTCCACCGCTTCCAGCACATGGCGGATATTGTCCATATTAATGGTCAGGGACAGGGTATGCTCCCCCTTGGTCAGATAAATCGGGGCATTCTTCCCGTTCTCATCCTTTAAGGTCATATTCTTAAAAGACTTGGTATAGCGGAAGGGATATGCCTGCATTAAAGCATTGGGTATCTCATCGTCAATTCTGATATCCATGAATACGGGGAAATCTGCTTTATCACTCTGTCTGTATACAAATCCCAGGTTGTAATATCCATCAACAGGAGCCTGAAAGGAATAGGTAATCCGCTGTCCTGACTTCTTGAAGGAGGCACCCTCCAGGATATTCATCACCCTGTTGGAGGTGCTGTAGGGGGTCAATGCCGTATCATATTCACAGGACGCTCTTATGGAAGAATCGTTCCGGTAAAGCATATCCTCCGCTTCGATGACTACCACCTGATTATTCCGTCCCGCAGTCCCCTGACCCGCTGTGCTATAGGGAGGGATCTCCGCGCTTCTGCCCTTCAGATACAAATCCCCCAATAAAAATCTGCCCTCCGTAATGGTCAGCTCAATCTCATTATCCCCTTCCTTCAGTTCCAGTTCCAGGGGCTGTGAATAACGGTAGCTGGTATCCATCAAAGGCTTGTTCTCCCACCGAATCAGCTTGTCGGGAAGGGAGACAATTTCATTCCCGTATCTGTCATAGGAGGTAACGCCCTTGTCCGCCCAGGTACTTTCAAAGCTGAGCCTTCTCGCTTCATAAAACGGGATCTCACCATTCAGGGATAGGGTGAATTCTACCGGCAGCACCGTCGCATCGTAGGACAGATAATCAAAGCTTAAGCAATACCTGGCTGTAACAGGAGCTTTGATTAAGAGCTTCACACGATCTCCTATCGCCAGGCTGACCGCTTCATTGGGATATCCGTAATTATCCGCGGTCAATTTGCTTTTGTCACCGATCAGCGCATCCCTGACCGCTATTGTGATCTCCTCCCCTTCATAGGGAGCCGCGGTATATTTCCTGCTCGCCAGCGTATAGTTATTGCTGATCATTTCGTTGGTGTATTCCATATCCGCGGATGCATCCATAGGTGCGGATGTATTCACGATACCGCTATCACCGCCCGAGGCCGCTGCTGCCGGTAAATTGCCTGCCAGAAGCGTTACCGCCGCCGCGATTGCTGCAAACCGATACAAGCCTTTCCTTCTCATGTCAAGTTCCTCCCTATTTATGTACGTTGTATATAATCTGCCGGATTCTTAAAATATTTTAGTGTTTTGAATTTTATTGTCTTTGACTAAATTATTTTAGAGTTTCATAAACTATATTTCTATTATATATAACATCTTTTATAAAGTCAATATATTATTTCATATTTTTGTGCACATTCTACAATCTATATTTTTCATATTTAATTTTACCTATATTATCTCATTTAAAAAACCCACTATTGATTTATTTAAAGTTTTGCTATACAATACTTAAATAAACTTAGTTATTTAGAGGAGGGCTCCATGCATGTTGCATATAAAGACACTTGACGAAGGCCTGGATATTTTCAAAGCTCTTGGTTCCGAGATAAGAATATCCATTGTAAAGCTTTTGTTGAAGAATAAAGGCATGAATATGAACGAACTCGCCACCAGCTTAAACATAACCAACGGGGCATTGACAAGTCATATAAAAAAGTTGGAAGAGTGCGGGATTATTACCATCGTGAGCGAATCCTCCGGCCATGGTAATCAGAAGAAATGTATGGTTCATCTTGATAAAATTCTGGTAGAGCTGGATTCGGAAGAGCAGAAGAAGAACATATACGAGACAGATATCAAGATAGGTCATTATTCCGATTATCAGGTATTCCCTACCTGCGGTCTTGCCACCTCCTCCCAGCTCATCGGAGAAGTGGATGACGCCAGGTATTTTGCCCATCCCAGCCGGATTGACAGCAATATTTTATGGTTTACCAGGGGTTATATCGAATATATGATACCCAACTTTCTTCCGGCTTCCCAGAAGATTGACCAGATCACCATCTCCGCCGAGCTCAGCTCGGAAGCTCCCGGCGTAAATAATGTATGGCCCTCCGATATTTATTTTTATTTAAACGATGTCTGCCTGGGTATGTGGACCAGCCCCGGAGATTTCGGAGACGTAAAGGGCATCTTTACTCCGGACTGGTGGTATCCCAACTGGAATCAGTACGGCCTGTTGAAATTAATTGTAATTAATCATTCGGGAACCTTTATTGACGGCCTTCAGATCTCGGACGTATCTTTAAAAAATCTGAATTTGGATTACAGAAGCACCATCAAGTTCAAATTCTGTATTCCGGAGGATGCGGAGCATGTGGGCGGCCTGACCATATTCGGGCGCAATTTCGGCAATTACAATCAGGACATTAAGGTCCGCATTCATTACAGCCCCTTTGAGGAGAACAATAACCAAAATCAAAGAGAGAGCTCAGAAGCATAAAAAGACCCTCCGGCCATATCGTCGCAAGAACGATACTATGACCGGAGGGTAAAATTTTATTTTATTCTATGGCATTCAGCCCGCTGCCCCATATTGCAAATCCATGATCGGAAAGAGCCGTAAATATCATTACATTCTTCTTTCCCTGTTCATCCCACTGCATGGTGGCAATACCGTTATACACATGGCCGTCAATACTGAGATTAATCACTCCGCTGTCCTCATTGTAATCCCATGTGCCCGATACTGCCCCTGTAATGGTATGATCTGTTTTCAATTCAATCAGTTCCGATACAATCACCTTGTTATTAATGCTGTTACCGTGGTTAATGTATTTGTAGACACCCGCCACTTTACTTTCCGGATAGATTTCCCTGGTCTCTTCCGCATAGCGGTAGGGAGATACCACAGGCCACCCGGCTTCATTAAAATACATCTGGTGAACTCTGACCTCATGCCCTTCGCCCTTCAGCTCAAATCTGGTATGAAAAATCAAAAAGTATTTCCCCGTCTCCTCATCGTAGTATGCGGAATTATGTCCCGGAGACACATATCCGTTTCTGATTTTCGAGCTCTCCCCTTCCACATACCCGAAGCGGAAGCCGCCCATGAGCTTCACTCCATATTTGTAAATGGAATTATCGCTAAAGAAGGTACCGTTTGCACCCTTTACCTGTATCATGTCCACATCATTGGCATCATAGTAGGGACCATCCGGCTTTCTGGAGCGGGCCACGCGGATATTATATCCCCCGTCCGAGGCCAAACCGCCGTAGGATAAAAACATGTAGTAATATTCCGTGTCCGGATTGTAAAGCACATAGGCTCCTTCCATGCGCACATGATTTCCGCCCAATATCTTTTTGCCGTAGCCCTTCTCCAGAGGAAATCCGGTATCAGGATCCATCTCCAGCACGAAAATGCCGCCGGAATAAGAACCGTACATCATCCAGAGCCTTCCCTCTGTATCATAATACAGGGCCGGATCGATGGTATTGGGCTGCACATTGGCATTATAGGTTCCTCCGTCCTCACTGGGCATATCCGGGCCCATTCCTGATTTTAATATAATCCCCAGATCCTCATAGGGGCCCTCCACATGGTCGGAAACAGCGATTCCGAGGCTGGCAAGGGGCATACTTCCTTCACAGGTGCAATAATACATATAATACCTGCCGTCGGCCAGCTGAATTACATCCGGAGCCCAGAAGGTACTGGTTCTCGCCCATTGAAAGGCTTCCTTCATTTCTTCTAACGCATCATGAATGATGGGATTGCTCTTATTGACACCGGAGCCTATCATGGTCCAGTTCATGAGATCCTCCGTCTTTGCCGCGGCCAGGTGGGAGCCGAATACATAGTAAGCCCCGTCTGCCCGGATCACGGAAGGATCATGAACGGATGCGTTGGCAAAGGGATACATTACCGGCTTATCTGCAACCAGCTTTATATCCTCATCGATTACTACCCCATTGATTACCAGCCCCTGTTCTTTTAAAGCTTCTTCTCCTGCCGTTTCGGTTTTGTCCGGCTCTTCTCCTGTACCCGGGCTCTTTGATATATCCTTCCCATCCCCCGGCTTCTGATCCGGGTCCTCTGTCACCTTATCCGTTTCTTCCATCACGGTTGTCCTGCCGCATCCTGCCAGCAGTACGGCGGCAGCCAGTAATAATAACATCTTCCTTCTCTTCATATGTCCCCCCTCTGTGTACTCTTACACCTATTTGAACCATCTATTCCGCAGAAGCTATACCGTTTTCTGAAATTCAAATACCGGCATTCCGTCCTTCCACTGTACCTCCAGAAACATGGCATGGCGGTTGGGATCGTACAGGGGATCTCCTGTAATTTCATCATACTGCCGGGCATGAAAAACCATAATATCCTTTGTGCCGTCCTCGCTTTTTGTAAAGCTGTTATGCCCCGGCCCATAAATCCCTTTTTCCTTGTCCGTTTTCAGTACCGGATATCCCAATTTCGTCCATGATCCGGGATCCAGCAGATCGTCGGCTTCATCGGCATACAGCAGTCCCGTACAATAACAGGCCCCTGTGGCGCTGGCAGAAAAGGTGAGGAATATCCTGCCGTCATGCTTCAGGACGGCGGGGCCTTCATTCACCCAATATTCCTTCCTCTCCCAGTCATAATCCGGAGTGGTAAGAAGCACCTGAACCGTCTCCAATTTACTGGGGCTCTCCATCCTGGCGATGTAAAGATTGGATATCATCTTCCCCGTTCCAACCTTCTCCGCCCATATATAATAGTTCCTTCCCTTACTTTCAAACACGGTGGCATCCAGAGAAAAGGCACGAAAAGAAAATTCATCCTTATCCGCACACTGCATCTTCCCCAACTCCACCCAGGTTCCCGTAAGGGGGTCTTTATCCTTACATTGAAGTACATAGGGCCTGATTCTCCACTTATTTTCCTTCCGGCCCGCCGCAAAATAAATATACCAGCAATGATCTAAATAATGAAGCTCAGGAGCCCAGATGTGCTGGCTCATCTCCCCGTTCTCATGCTTATTCCATATCGTTACTTCCTCGGCATCTCCCAGGCCCACGATAGTTTTAGACTTTCTTAAAATAATTTTGTCATAGTCCGGTACGGATGCCGTAAAATAATAATGCCCGTCTTCCTGTTTATAAACATAGGGATCTGCCCGGTTAAGCACGAAAGGTTTATTGTATTCTGTTTGCTTAAAGTTGTATTCTGTCATGTAATTCTCCTTCTAATCTCATCTCTTCATCAACCAGTTTGAACCGTTTTTTATTATATTAGTTAATATTAAACTATTTTAATATAATCTAAACTATAATATAATACTATAATTATTTTCTGAAAAAGTCAACTGTTTTATTTCAATTTTTACTTCATTTTCCGAAAACTCATTTCCGCACGCAAAAAGGCGGCGGTTCCTTTTGAACCGCCGCCTTTTTGCACTGATTTTATTCTGTTTGCTCCGTTTCCCCGGAACCTTCCTTCACTTCATTGTAGATCCTCATAAATTCATCTCCGGTAATAGTCTCCTTGGTGATGAGATATTCCGCAATCCGATCCAGCACTTCCCGATTGCCTGCCAGAAGCTCTTCCGCCCTGTTATAGCAATTCTTCAGTATCTGCATCACTTCCTTATCTATCTCGCCGGCAGTCTCTTCTCCGCAGTTCATCACCGCTCTGCCGTCCAGATAACGGCTTTCGATGGACTCCAGTCCCATTAGGCCGAATTTATCCGACATACCGTATTGGGTAACCATGGCTCTTGCCAGAGAGGTTGCCTTCTCAATATCATTGGATGCACCGGTGGTGATGGAATCGAATACCAGCTTCTCAGCGGCACGGCCTCCGTAAAGGGTGACGATACGGGTCAGTATCTCATCCTTGCTCATGAGATATTTCTCTTCCTCGGGCACCTGCATCACATATCCCAGGGAACCCATGGTTCTGGGAACAATGGTGATCTTCTGGACCGGCTCCGCATTCTTCTCCAATGCTGTTACCAATGCGTGGCCCACCTCATGATATGCCACAATCTTCTTCTCTTCCTTGCTGAGAATACGATCCTTCTTCTCCTTACCGGCAATTACTACTTCAACGGATTCAAACAAATCCTCCTGGGTCACCACGGTTCTGCCCTGCTTTACCGCAAGAATGGCGGCCTCGTTGATCATATTGGCCAGGTCGGAGCCTACCGCACCGGAAGTGGCCTTGGCAATGGCCTCCAGATCCACGGAGTCATGCATCAATACATTCTTGGCATGAACCTTGAGGATATCCACACGGCCTTTCAGATCCGGCTTATCCACAATAATCCTCCGGTCAAAACGGCCCGGACGCAGCAGCGCTTTATCCAGTACCTCGGGGCGGTTCGTCGCACCCAGGACAACCAGACCCTTGGAGGAATCAAATCCGTCCATGTTGGCCAGCAGCTGGTTCAGCGTCTGCTCCCGCTCATCATTCCCTCCGCCGTAGTGGGAATCCCGGCTCTTACCGATGGCATCAATCTCATCAATGAAAATAATACAGGGAGCGGTCTGCTGGGCCTGTTTGAATAAATCCCTGACTCGCGAAGCACCGACTCCGACAAACATTTCCACAAAATCCGAACCGGACAGGGAGAAGAAGGGTACCTTGGCTTCTCCGGCCACCGCTTTGGCCAGCAATGTCTTACCGGTTCCGGGAGGTCCTACCAGCAGGGCTCCCTTGGGCAGCTTTGCACCGATTCTGGTGTATTTGGCGGGATTGTGAAGAAAGTCCACAATCTCCGTAACAGATTCCTTCGCTTCCTCCTGCCCGGCCACATCCTTAAAGGTTACACCCGTCTGCTTCTCCACATAGACCTTGGCATTGCTTTTTCCGACACCCATGACTCCGCCGCTGTTCTTTGAAATGGTTCGGAACAAGAACCACATTACAACATAAATAGCAATAAAGGGAACGACATAAGACAGGATCATGGCTATAATGGATCCGCTGTTGTCACTTACCTCCGCCGTGTAGACAACATGGGCTTCATCCAGAGCCTTCATCGTATCCGGATTATAAATGTAACCTGTATAATATGTTATATCCAATGCTCCGCCAGTCTGTCCCTTGGGAATAATGGCTATGGTGTTGTTCGTCTTGAAGACCACCTTTTCTATCTCGTCCCGGTCCAGCATCTGCAGAAATTCACTATAGGTGATCTCCTTGTTGGTGCTGTCCTTAATCTGCTCCGATAGGGTCCAGAACAGATACCATATAACCAAAGCGGATATAAGAGTGATGATAATGGCCATCTTATTCGGAGAGCCATTTCTATTTGGTTTATTATCGTTATCCATGAAATCCTCCTGTTCATAGAGCTATACCTCATTATACTGATAGTTTTTCCATAAATCAATAAAATTGTTCTTAAAATTCTGTGATTAAATTGTGTACAACCTAACCATAATCCTTTTTATTGTAAAATGCAAGCCTTTCCGAAGCACTATGCCCTCCTGCCTGCAATGTTATTTTCTTTATAATAAAGGTGCTATAATAAATTGAGTTACAGTTCGGCCTATAGGGATTCGAACTGTAACCCAGAGCTATCACTTAGTTGAAGCTATAAAATCTCTCCGCTTGCTGTTAATCAGCATCGCTTTCGGATGAAAACAGGGTGGATAGCAGCGTCAGAGCGGATCCCAGGAATATGGCCATATCCGATAAGTTGAATATAATATTCTTCAGCTTTTTGCAATTAAAGCTGAAATAATCCACCACATAACCGCGTTTCATCCGGTCTGTAACATTGCTGATGGAGCCCCCCAGAGCCAATGCCAGCCCCAGCTTCAGCATCTTCTTCCCCTTTCTGGGAAGCAGAAGTAAAAAGATCAGGGAAAACAGGGTCAGCAGGGTACCGGAGATAATCTTCAATATCTCCTTATTCTCATTCATGAAGTTCAGAAAGGCTCCCTCATTGTGGTGTCTGCGAAGGATGACCCGTCCTCCCAATATCTCCTGGCGGCCTCCCAATTCCTTATGTTTCTCAATGTAATCCTTGATTAGATAATCTCCAATGGCAATCATTAGTACAATCAAGATATAGATCATACGATCCCCTCCTTATATCTTCCACTCAACCTCGTTACCAGAAATTACAATCTTATTATGCCACAGGAAACACAAATTATCAAGATGACCTGCTTTTTATTTCTTTTCTTCCTGACTCCACTCCTCGGACAGGATACGGAAGGCGTCCTCCTGTTCCCGGTTACCTAATTTCCCATAACAGTCGGCCAGCTGCCTCAGAGGATAGTCTCCTGCGTAATGGATGTTCAGCTCACATTCCGTCTCATAGGCGGCATTATAAAACCAGATGGTAGCCTCCCTGTAATCTCCCAGCTCCTTATAGTATTCCCCCAGCTCATAGCAGACCTCGGCACTGGCTCTGCCGTCCGCCATATTATGCAGGCAGTATTTCATGAAGCCGGGAACATCCCCTCGCAGGCGGCAGCATCTGGCCAGGATGCATTCATAAATCTTGCGTTCCCCCTCGCTGCACTCCTCCTTCTGGGCAAAGCCATGAAAATACTCATAGGCTTCCTCAAAATCTTTGGCTTCTCCGGCAATGGAAAGCTCTCTGGCATACATGCCGTACAGCCTTGGAGAAAGTCCTCCGTCCCGCCGGATTGTATTTTGAAAGGTCTTAAAATCCCTTCCCGCATGATTGGATTGGGGCATATGCCGGATCACAATGTCACTGTCATAGATCACCGGCTCCAGCTTCACATTCTCATGGACCGGCTCCACCCATTGAAAGGTCCGGAGGCGTTTATACAGCTTGGGCCGGTATTCTTCATCAAAATTATAGGTGGTATTATAGGCCAGCTGATTGGCGTATTTCATCTGAACAATTTCAATCTCAGGCAGCAGTCCCTGCTTCAGCCTGAGAAAGCGCTGCCGGTTCTCCTCATCAATCACCTCATCCGCATCGGCCACATAGATATAGTCCATGGCTGCCTTAGAGAAGGAAAAGTTCCTGGCCGCGGAAAAATCGTGGATCCACTTGAACTCATATATTTTATCCGTATAGCCTGATGCAATCTGTTTCGTAGAATCAGAAGAACCCGTGTCTACAATAATGATTTCATCCGCCAAACCTTTAAGAGAATCCAGGCATCTTGCCAGGACCCGCTCCTCATCCTTCACAATCATGCAAACACTGATGGTAATCATAACTGCCTCCTCCGATGCTTTCCTGTTAAATCATAAATTTATGCAAAGCCTGCGGTCACAGGGTCTCCCGCCATGTCATTTCAATCATGGGCAAGGGGGAGGTCCATACGGCCGCAGGCCTTCTGATACAATTCTGCAAATACTTTATTCTTATGTTCTTACGCCATTTATTCTTATATCATTCAACCCTGCGCAGCCATGGCAAGCGCCAGCAAGATACTCTTTAAATAACTGAGGCTACGGCGCTATCTTGTCCGCAGTCACCTTAACGGATTTATATTTCACAACCTTCTTCGTCGTACTATTAATCTCATAGATCGTAATATAGCTGTCGGCAGTGATTGTAATATCCGCTCCTGAGGTAAAGCTTATACCGTCCGTTAAGACATCTTCCGTGTTCACTCCCTTAACCTCATCCGCACTGATTTTATATACAAAAGTATTATCCGTCCCAGGGGCATTCACCACTGACGGAGCAGTTGTTCCCGGTGCTGTTCCCGGTGCGAGAGTAACCGTCAGGCCCATCGCTGCCGTAGGGCTCTTTATGGTCAGCCTTACAGAGGTCTTATCCACCGTTCCGTTCTCATAATAAATGCTGAGCGCCTTGGCTGTGCAGTTCGGCATCTTTTCCAGCTCGGTTTTGTTGAGGACAATCTTCATTGTGTACTCCTGTGAAGCATCCGGGAGAGTTCCATCCGTAATTGCCGGAGTTACTTCCGCACTGCTCACCGGTACCTCTCTTGTTCCAAGGCGGATTGCCTTCAGCTTTGTTTCAAAAGGCTGCTTACCCGCACTATTCAACTTCACTGTAAAGGTAACATCACTTTCATTTGAATAGTTCTTTACAAATTCAAGGGTGGTTTTGTCCACTTCGGGAACAGAAGGATACCTTATCGGGAAGGTCACATAGGTAGACGCCATCTGGAAAGCAACCGCTTCACTGGAAGAGGTCTTCGCCTTATACTTAATCTCCTTCTTTCTTATGTAGAGCGTGCCGTAATCCACTGCCTTACTGGAAGTAATCTTCACCGTCGCACTCTTGCTTATGCTGGTCCATGCCGCTTTATTAATATCAAATACGGCATCCTTCTTCACCACGGTATATTCATAAGGCTGGCCGGCGGAAGCGGAAGGAATGGTCACATTAATATTCTTTGTTCCATTGTAGCTTATATAGATATTGGGATCATCACTGGCCGCGGAATCGGGTGCCTCCTCTTCCTTTATCGCTCCGGTCACCTTCCGCTGGGCGGTCAGCTTCGTCTCCGTGATCTTCGTTGCCGCAGCCTTGGCGGTTGCATATCCCCTTATCTCAATTTTCATATCCGGGAAGGCGCTAGCTGCCGTCAGACCATCATAGGTTCCGATACCCTTCAATACGGCTGACAGGGTGAGAGTCTTAATCTGCCGGTCAGTTACTTTAGTCCAGTTGGTGGTTGTAGCGCCCACCGTTACCCGATACTCCTGTCCATACTTGATATTTATCTTGAATTTGGAGCCATCCACACCAATAACGGGAAGCGCCGTCTGCTTGGCAATCTTAAGCTTTACCGCATTGCTGGCGCGTCTTCCGTTGGTTCCGTCAGGATATTCGCTGAAGGTTATGCTATTTGCATTGTGATTGCTGATGCTATCGATCATACCATCATTATTAGTATCTGTTTCAATATGGAATACCGGATTGGTATAGGCAAACATAGACGCAGCACCAGACAGATCAAGAGCTCCCGCTTTGGCAACATCATCCTTTGGCGCGATGCGGAAATAAAGATCCACACCCTTGACCAGATAGCTCTCCAGCAATCTCTTTGTCAGAAGCTCCGTGGACAGCCACCGCTCCGAATCACCCTTGCTCCACTGCAGCTCATCAAAGGTCAGCGGTTCAACACCGGTACCCTCTGTCGCCATAATGTTAAGGAGGCTTCCAATCCTGTCTTCGTCTGCCAGGGTCTCCAGATCGCTGTAGTTAATGGATACCGCCAGCTTCGACGGCCTGGCCTTCACAATAACACGGACCTGGACCGCATCATCCCCATCTCCCTTAATCTTTATAATATTCTCCGTATTGGATGACAGCCAGGAGATATCAATGACCGATATCCTGTCTATGCCGGCGGGGACACTGGAAGCAGGCCGCGTAGGAAGCACCTCCCATTTGTTTTTGGAAGCATCCAGCTCAGTGGCATAGTATATCTTGGAATTGCCGTTATTTAATACCAGAATGCTTTCATCCGTATAGGACACGGCAACCACCTGTACCGCCGATGCCGCAAAGACATTCCCGCCCGGCAGAGCCAGCAACGCCGCAGCCACCAGAACAGGCAGTAATAATAGCTTTAAATTAAATATCATCTTCTTCATTATGCACCTCCATGTGATCTGTATACCCGCCAAAAGACTGACTTCGATACGGATTCAATTCTTTCTCCTGCTTGTATTATCGGCAAACCACAGAGAATTCTTAATGCTTTATTTATGGGAAATTAGATGGTCCAGATTGGTACATACCAGTTCTTCCGGTCAATGGGCAGCAGGTCATTCGCCATACAAATCACACTTCCGCTTCCTATCTCCAGTTTGAGCTCACTCATCCCCCCGAATTTCTCCGGCTCTGCAACAGGATCGAGCACACCAAAATTTTTAATTGCACCTTTTCCCGGTGAAGCCGATCTCTTCATTTCTATGGGTCTTAATTTATTGCAGCAACGCAGTTACTCCTCTGACGGACTGATTTGCCTGAACCAGCATCGCCTGGGCAGCCTGAGCCAGAATATCGCTTTTAGAAAAGCGTACCATCTCCTCTGCCATTTCTGTATCCCGGATTCGAGACTCCGCATACTGAAGATTCTCCGAGGTATTCTGTGCAATGTTATACATGTGCTCCATTCGGTTGGCATAAGCACCAAAATGACTGCGCAGCCGGCTGATCTTACCGGATGCCTTCTCCGCCTCAAGGATCAAATCCGATGCCGCTTCCCTGGTAGAGGTCCCGCTCGATCCTATTCCTAGGGAATAAGCATTAAACCCCTCCCAGGTCATAGCCATTCCATCGTCTTTATTGGCACCCGCCTGAATCCAGAAGCCCAGCTTCTCCTCTATTCTGAAATCAAAGGTGGATACCACCGCGGAATTCGGGTTCTCATTGGCCGCATAATTCGCATAGGCATAATCTGTCGCCTCCAGCTCCAGCTTGGACCCGGATGCGATATCATTCATTATGCTGTCATAATAAGCTTCCCAGGAGGATATGGTATTGGTTATAGAAATATTATATCTGGGCGGCTCTTCTGTAATCCCCGGCTTGAAGCCTCCACTCCCGTCATAATAATCCGAATATACATATTTCTTATACCCATCGGCATCCTGTACCCATTCCCCCGACGGGTCCTCCTCCATCTTTACAATCGCGGAGGTTTCCAGGCTCTGAGAGATGTCATACTCAAACTGCAGCCTCATATTGCGGTTGTCCGCCGTATTCTTCAAGGTCATATTGATTGTAGCTTTGTCAACCTCATAAGGCTTTGTGTCAAAAGTAGCATCCATGGTACCCGTATTCTGGGGGCGGTTATCGCAGATGTACAGAGTACTGCCCTGGGATGCATACTGGGTAAAATGAAAATCATATCCGCTTTCCCGCATAATATCGACCAGAGCTCCGGCAAAATCCGCACCTGTCGCATTCCCTTTTTCCGCCACAGATTTCAAATCGATTTGGAGGCTGTAATTCTCGTTCCCGTCGTTAGATAAGGTATAGCCGTAGCCCTGAGAGGTGGTCTTGTCGGTTCCCCCATAGACAAACATAACACTGTAATGGTTATTGCAGGTCTTACAGGTAGAATTAAATCCGGTTCCCAGCAAATCATACAACTCATAATCCGAACCCAAGCCCGAGAAATCAATCCGCGCCGTGGGATAAGTTCCGTTGCTTATGTCCCTGGTTGTATTCATAGTACCCTTATCAATCGTAACCGTGCCGTCCATATAACCGGTGTCGGTAATCTTCCCCGCACCCAGGATCTGTGTCAAGGTTTTATCCGAAAAGTCTTCCCCGGATAACAGCGACTGTATCTTTCTGGCGGTCAGATACTGGATATATTCATTGGCATTCGCCCGGATTGAATCTGCCGGGGATAAGCTGACGGAGGTATAGGTCAGCAGGGGAGTCCCCTCTGTGCTGTTCCAGCTGACTGCAAATTGATTTGCCGCGGAATCATAAATCAATGCTGCTTCCCCAAGACCCTGCGTCCTGCTGTCAAAATCTCTTCCCAGGGCCGCTTCTTCATATATGGTAAGCCGATTATTGGTACTTACCAATGTCCCGGACACCAGCCCGCTGCCCGGTACGGTGACAAATGTATACTTTGTCTCATTGGATGCCGTAATATCCGTGTCCCGGACAGCCGCATGATTAATACCGGAAATCACCGAATCCAGGCTGGTTTCCCTCAGGAGGGTAAAATCAAATACCACCTTATAATCATCGTTTTCATAACGATACTGATATGTTCGATTGCCTGAAATATCGTTCTGAGAATCCCATCTGTTAATACCCAGATCAGCCCAGGACTTCTTAGAACCCGATACCTCATTGCCTCCTGAGTCCAGCACCCAGATTCCTGTTGTGTCCGCCCGCAGCTTAAAATCCAAATCCTCATGGTCCTTAATCTGGGGAAACATGGAATTGGTGATTCGCATCCTGCTTCCGGTATCTGTGATATCCACGGCCTGTGCCCTATAATATCCGTTATATACATTGGTGTACTTTCGTCCCAATCGCTGATTCCCATTGGTGATTCCATCTATCACATCCTCCAGGGTATCTCCTTCCGGAACCGTGAAGCTGACCTCCATGCCGCCATAAGCAAAATGATAAATCCCCGGCCTGACCGGACCCGTCGCAGAAATCGGCTTATTTTCTTCATCCAGTATATCGGCCCAGGAAATCTCTGTTCCAGCCAGGGATATTCCTGCTGCCGAGGCCTTCACCGGAATTTCCGCTTTAATCGCAGGAGGCTTACTTCCCTCTTCGCACTCAATAGTCAGAATACACGAGCCTGTGTCATACTGATAACGGCCTTCCCTAAACATTGTCACACCGGTCGCCGAATCCAGGTAGGTCATATCCGGATCAATCTCTGACCATGCCACTCTGGTACTTCCATTTACTATAATGCCCCCATAAGAGTCCGGATCCGCCGGGTCTCCATCGTTGGCATCAAAAATTCCCACCACAAGGGGTTCCCCGCCAAAAGTCAGCTCATAAGACCTGCCGAAAATATGATATGTATTGTATTCGGTATTGCGGCTGATGGAGTTAATCTCCTTCTTCAGCTGCTTCACCTCTTCATTAATCATGCCACGGTCCGTTGATGTATTGGTGTCATTGGATGCCTGTACGGCTAATTCCCGAAGCCTGCCCAGAATACTGTGAACCTCGTTCAAAGCACCGTCTGCCACCTGGCAGAAATTAATCCCTTCCTGTACATTCTGGGCGGCGCGCTCCAGCCCTCTGACCTGAGCACGCATCTCTTCCGAAATGGTCAGACCCGCCGCATTATCCGCCGCTCTATTAATCTTATAACCGCTCCCCAGGCGCTCCGCCGCCTGCGCTTTGCTCTTATTATTCACGCCCAGCTGTCTATTTGCAAATAATGCCGCCATATTATGCTGAATAATCATCCCCGACAAGCCTCCGACACAGTAATAGTATTATAGCCGTGAAATACATTCCTCCATTGTCCGGCATTTCATTCCGGCAATCCGGGCACCGCCCTCCGTTGCATCAATGAATTCAATCCCCTTCACATTACTGATCCGGTTCTCAATCCACTGCCGGTACATATCCAGGCTCCTTCCGGTGTACACCATATTGCCGTTGATATCCTCCACTCTCCTCAGATCCGGGGAATAAGTCAATTTCCTTGAGGAGGTGTCGGAAGCATGCCGGTAATCATCCGTATATGCCAGGTCCAGTCCGAGGAATATGATCCGGCGGCTGCCCAAGGCTATGCCAAGATCCAGCGCTGTGGTACTCACAGATCCTCCGGTACTGTTCAGCATCGTATGGTGTTCCTCTGCATAGGACTCTGATTTCTCATAATCCCGCTGCAAAATCAGATATTTCTTTCCATGGTAATTCCGTGCAAAGCCTTTATAGGCAGTGGATAGGAACAGCATGGGAATCTCCTTCTCTTCCAGTCCGGCAATCTGTCTGTATATCCGTTCATTGGCGTCCGTTACGATAAAATAATCCGGCTGGATGCCCGCCGTCAGCAGCTTGCGATACACCGTGCCGGCAGCCAGAATGATGCCCTTGTTCCTGTCCACCTTCTTCAGCAATTGAAAATTCTTATCCAGAGACGGTCCGGCGGCAATAATATAAAGATCTTTATTTTGAAAATGATCTTTTAATTCTGCAGCAAAACCATCATAATGCAGAATATTTTCTTGAAAATTGCTGTCCAACAGCTTCTTCTGGTTCATAATAGAGCTGTATTGTATAAAATAGTTTTCCAGCTTCTCCTTTATATTCTGATCGTGTACATTCCGCAGCGAGGGATAGTGAATGACAAAGCGTTCCTCATCTTTCAATCTTTCCAGGCGCTTCAGCATATGCATATGCCTGGGATCATAAATTACCCGTACCGTTGGATGGTTCATCATGCTGCCCAACGCTGTATGGGCTGCTGCCAGCTTCAGGATATGGATATCCGCTTCGTAGACCTCAATCTGAATACTGCTGTCCAACTGCATCAGCTCTTTAATATGATAACCCATACCGAAGCCATATACGATATAACAGGTAACCTCCTCGTGATACCAGGAATGCGCCAGCGTAAAAGCTTCCTGTCCCGCCCTGCTGTTGCTGTGCAGATAGTATCTCCCAACCTGATCCGTCAGTGCCACCGTCATCAGGCCGGAAGAAGAGAATTCCGCCTCATATCCCTGCCGCGCCAGCGAAAAAGGCGATTCTCCCCGGTAGATCAGCTCACAAAGCTCATGATCCGCCTGGTTGATTACCGCCCTGTTATTCTCAAATAATTCCTCATCATAGCCAAACCCATCCGAGGCAATAATATCCTCCTGAAGCTGGATAAAGTATCTGCGCAGCTGCAGCTCATAGAGGTCCGCCTGCAGAACATAATCCTTGCTGTTCTGGGCAATAAATATCTCTTCCAGAATCCCGCCCAGCTCAGAAAAACGATCCTCACCGACAATTGCCTGCAACCGCCCCATCCCGGCATCCATACGCTTCAGCAGATCGGCAGAAATGCGCAATGCTTTATCATAATTCTGGGTATGTATGTAGAAGATGACTTTATCGATCAAGCCGATTAATATAGCATTATTTTGTAATGTCTGTTGAAGCTGGTTTGACACGCCATTCGCCGCCTTTTCTCTCAAAATTTTAATCGCTCCGCTATACCGCTAACCTCGCCAGTTTCTCAATATAGGCAGAATCAACTTCCTGCTCCAGACCATTAAGCAGATAATTATAAAAGTTCTCGCTTTTCGCTTCTGTCAGCTGCCTCACGATAGGAATATCATTATACTGCGGATACCTGTCCCGCACCTGCCCATTGATCTCTGTCAGCAGATCCGCGGGTATAAACCCAAAGGTACGGATAAAGTTCTTGACCACGGTGAGGTACGTAATTATGAACTCCTGATCATAGTAACTCTGATATTTCTCATATATCCCTCTCCCCTTCAGTTCCTCCAGCATCAGCTGTTCTATGATAAACCGATGCATTCGCTTCCTCCCGTCACCGGAGCTATTGGAGACTGAATTTTTATAGGTGACATAGTGATATAAATATTCTTCCAGGAAATAAATCCGGTTGGCATAATTCTTCACCAATTCAATAAAATACACATCCTCATAAATAAATCCTTCGGGAAATCGAATCTGATGCTTCTCCAGCATGGACCTGCGGTAAAGCTTGTTACAAGGTGAAGCACTGACCTCAAGCCGAAGAAAAGCCTCCCTGTCTTTATCATCGGCAACCTGCACCAGCCGATCCTTTTCTGCTCCGCGCCCCATGGCCGCCTGCTGCCCCTCTTCCGGCAAATGCTTCCTGGAACGGCATATTACCAGATCGCAGTCCTGTTCCTTCATCTTCTGATACATGGACTCATACATTGTATCCTCAATATAGTCGTCACTGTCAACAAAACCGATATATTCCCCAGACGCATAGCTCAGCCCCACATTCCTTGCTGCACCCGCACCGGCATTCTGCTCCAGGTTAATCAGCATTATTGTCTCCGGATATTGCCGCTCCCATTCCATCAGTTTCTCCAGAGTATCATCCGTGGAGCCGTCATTGACTATGATAATCTCCAGCATCTCCCGCCCGATAGTCTGACCCATAAGGGAAACCATACAATGGAACATACGTCCGGAACCATTATAAACCGGTATAATGATGCTAATCTCAGCCATGCTTCTTCTCCTTCCTCCAACGCCTATGCCAGGTTTATTCCATTACCGACTTTTATTATCGAAAAACTTTTCCGCCAGATACTGATATGTGGTTTCCGGCACTAGGTCTTTTATTTTATCGAATTCCTTTTCTTTCAAGTATTTTCTCACCAGCGATGCACTGACAACCACATTTTCATTTACGGTATGGCGCGGTATTTCAGAGAACTCTATATCATACTGCGGCAGGATGGATTTCATCGTTTCGTTGTACTGCCTGGTCACAATATCGAAAGGTTCTTCTCCTACAAAGCGGATCTTTATATTCAGTGCCGGTGCAATATATTTTGAAAATATCTCAATATCCGTTGAGGTATCAATCTTGACCTCTCCCGGATTATCCTTAACAAAATAACCCGGAAAAGTTAATGCTGATATAATCAGTTTTCCGCTGGGAACTACAATAACATTCGGTATGTCCTTTGTTCCTTCCTTAACCAGTTTAAAGCGATCCTTAAACGGGAAAAACGACTTGTCTTCCTCTACAACAAAAATATAGAGATAATCAACCTTCTTAGCAGAGGTTGCGATTAAATATTTATGCCCCTTAGTGAAAGGGTTACAATTCATAACAATTGCACCAAGCCGTTTCCTCTTATCATCTATTCTATACTTTTCCAATAATGATAAATATAATTTCAGTTCGCTCTCATTTTCCAGATATTCATTCGTTGCCGTTGAAAAAAACACTTTCTCATTGTCGAAATAATTGCTCTCCTTATCCACAGAATTAATATCCCTCAGATACTTTTGTACAACTTCAACAAACAAATATTCAGCCATTTTTTTATTCATGATATGGTTACAGTGCCCAGGCAAATTAAAAAAACAATTTTTAGGGCGTGATTCATATAGGGGTGTAAAATCAATTATACTTCCCCCGCAATGTGCAATGGTATTAATCACCCTTTGAGAACTTCCAGAGGCATAGACTGCCAAATCACCCTTTCTATACTCCGTATTCCACATATTATCGAATACATTCTCGGCGATGCCTTGCACACCATAATTACAAACACATAACGTATCTTTATACTCCTCATTTATCAAGCGTTGTAAAAAACTACATATAGTGTGTGCATCTTCTACAGCATATCCAAATGCATAGCATGTTCCAAAAACATGTATTTTATTATGATATACTACTGGCTGGTCACATGTTTTTCTTTGACCGCTGAACACATTTACATAATCACTACTAATATCGGAATGTATGTATTTACCCCATTTCTTTATGACCGGCGGAATTTTTGACAAAGCAGATACGTAATCCGGGTGATAATATTCTCCGTAAATGTCCTCAGTAAAATCTTCATATAATTCAATATTATTTACTACATCAGCTATAGTAATACCCTTGATGATACGCTCCCTTTCTTCAGTTGTGTAACTAAGCCCCTCTTCTTTTGCAAATTTATTAGGTACACGTGCATATACAGAAAACAAACCTCTTTTCTTAAACACATCTTCCACATGAAGGTACTTATATATCTTATATAAATCACGAATAAATTCTGATAATCGAATTATTTTATTGTCCTCCAAATCAACCTTAATAAAACGATTTTCCGAAATTATCAGGGATCGTGTAGGAAGGATCTCCTTACACTCCCATTCATTTGTATCACCAATAAAGCATTTTGCATCACCTTGCGAATTAAAAAAACAATATATACTATAAAGCAACGAAGATTTACCCACAAATAAAACATTATCAAAATGATTTGCCATCAAATAATTATTAAGGCGTAAATTAGGAACTATTTGCAATTCATTCCAAAGTAATTGCAATTTAGCGTCATTCTCCAGTTGCTCCGAATCATAATAATATTCATATACAATCTGGTGATATTCATTAAGAACAGGCACTCTGTTTACTTTATTAAATGAAGTAAAAATGTCATGTGCCTCATTGATACTATGCCCTGAAGTACCGCCTTCGATGATTTTTTTGCTATTATAGTTTATCCAATCTTCATTTTTAACTTCTATGCTTCTAGACCATGCCCCTAATGTTATTACTCCAAGATATTTCAGATTATCGTCAACGCAATAAATACAATCTTCCGGAAAATCCATAAATATTTTTTCAATATTTTCTCTTGTAACTTCTTCCGGCTTAATAACATGCAGCATATTAGCAGTTCGCACTTTAATATGATTTTTATCAATAATTCTTTGCATAATTGGTCTCCTAATCCATACTTACAATATCGGAGTTGATTACCGCCTATTAAAGACTCCGCTCTATTCTAAGAAGATGATTTTTGTGCAACAACTCTTATTATCATTGGATCTGCATTTTCAAATGGAGCGAAACCAGTCGCTTCCTCCGAATAGATTATATTTAGTCCTACTTTATTTAGCTCTGCTTCTAATTCATTTTTTACAATAAAACGACGATAATGGTCATTGAATATAAATGCATTTCTTGCAACACATTGTCCTTGTCCGTAAAGTTCATCATGTATGCTTCTTACTTCTATAAAAAACAGACCATTATCTTTTAAAGCACTTGCTACATTTTTAATTAATTCCTTCTGCTGGCTGTCATTAATTGCATGTATACTAAATCTGCTATAACAGTAATGATACTGTTTTTGATAAAGCGCATTCAATTTTACAAAATCATCACATACACATAAGAGATTCTTTAATTCTTTGCATTTACTTTCCAGCGTACCTATAGCCTGTGAAGAGGCATCAATAGCAGTTACATTCAATCCCATCTCACAAAAAAATATGCTATCTCTTCCATTGCCGCAACCTAGATCTATAAGTGATTTCCCTTTCTCCAGGTATTTCACAATACTTTTGGCAAATAATGACGCTTCGTTAAGGGATGGATTGCTTGCATAAAAGTCATTCCAATACTTTACATCCCGATTATTAACTGCTTGATAATTAATATCATAATTTATTATAGTGTTAACACATTCAGAAACCGATACAGATCCGTCGGTGTTTAGGACTATATCCGGATTACGTGGCAGCTCAACATCCATATCAATACCTGGTAAGTTCTTAAAAAGACCTTGTTTTTGTTTCGTATACATACCTTTTTGGTCTCTGTTAACTAAAACTTCCGAAGGAACATCAAGAAAAATCTCAACATATAGCTTATTGTTTTCCCTATTCCATAAGCGTATGTCTTCAAACATCGCAACGGTACAGCAAACCACATCAATTCCCTGATCTGTTAATGCCTTACATAACCTAGAGTACCTGATTGCCCGCTCATGTCTTTCGTTAGCAGAATATCCCAGGTTACTTCCTACAATTTCTTTTAAAATATCACCATCTAATATTACAACATTATCTTCTATCTTCTTCAAATAATAATACAAAGCGTTTCCGATGGTAGTTTTACCTGCTCCCGGCAATCCTGTAATCCAGTAAAGAACCCCATAATTGTTCTTATCTATAAGCTTTCTATTCATGATTTACCTCTCAATGTTTTTCTACTTTACCTTTTTCATATAACTCACGTACATATTCATATTTATTGGAACTTTGTAAATTCACAAATCTATCTCCAGCTATCTTTTTTAGTTCGGAAATTCTATCTTGAAATTCCGCCTCGCCGATCCTATTATTGGATTCGTTAGGTAATAGATAATATATCTCCTTTCCATTCCGTAATAATATGTATTTGTCTTTCTTTCCCCTTGCACAACGATAGGACATAGCTGTATCCATATTGGTTTCATTTAAGTATTGGAGCTTACTAAAGGCATAAATATCCACATCTTGAAGCAAAACTTCATTGCTGAATATTTCAGAAAAATTCTCTTCCGTATTCCTTATTATAAATTGCAGCACCTTATCGAAATTATATAAACTAAACATCCCATCACACATTTGAGGTTTTATGTTTTTACCGGCTATAATAAAGAAAATATGGTTGGCGTAGTCATTATACCGTCTATCCTCCTCTTTATACCAAATGCCATGATCACTCATAAATATTCTTGTAGAATCATACACTTTGAAAAAAGAATCGTAAAAAGCCAGCTGCTCACTCCAGTACCTGGCAGACAGCTCTTTCTGCTGTTTAAGCTCTCTTGTATTAAAATCATCTTTAAATGGCCGCAAATCCCTTATTGGTTTAGTAAGGTATGGCGATAAATAAGGCAGATGAGTTTCTACAACTGCATGTATCACTATACAAACAGGCTTATCCAGTAATAGAATACTCTGTAACGCATTCCAATAACGAGTTGTTGACGCATTTTCCAAGCTGGAGAGTTCAAAATCATAATTTCGATTTTTAAAATCTTCTGTTATATTTTTCTTGATACCAATGTATTTGAAGTGATATCCCTGATCTTCTAGAGACGAGATAACACAGCCTTTCTTCGTATCATCACGTTCAATACTATTATCTAAAAAATAAACTTTACTAAACATCGTATGAAAAGCTGAGGTAGTTGATGGTACAACTGAAAATGCATTAATAAATGATAGATTTTCCTCTGCTAGAGTTTTTAAATAACTAAAATTAGTCAATTCTTCGTATGGAATTTGATCATTCCACGAAATTATTATATCATTATGCTTTCTCCGCTTCATTCTTTCTGCAATATCTTGAAGCAGATGATCCACCTCTGACATAAACTTGTTTAGTTTGGAGTAAATTTCAAATTCTGAAACCTGCGGTGACTCAATCAGCTTTTTTAAACTGGCAAAATCCTTTATATAAAGATATAATTTTATGAGTTCAATACAAAATTTTGATTTTTTTAGGATATCCCTCTCGGATTCATAGTTTAACCGCGCTTCTATAACTTGTAAATATGGGCTGTATTTATATAAAAAAAAGGGATGGTCAAAATAATAGCCTCTCTCGGCCAGATTTTCATAGATATCAATAACTTTATAGGTATGTAAGGGATATTTTGATTCTATCTCGTTTTTCATATCTTGCCGATAGCGGAATGAACTAATAATCAGCACATCAAATTTGGAATTATTTATTTCGGAAGAATGCAAAAGTGGTATTTCAGTCTGTTCATAATACGAACTGTCCACACCGTCAAGTTTTAATTGAAATAAGTGCTTATCAAAAATCGAAACAATTTTATATTCATTATTAAGAAGTGAGATAATCTCGCTTGTATGATCACCTACTCCCAAAAAAGCTATTGATGATTTCTTCGGTATTGCATCCGCAAGTATCGTTTTAACCAAATTATTATATTTATTTTCATCATAATCTAGTTTATACTTCTTTATTAGTATGTCTAGTTCATTATTTATATCAAACACTATTCCCACCGATGCTCTCCTCTGGTCGTACAGAGAAACATTCTTCCTTCCACAGTTTTTTGTTACACTTCAACCTGCACTAACCCTTATTCACAATACTTCATACGATATTTACTAACCAATACATATTTACGTCCCAACATTGTTAGTAGGGCTTTAGCATCATCATGAGCAACTTCCGGTAAAACAAAATAAACGATATCAGAATCCAATTGTACAATACTCGATGGATGTTGAATTTCAATTCCTTCAAAAGCTCCATTTGCAGATTTGTCAATAACAGCCCTCAACTCCCAATTCGGATAGCCGTCATCGATGGCATGAATCAACGCCTGTGCCTGAGCAATCACACCCCAAACTGCATATTTCACTTTTTTTTCTTTATATAAAGGAAGGTTACGGATTTCATCAAGATAGCCCTTATTATATATATTTCTTCGTCGCTTACCATAAAAACCATCTATAAACCTGGTATCTATAACCTGCTGATATTTATTGCGAATTTGTCTGAGGATAATGTCTATCATCCTATTCTTTTCTTCTTCGTAATCAACCACAGTTGGATTCCAGTCGATTTTACCGAACTGTTCCGGTGTATAAAGCGGCAAGAATTTATCCAGCCAGGCGAACCTTCCATCAAAATTGTCTGCTACCAATATAACCGGGATTCCCATAGCCATACACGGGGATGCAGCATGTAGTCTTGAAGTTACCACTAAAGCCGCTTCGTCCCTATATTTTTGTAATTGCGATATACCCAGCTGATAAAACCTTTGATATTCATCCTCCGCCATAGTCTCATTGTCAGATGTTCTTTCAAAGGGAATCTGATGCTCAACGAACTCCGCTCCCTCTAACAGATGCTTCGGGATAAATTCCATAAGATTCCCCGGCACATCCACGAAGAATGTTTTTGTTCCCTTGCACTCATCATCTCTTCGGGGTAATAAAGCTGTCACACAGCCTGTTAAGTATGCCTGAATACCGTGATTTTGCATATTTTTCATTGTCTCTTCATCCCGGCAGCCAATTGGCTGATTGGCCATAAAATCAATTAAAATATCCTCATTAAAATGCCGAGTATGAAGATGAAAGCTTATAAACACAGGTATGATCTTTGAGGATACCGGAAGCGTTCCATAAGGATGTCCGAACTGATTGTATATCATATTAAAAGCATTAAAGGGAAGCACCACTTCTTCTCCTTCATAATCCCTTGCATGATATCTGCTGACTTCAATTAAATCCTTCTCCTGCACATTCATCAAGCTATAAAGATATTTCATAGCATATGTTTGAATGGGATCTCCAATATTGAGCATGTTTCTGCTCCCAGGCCGCATCGGTCGCTTTGAATAACAAAGAATTCCATACCTCACCTGATTTCCTCCTTGCAAGTATTTCTATGATACATCCGATCTTCTATGTATTTTACTACCCTTTTAGAAGCATAACCTTGATCCGCCATTCCAACACTCTTGAGATACTCTGCTACATCCTTTTGGTAAACCTCATAATCGAATTCATTGATATTTCGTACCAGCTCAGTGTTATCTTTAGCAATTGGAAAAGGCAGCGTAAAATAGTCTACGTAAAAATCCCTTTCTACCGCATATTCATATACATCTGTAGCAAATAACAATATCGGTTTCCCCGTAAGTGCAAATTCACTGATGACACTGGAATAATCCGATATCAATATATCAGAACCTGACAGTAATTCCTGCATATCATCATAATCCGTTGCGTTTAATATATACTCACTATACATTGCATCCCCTGCTTTTTCAATCATTGTTGGATGCAACCGAAGAAATACTGTCCATATACCGCCAAATTTATATGCAAGCGCCTCCCGAAGCCCCTTCATATCCAATTTATAATGATCCAGGGTTCGACTATTCCGGTAAGTTGGTGCATACAGAACTGTTTTTCTATCAGATGGAAGCTGAAAATAATCATATATCTTATTACGCACCCTACTAGTATCACCTAGTAGAATATCATTCCTGGGATAGCCGCACTCCATGATCTCACCCGTATATAAGAATGCGCTACGATAAATCTTAGTACAACAGGTACTATTAGATATCATTACATTTGTAATTTTATCCATATGCTTTGATGTTCTGGCGTAGGGTTTGTTATCAAAGTTCCGCGGATTGTCGGCACCAATCTTTTTCATTGGTCCTCCTCCTCCATGCCAGGTTTCTATGAACAATTGAGACTTTCTTTTCCTGTAATGCGGCAACTTTCTCTGATTATCAACCCACACCTTAGCCGTTGCCAGCTCATAGACAGCCTTAACCGATTTATATTTTACTATTCGAATTTCTTTTGGAAAAGAAGCCTCCGGAAAATCCGTTAACCATACAAGATCCCAATCCTTCTTTTGCCTGATAATTTCCTCTGCAATATACTTAGGGTTACAACCATACCCTTTTCCAACATAATTGCAAAACACAATCTTCGTTTGCTTGATCGGAAATAACCGAAACAAATAAAAAAGACATCGAATTCGTAAATTATCCAGATGATTTTCCTTTTTCATAAGACCTCCCATTATTTGTTGTCCAGATAATATAATCTTCTATATCTTTTTCCGTAGTTTCATACTCCGAATCATACGATCAAACATTTCTTCAAGAGGTACCTCCGGATTCCATCCAAGGGCCCGCAGCTTACCGGTATCAAGCCGGATTTTAACAACAGGATTAAATCCATGTTTCTGTTCATCCTCAAGTTCATATATAAGCTTAATACCACTGTTCGGATAGTGATCTATCAGCATCAGCGCCATATCCTTAATTGAGATTGCCGTCAACTCATTTGCCACATTATAGGCTTCTCCCTCTGCTCCCTTGATCAAAATAAAAAAGATAGCCCGAACTGCGTCCCGGGTATAGCAATAATTCCTCGTTGTCTCTCCCGTCGTATGAAGTACAATATCCTTTCGTTCAATCATACACCTGGCAAACTGTGCAAATACCCGGTTATCATCGTACTCCACACCAGCACCAAAGGTTTGGGACAGCCTGGCAATCTTAACCGGTATATTATACTCACTTCCATAAGCTACACATAGGCACTCTACCATACGCTTGCTCTCCGAATAGCTGCTTCTCACATTCAAGGGATTAATATATCCATAATCCTCTTCCGTAATAGATTCTTTTTGCTCCGGTACCCCATATACTTCGAGAGAAGATAAATACAGAAAGCCTTTCACCTTCTTGTTCCTGGCAAACTCCAAAAGATTAAGGCTTCCCTGAACGGCAGTCTTAATCGTTTCTACAGGATATTCTACAAACTCTCTTGATCCGGTAATGCTGGCTCCATGAATAATATAATCTACCGGTTCCCCCATCTCTAATTCAGACAGAATATCCTGCCGGAATAGATGCAGCCACTCACTCTGTAACAGCTTCCCATATATCCTCTCCGCCTTAACAAGGTTCCTTACCGGTGCAATAATACGAATATGCGTACCTCTGTACTCATTACAGCATAGCAACGCCTTCACTATCTGGCATCCTATTAAGCCAGTAGCCCCTGTCACCAAAATTGTCTGATTATCCATTTGATCCAATGGAATGCCACTCTCTGCAATTCTAATCAAGTCTTCTGCAAGGATGTGATCTTCCAAAGCAACCCCATTTCCTAAATCTATCAAAATCCCACCGCTCTCTTTATATAGGCATTCTTTCACTAATAACTAATACTATTATATCCCAAAAATTTGGGAGTTTTCCCGTGCTTCATTGATCGCTCTAAATATATAATAATCTGAAGGTGTCGTAATTTTAATATTCTCATAAGGTCCTTCCACTGTTTTTAACGAAAATCCATAATGACTCATAATGGATGCAGAATCGATAAAGTCATGCCGAGCTTCTGACAATGCATTTTCATGAGCCTTCAAAATATCTTTTAAAAAGAAGGTCTGAGGTGCCTTCGCCAGCATGCTCTTGCTTCTGTCATTAATTCGGTCAATATTTCCCGTTTCATTAACGGTAATAACTGTCTCTACCGAAGGTGCTACCGTTATAGCCGAACCATATTTTTTTACACAGGCTATATTGTCCGTTATCACTCTGCTATTAATCAGCGGCCTTACCCCATCATGAATTAATACAATGGTATCATCCGGATATTCTCTCCCCAACAGCTTTAATCCGTTATAAATCGAATCCTGCCCCGTGTTACCCCCTTCCACTACCCAATGCACCTTTGTGATAGCATACCGGGTCAGCAAATTCTTCAGATATGAAATCCAGGACGCGATACAAACAACAACAATCGCATCAATCTCTGGGTGCTGTTCAAAATGTTCTATGGTATGTATAATAATATCTTTTCCGTGCAACTTCAGAAATTGCTTTGGTGTCGTATCGCTGCTTCTCATCCTGGTTCCTGCCCCACCGGCAAAAATCAATACTGTATTCATCCCAGTTCACAATCCTTTCACTTTTCCCAGGTAAAACTACTCATCTCAGAATCTCCGCAACATCCCTAAATAAACGTTCACTGGCAATGGTATACTGTTCCGTGTCAAATAACCGATCCCGTATCCTGCTCCTGGCATCTGAATATCGATCCTCTTCCAGAAGCGCCTTCTCCAGTTCTTCTCCACAATACACCTTAGTCCCCGGGGTATACTCGCCATACTCAAAATACAACTCCCTGGACTCAGAAAGGTACTCCTTATAATCATAAGGAAAGAAAATGATAGGCTTATTCGTAAAAAGAAAATCAAAATAAATTGAGGAATAATCCGTAAGCAGAATATCCGCTAACTGTAAAAAACAATAAGGGTCCAATTGTGCATCAATAATCCGGATCCTTTTACTGTTCTGTTTCTTCCATTCTGCCTGCTGCCTTGACTTAGGATGCAGCTTCACACATAATAAATACCGCTCTCTTTCAAGAAATGTTTTTAGCCGCGCCATATCAATAACATCAAAAGCTTTCCCTTCACTATCACGAAAAGTCGGCATATATAATATGATTTTATTCTCTTTCCCCGCGGATACCATCATCTCATAGGTCTGCCTCTCCTGCACGGTCATAACATTCTTTATCCTGTCCGAAATCAGAATGTCATTTCTTGGATATCCCCCCGTCAATACACGCTTTGTACGAAATGCCGTTTCAAAAACAGGTCTGATAAATTGTGAAGTTGTTAGTATATAATGAGACGGCTTTTCATCGGAAATGCATCTTGGCCTTGCATGCACCCATTCCCAAAGGCTTCTGGGATTTCTGTAGTAATCAAATATATTATCCTTTTGGATCTTCTTTAACGGTATTCCATGCCATAGATTGATCTTCAATGCACCACCAGACAATACATAGGAAATATCCTTTGTATAATTATCATAGAAATATACGCCTGCCCGCAGGGAATTCCAGAAACCGGAGAAGCTATATAAATAATAAGCCTCCAGACAGTTCTCCCGAAGAATATCCACAATCTCCCTTGATCTCGATATCCATACTGCCCTTACATGATTTCCATGATTCTGTGATATATAGAGATAAAGATATTTTGGATTATCCGCAAAGCGTCTTCCAAAGGTACTTCCAAATACCCATAACTTCTTATCCCTAGGTATCAAATGAAGCAGCCCATAAATCGGAAGTTGCAGAATCTGGCCCCAATATTTAATTTCCTTTCCCAACTTCATCACAGATTACTCCCATGCCTTCCAGATAAATATAATCCTACCACTTCTTCAGTAACGTTTTTCTCTCAATGGGATCCAGTGCTCGAATAATCGGATCTTCGTAGTAAGAATCATTGCGAATATGTGTCGTTGATACTTCTTCAAAAATCGCACCTCTTATTGAGGTAAAGGAATGCTTCTCTCCCCTTAATACTGTCTGTATATCTCCCGGCTTCATATAGATATCTTTGCCATCCATATTCACCGTCAAATCACCGTATAAGAGCTGGAAGGTCTCTTCCTTCTCCTTATGCATATGTACCGGATGCTTCTGTCCCGGGAGAATCACTAGTAACTTCTTGCAATATTCCCGGTTGATAATGCTGATAATAATCGCACCCGTCTGGCGGAAATGCTTCATTCCATAATGATGGGACAGCTCTACCTCAAAACTATTGCCCAAGGCAATCCCCGCCTCATAAAGCATACCTTTGGCATCATGAACTACACTCCTAACCAGGTTAAGGTCCGTGAGCTTTCTTTTCTCCATAAAGGGCGCATTGGCAATATAGTCCCTTCCGGCCTCCATGCCATCAACAAACTCTCCGCTGGTCATCTGTTTTTCCTGGCAGGGCATTGCAAAATACACATCTTCTTCTGTCACCAGCGTTCCTTCTTTGACGTCCTTCTTAAGGTAAACCCCTCTCATAAGGGAACGAAGGGAATCCAGTTCCTCCTGACTGACGTATTTATCATTCTCTTTCTTGGTTCTGCAGATCATCCTGGCATCCAATACGGCCTTCACCCATCGGTCTGCCTGTTCCGGATTCATAGAATAATTATTCAAAGTAATGGTTTCTGTAGGTAGCCCCACATGCCGTTCTAAAATCTTAGCTCCTTTTGCAACCGCAAGCATCGGTACAATATTATCATCGGGATTTTCATGCCCGGAATAACCAATGGTAATATCCGGGTAACGCCGATTCATACGGTCAATAAAATCCAGCTGCAATTGTTCTAAAGGAGCTGGATACTGTGCAATACAATGAAGGAATGCAAACTCGCATCCCTTATGGGTAAAGAAATTATACAACTTATCAATATCAGATAAAGTCTTTCCGCCCGTCGATATAATGATTGGCTTATGGGTATACGCAATCTTGGTCAAAAGAGGCCAGTCCATGGCACTGCAGCTTGCCACCTTAATGATATCTACTCCCTGATCCATGCACCAATCCACCCCATCCTCATCAAAAGGGGTACTCATGGCAATCAGCCCTTCCTCATGGATTGCATCTACCAGCTGTGTAAACTGATCCACATCCAGTCTGGTGCCCATAAAACGCGGAATATGCTTTACGTCTTCCCTGTCCTTATATTCCGGATGAATAAAGGTATCCAGATTACGGTACTGCAATTTGACTGCCGCCTTTATGTTATACTTTCTGGCAATCCGGCTCATTGCTTTTATAATATCAATTCCATGCTCCACGCTGCCCTGGTGGCTGTTGGCCATCTCAAATATGAATAAATCATCAAATAAATTCTTCTCTGCGTTCATCCTGTCCTCCGGCTTTTATCTGTCCTTTTTTGGGACAATCACACAATTGACACTCCATTTCATATATCGACTCATTATAACATAAAATTAACCATATTACCAATCCTGTTTTTTATTCCCGCCTCATATCCTCAAGGCCAATCCTCCGCACATTCCACCAAGCCTATTGCCCCAGGAATCAAAAAAATAACGGGCTACTTTGTATTTTCTTAATAATATTCTCCATCGCCCCCTTGGAATCTGTCACTACTTGCTCCCTCTCTCTTGCTTTCTGCGACATCAGCTCGTAGAATCCTCTGTCTGTAATATATCTCTGAATAGTGGACAGCATCTCCTCATAATCTTTTACACAGAAATCAGGACCGCCAGAGACTGCCACATCACCATAATCCACAGTAATACCCGGCTTACCCTCATGGAATGCCTCAACAATGGAAAATCCTCCGCCCAGCCTTCTTGGATTCACGTATAAATCACAAATCTGCATTAAAGCCAGAATATCATTACAATAACCTATAAAGGTAGAATTGGTTTTAAACTCAGCGTACCTTTGACAATAATGATCATACCTTTCAAAACAACCCGCAAATACAACATGCGTCCCCCAAGCAAAGGTCTTATTCAGCATTTTAACAAAATTGTCATCCACCTCTGAATCAAGGCGAATTCCAACCACAACCAAAACAAACTTGTCCCCAGGAATAGAAAATTCTTCTCTCGTCACCGTGCTTATTCTTGGATTCAATTCAAAGGTGAAGGTACTTTCAATAATACTATCACGGGAATAGCCCTTCTTCTGCAGGTCTTCCCACTCTTCCGATTTAATCTTTCTTCCAATTACAGAAAAGGTTGCCATTGTTGTCGCAAGCGTAGAGAACGCAACGCTGATTGCAGCCTGGGGAACAATCCTTCCGCATAAATCCGCCGTCAGACTTCCATTGCCAATACTAATAATAAACGCAGGCCTCCATTCTCTTATCATGCTTACAATCTCCCCTATCACAGCGCGGGAAGGCATAGTGGCTTTGGGCTGATAGTAAGGTATCATCATATCCTTATACTGGTAATGGCTAGCTCCACTATATTCCTCTATCACCGTACCTCCCACCTGGTTATACACAATCAATTGCCCAGCCTCTGTGTACTGCTCACATGTATTGATTAATATCAGCTTTTTCCCAAGCAACTTGGCAATTGTATAGCAACGCTCCAGTGTCGTCCTGGTCGGCGCATGACGCTCCGAGAGAAATTGAATTGTGAATACAACAATAAGATCTATATTTCTCTCTTCCTTGGGGATTGGAACCAACTGCTCTGCAAGCGACCTCTCATAGCCATCAAAGGCAGCCCGATATAAACGCTTTAACAATCCTTTTGTATCAGCATCTGAAGATATTTTTTTTTCCAAACCATATCGCTTGCATTGATTCCAAAGAAAATAACGATGATTTTCATTCAGACATATATTCTCAATCCCATGCTTAATCAATGTATTAAGATAATGATTCTCTTTCGTCACCTGCATTAGAAATGACAATATAGCAATACAACGCACAATATCTCCCGGATCATTCATCCAAGCAGCATCATCCAGTATGCTGCAGGTAATGTAATACGTAAAATAAGAATACCCGTTCATATCCTGCTCTAATTGTTGAAATATACAATGTATTTTCCCAATGTTTTCCTCGGTCAGGCTATCCAATGCGCAAAATAACTGTTTCATAATCTCATGATCAAAATCATGCATATACTGGAGCTTTTGAAACCCTGGAAAGGCATATTCTTGAGAAGCATTTGATGGTTTATCCAAATTAATAATCCGCTTTTCATCCGACAAAACAGGTTCATATAAATAATATACTCCGTCAATCAGGTAATACTTTCTAATGCGTATACGTTCCTTGATATCCGAGATAGACTTTCCCTCTCCGCTATCTCTTCCATCCTCTCCGATCAACTGATAATCCCTTGTCTCAAAGGAGGTATCGCACCAGCTTAACGTATCGCAATTAGAATAAATGGGCTTAAACAATTCTTCACCTATATTAATTGGCAGGGACATAATCCTTTCATATAAAGGGGGAAGATTGTATTCAAAGCTCTCATCCCTATAATAGAGAAACTGGTCGAAAGTCTGATGATACAGACGATATATAACAAAAAACAATCCGGGTATATCCGTTATAAACAGCTTTTGTTCTAATAAATCGTTTCGCTCCATCACTTGATCCATTTCATGAATGATATTATCCGGATCATTCATTCTGTCTTCCAGATCATAATAAAGATAAATTGTATCCCCCTGCCTATCCAGCTTCTCCAAAAATGCCCAAATATCTCCTCTTAAATTCTTCTGCCTGCTGATAAAGCAATATACTTTTCTCATATGTCATCTCCCACCAATTCCACAGTAATCCATCTATTATTAAAATAAGTTACAAAAACATACTCATAAGTCTGTTCATGTCCATCATCTTATCGTCAACATAATAATCCGCATTCGGTTTACCAAAGTGCAGCTCATGGTATTTCAAGCCCCATGCACCCAGCTGCCGAATCGTAATATCCCTCCAATCTATTCCAGTGACATACCCTCTTGCCGTATGCAATACAATGTAATTTCCACTGTCGTACAAAAGATTAACAACCCGGATCATTTCTGAATTCGGTTCCGAACTCCCGTAATCATTGTTCTGCTGGATTTTAGCGATTACACCATCGATATCAAACACAAACCGTCTGTTTCCGGAGATGATCCTTAGATATTCTTCTGCCTGCTGAAACTCCTCTTCCGTATCAATATCATAATTCTTTGCCATCTCATATCCTAAAATCACCTTACCCGTCATAGACCGCTTCTCTAAAATGACCCTTCCACGTACAACGTCAATACAGGCGTTCTGATAAAATACCTGCGGCAATTCCTGTCTTGGAAGATTATAACACTCCGAAATATCCTTCATTACCGGCATTAAATATCCTTGCTCATCCTTGTGCCACATTTTATACGGAATTTCCTTTGCCGGTGCTACTGATCTGACAGAATCCGCTTCAGGGTGATCCATTAACAGCTCTATCATATTATCAATATCCTGACTGTTACGGATAGGATAAGTGGGTCTCAAATGCACTACAATATCCGCATAATACCCTTCTTTTTCCCTGAGGACATCTAAACAATGACGGAACACATCAATATCCAGCGACTGATCCCCTGCATATTCCATGGGTCTGAGAAAAGGAATCTCCGCTCCGTATTCTCTTCCAATCTCTGCATAAGATTCGCTGTCCGTACTTAGAATGACTCGATTAATATACCTCGACTTTTCGGCATGTTCAATAGAGTATGCCAGCATTGGCTTACCCGCACATGGCCTAATATTTTTGTGAGGTACCGATTTTGACCCGCTCCTTGCAGGGATTAATGCTAAAATATTCATACTAACCATACCTTCCCTTTAAAGTGATTTCAATCCAGTCTCCAGCAGAGGACGTATCCGGTCAATAGCCTTCAAGACAGCCCGATAGATACCAATTGCATGTTCATAGGTCTTTATTTTATTCTCTTTCTCATCCTCTGTGTATTGATAAATATTCGCCATCTGCTCCGTAGTATCTTCCGCCAGATCCCAGTCAATTAATTGATAGACCTCTTTCGACTCAATCAATCGATTAAGCTCTCTGATCTTTCGGCTCTTTAAAATACTGCTTCTTGTTTCCTCAATAGACTTGTTATATTTCTCCAACAGTCTTTCACTAAGCTCGAGCGCCTCCCGCGCATTTTGCTCCATAATCTGCATATCAGCCAGATCCTGCTTCACCATATCTCGCACTCGGCGAAGCTGTTCCTGATCCAGCGTAGGCTTCAGATCCGCCATTAGCTGCTCGCAATCAAAGGTTCCTGTGCAATAAGTACGGATGGCCTCCTTTAACGTCATAATCCTTGTACCATGGATCCGGGCACCACCTTCTGTCGCGTCAATTACTTCCTTCCCCTCAAAAAGCTCAACCGCATCCTCAAACCAACGAATATAGATATACCAGTCATATCTCGTCTTGATCTGATTTCCGTAGATATCCTCTACCATCTCAAGATTCCTGCCTGCACCGCTTGCGTCCACCTGACGTCCGCCCGCATGCGTCGCGTTACCAAGATAAGCCAAATCCTGTCCCACTAGAATAATCCTCTGAAACCCCATAGTCTCACAGGCAGAAAAGGCTCCCGTCGCCACCGAGCCCCCCGAATGAATATCCCCAGTATTTATCCCTAATCTCTGATAAATTCCTTTGGCATAACCCTCCAGATTATACAGGATCACTCTCTTTCTGTTGTTTTGAACATTCTCCGGCCTGGCATCAATTCTGGTTAGCAGCGGTATGTTTCGGCACCTATCATCTCTCAAGTGAGAAAGCGATTTCCTGGGATCAAGCGTAACAATAAAATCAGGTAATATATCATGTGCCAACAAATATTTTACCGCAGTATCTACCGCAAATATAGCTGCCTTTCCCTTTGCCAGCTTCAAATCCTCTATGTTTTTATCTAAAGAGGGGCCGGCTGCCACTATGATCGCAGGTACCTCCTCAACAAATCTTCCCGTCAAATCCACCTCAATATTGCCGCCATTAAGAAGGTTAATGTTCCTGAGCATATTATCCAGTGCTACTCTGCCAATAGCCAGCTCTGTATATTTATTGACAGTTATTTTCTCCGTGTTATCTTCTTGTATTTTATGAAAAGTACGAAATTGCTCCGCGAAAACCCTTTCATACCCTGGATGTGAACAAACAATCTGGGATTGCTGATTCACGATACCAACATAATTGCTGAGCAAATTCTTAATTTCATTATCATTAATCCCTTTCACGGTAATGGATACACTACCCGCCCCAATAATATCCGTTAAATCATATTCCTCCATCACATGTCGGAACAGCCGAGGGCTTGGCTCATAGATCAACAACGCATCCCCCGGCTTCAATTTCTTCATTAACTCCCTCACAACAATACCATTCCCCAGGCCGAACATAGATACTACAATTGCCAAGTTCCGCATATCAAATTGTTTTGCCCAGCGCTGTGCCTCATGTCTCGGGTCATAGCTGCTATTGAACCGAAAGTTCTTCCCATTCGACTCCATCTCCAATACAGGCATCCCGTTCCTGGCCTGTATTGTACGAAAGGCCTTCTCTTCGTCCTTCGTTATCTGCTCCATCGTTTCATGGATCTTTTTATATAAATATTTCTTCTGCTCTTCCAGTGCCTTCAAATTTTGTTCATAGAACGACATAGCTGCCTTCCTCTCCTAATCTTAATCCAGCAAAAACATCCTCTAATTGCTTCGCTATTTCCAAGGACAACAAATCCGCTAAAAGAATCTCATCCTTTTCCTCCAACGCCGACATTGCCTGAGTAAATGAGTTCAGCCATTGCTCTTCATTAAATACAAGCTCCTCTGTCCGACAGTATTGTTCCATATCCTCTGTAAGCATTATCAATTTCTTCAGCAGACCATTCAATGCCAGGTACCCATCCTGCTGCTTCTGCTGGTAAAAATAATCTGTAACAGCGATGATCTCTTCTATTACAGCTTGGATCTCCTGGATTAAGCTTTCCTTCATATTAACAATCATTCCTCTCCTCATCATTCACAATGAATAGATAAATAAATGGGGGCTGACCCTAAGGTCAACCCCCATGATCACCATGGTAATATTTACTAAATTACTGTAATAATGACAATACACCCTGAGTGGATTGATTTGCCTGCGCCAACATGGACTGAGCTGCCTGCTGAAGGATGTTACCCTTAGAGTACAGCACCATCTCTTTCGCCATATCAACGTCACGGATACGAGACTCAGCGGATTGCAGATTCTCTGCAGTATTATCAGCATTTGCAATCGTGTGCTCCAATCTGTTCTGTAACGCACCCAACTTAGATCTCTGTGTGGATACATCCTTAATAGCTGCATCAAGGGTTGATAACTGTGCTGTTGCTAAGGAATACTGGGAAACCTTATTCTGAACCTCATCAATTTTTAAAGATTTTGCTGTCATGCTCTTGATGCTAAACGTAATGCTCTGCTCCTTATTCGCACCAACCTGAAGGTTCTTGCCTTTGAACTTACCGCTCAGAAGCTTAATGGTGTTGAACTCAGTCTGCTTAGCAATACGGGAAACTTCGCAAGTCAACGCCTTTAACTCTTCCTTGATCGCAGTACGGTCGTTGGAAACGTTAGTATCGTTAGCTGCCTGAACCGTCAGCTCTCTCATTCTCTGCAGAATGGAGTGAGTCTCATTCAGTGCGCCTTCTGCTGTCTGGATTAAGGAAATACCATCCTGTGCATTAGTGGAAGCACGGTCAAGACCTCTGATCTGTCCGCGCATCTTCTCGGAAATGGAAAGTCCGGCTGCGTCGTCGCCTGCACGGTTAATTCTGTATCCGGAAGAAAGCTTCTCAGTTGACTTTGCTACATGTCCGTTGGTAATGCCCAACTGTCTGTTGGTGTTGGCTGCTGCCATATTGTGTTGTACTATCATATTAAATTCCTCCTTGAAATTATTATTTGTAGCTTCCATGCTACTTTACTTTTATCTTTGTCGTCCCCCGTCCGGCCGTACGCTCCATTCGGAAGACTTGACTTTAAGTAAATATGATTTACTTGCTATATATATCGGAATACTTTTGAAATACTTTATACCTTAACAACAAATTTTTTATTTTTTCTTGTCGTAAAAAAAGGATTGTTCCTCGTTCTGATTTGACATGGTCTTATAATAAGCCGCCGCCGTTCGGGAACTGACCATGGACCTTCTGATTTCCTTGCGTTTGCGGGTCAGCAGAGCCTCCAGCTTCGCCCGGTTGCGCAGCTCCATGGCCTGCAGCTTGACACTCCGATCAGATATTTCCGCAATATGCTCCTGAAGCGTCCGGATCTCGGCCTCATACCGGTACTTATTTCCGACCAGTTCCTCCCTGACATGCTCAAAGGTCTGATCAAAACCGTGATCCAATTCTTCCAGGCGTTTCAGCAGCTCCTCTTTTCGGGAAACCGTCTCCAGGAAAGCATCCTCTTCAAAGGCACTCTGCTCTATGAGCTCCTCCTGCTGTTGTGTTATTTCAATTAAGCTGTAAAGAAGCTCCGATTTCTTAACTGACGCGTCCACCAGAAGCTGTATGTAGACCTGCTTTGTTTTAAGCTTATCCAGTTCCATCCCTAGTCCTCTCCATAAATACGCTATTTATCTGGTGCCCTTCGTCAGACGCATGACTTCCTTCCAGGTATCCCGCATTTCCCGGATATATCCTATGGCTTCCTCCAGAATCTCAACATTCTTCTTAATATTGCCTTCAACCAATCTGTTGTATACATGTTCATAGACCCGTTCAAAGCTCTCCGCCACCGGATAATCATGATTAAGAGTAGCGCGTAATTCTGTTATAATTTTCTCCGCCTTAATCACATTCAGATTAGCCTTGCTGTAATCCTTGTTCTCAATTGCATACACCGCCAGATTGCCAAACTTAATCGCCCCTTCATAGAGCAGCAGAGTGAGCTCCGCCGGAGATGCCGTCAGTATCTTACTGTCTTTATAAGCCGCAGTAGCATTCATTGCCATAATCCATATCCTCCACTATCAATATCCCTTGTTCTCCTGTACACTATCTCTGGCCCGTTCCAAGCATGGCCGCCAGATTATTGCTCTGGGCATTCAGACTTGACATCGCCTTCTCCATGGCTGAGAACTGCTTGTAATAGCGATCCTCAATCTCCGTCAGCTTCTTCTCCAGGGCCTTCAGTTTATTCCCGTAGTCCTCTACCTGCTTCTTCATCTCCTTGTCATTATAGAAGGTCAGCGTGCTCCGAAGCGAGCTGCTCTTCCCCATGCTGTCCGCATAAGAGGAGTACATATTATCAGCAAACTTCGAGAAGACCGATATAACAGCCTGCGGGTTCTCCTCCAGTGCCTTCATCAGCTCATCGGCATTACCGGATACCGTACTGTCATCCTTATCTCCGTCGATGTGCAGCAGACCCTTTTCCGTATAATCCATGCCTTTTACGCCGAAGGATGACAAGCTGTATTTCTTGCCATTGACTTCTACGCTAAAGTTAATATCCGATCTCATTCTGTTGATCAGGGAACCAATGCCATCGTCCCTGCGAAGGAGGGAATCCTTGATCTTGGCCTCCCACTTCTCGATCTCCTTCTCGGACATAGCCTCCTTCTGCTCATCGGTCAAGGGCTCATAGCCTTTTGCAGAGGGCGCGTTGTACAGCTCGTTCATGGTTGTCAGAATCTCATTGTACTCCTTCACCATGCTCTTGATCTTATCATATACCGCCTGAGTGTCCTTCTTGACATTGATACTGACCGTACCTGTCCCTGTTTGTCCCAGCAGCTCAAAGGTAAGGCCGTTAACCGTCACTGTATTGGAAGAGCTCTTCATCTTAGCCCCATTGTATTCAAATTCGGCATCCTCAGCAGCTACCAGAGCCATGCCTGCACCGGCGGGGGCTGAGCCGTCGATCTTAAACGTGTCCCAATCCTTAATAACCGTTCCCAATCCCAGCTTATCCAGCTTAACTCCCGCTGCCTCTGTCGTCAGCGTAAAGGCTCCATCCGATCCGCTGGTCTTGGAGCTCAGGAAGAGGCGTTTCTGCGCATTATCAAAGGAAGCGTTGATGCCTGCGCTCTTCAGCTTGTTCACCAGCTCATTCAATGTTGTATCCTTGGTCACTTTAATGGGCTTATCATTAATCCTGAATTCCCCTTCATCACCCTCAATGACCCCCAGTTCCGCCATTGTGGTCTTCCCTGTCACTTCAAAGGGATTCCCGTCCTTTATGCCCTTCAGCTCGCCCCCCGTTACATACTGGGCAGTGGCCAGCTTGTCTATCTTGATCTGGTGATTTCCCTCTACCGCACCGTTACCGGCGGTCACCTTCACCTTACTTTCATCCGAGGAAGCGGCGCTTCTTACATTATATCCGCCTTGCAGCCTCATGCTGGACAGGGTTCCCGTATAAAAAGAGTATAGCTTCTTATTCAGCTCCTGCCACTTCTCCTGCTTCCATTCAAGCTTTATCTTGCTATTCTCTATCTTAGTTGACTTCATACGCTGCGCTTTCATAAGCTCAGTTATGATAGCATCCGTATCCAATCCGGATGCCAGGCCTGATAATTTTATCGCCATGTCTATTCCTCCTATCTCTTCTCATCCACCAGCAGACCGGCTATCTCCCATACCTTTTCCAGCATTTCAAGGGCTTCCTCCGGCGGAATCTCTTTGATCACTTCCTCCGTCTCCCGGTCAAGGACCTTAATGGATACACGGTTGATCTCTTCATGATACGCAAACTCGCAACGAGTTCTATGCGCCTTCATCTTATTATTTACTTTATTAACCGCATCCTTTACCTGTTCATTGGAACTTTTCTGGTTCTGCGCGCCGCTCTGTCCCTTATCGGCCTGACTGCCGGCCGCAACCTTCGGCACCGTTACCGGAACCTCTGTAATATTCATATCGGCTGCTTTCGGCTTCTGTACGCTCTGATCCGCCTGCTGCCTTGGAGCAGCCTTCCCGGGGTCGTTATAAATTGCCCCTGATAATGCTTCTACCGCCATATTAATGCACCTCCATGTGTATACGTCGTTATACAACGTCTGCTTATTTACCGAACGATCCTTATCATGCTTCTGTCATCCTTGACTGCACTGTTATTGCACAGATCTTCTAATTGTTATATCGGTAATGATTACTAAAATATTAATAGCAAGGATCAAATTAAGATACAAGAAGTTTTTATGAGACGATACAATGCGGAATGTAAAAAACCCGCCCTGGCCATCCGTACACAGGACAGTTGAGGAGAGTCTTTTTCCAGTTATTTAATCACTTGAATAATTTCTTTAGTATTTCTTCCGATACCGGGGCTTCCGCCGCTTCCTTATTAGATTCCTTAATCTGCAGATAGATCTCCTTACGGTAGATGGCAACGGACTTAGGAGCATTTATGCCGATCTTCACTTGATCCCCTTTTACCTCCAGCAGGGTAATCTCGATATCATTGCCAATCATAATGGATTCATTCACTCTTCTTGACAGGGCCAACATATTATCTGCCCTCCTTTGCAGCCTTATGGGCCTTCAGCCTCTCGTAGAAGCGGTATTTGATCTCATAATCCGCGTTCTCCACAATGACCTGGGCACCCTTGCGTTCATCCGAATTAATAATAAAAGGAGCTCTCAGATTAGCTGAAATCTTCTCAATCTCCTGGGGCACGGTAACCGACACCAGAACTACAATATTCTCGTCCGTGAGATTTCCAAGGGATTTTAAAAGTTCGTCCTCCACCTCTGGGTTAAAATCCGGCCTGATAATAAAGGGATTTATCACCGGTATCGCCAGCGCCGGCTCATCCAGGCTCTGAAGCCAGGAGATATCCGGCCGTTCGCCGCCTTCATTGTCATAAAGCAGTGTATATTTCTTATAATCCTCAAAGCCAAATATTCCGTCGGCAAAATATATTACCTTATCCTCATCCAGCTCTATTTCTCCAAAATGCCTCGTCTTCACCTGCATGATATCCGCCTTCCCTTTCCGATAATCTCCTCTTTAATGTAAATATTCCTGTCCCTATTATATACGATTTATCCTGACTTTGCATCAATAAAATGCTATATCCATGCACATTCCCTAATCTTTTCATTCTTTCCTTAATTTACAGGAAATCCAGCAGCGTGCTCTGCACCACCTTGGACGCGGCAGACAGGGAAGCATTGTAAATTACTCCGGCAGTACCATACTTTATAATTGTTTCCGCCATATCCGCATCCTCATTGGTGGAAAGCAGATCGGTGAAATCCACCTCCTGGTCGGAAAGCCGTTCCTCCGTAAGCTCCAGACGAACATACCGGCTGCCCAGATCGGCAACGGCCGTATTGATTCTGTCCTGCTCCTTGGAAGTAACCGTAATTCCTCTGGAGAATGCGTCCTGCATGATCTCCTTCTTAAGCACCAGCTCCGTCTCCAGCTGTTCCCTCAGCTTTGTATAGCCTTCCTTATCCGCGTCACTCAAGGACACATCCGTCAGGCGCTTCTCCACCTCGGCGATAGTATTCTCTACTTCAACCACCTCATTCACCGCATTCAGAATATCATTGATCGATCTCCCGATCTGGTGGGAAAAAGCGTCCCTTCCCTCTGTATTAATGGTCAGCTTCTGGTTAAAATTCACCTCGTACTGAATCTTCTGGGCTTCCTGGGTATATGTGACCGACCCCTGCTCCGGCTTTGAGCTGTCCGTCATGGTACAGGTGAAATAGTGCTCCGGCTTCAATTCCCCGCTGGAAAAACTATTTTTCGTATAGGTCACGGACATATCCGAGGCCTGACGCACCAAAGCATACACATTCGAGCCAAAAATCAGCTCACCGGTCTCATGGATATAATGAACCTCATCCGGATCCGGCTGATACGCGTCCGCATCGGTCAGGGAGCGTTTCTCAATGTTTGAAATCGCAGTCTGCGGCACATCTGCTCCATTGGCATCCTTAACAGAGTATGCTATCTCGTCCGGTACCTCATCGGCATCCAGCCTGTCATATGCCAGCTGTATCCGATAGATTTCATCCAGCTGGGGTGCCTCATCCAGATTTATGCTCCCGCTCTCATAAGCCTCCAGGGTCTTACCGCCCGTGCACCGGTTGAGAATCTGTATCTGCTTTCCGTTAAAGCGTTCTGTAATATCATAGGACAGATTGGATGCATCCTCCGTAAAGATCAGCGGGCTGTCCGTCTTATATCCGGTAAATACATACCTTCCGGCATAATTGGTATTCCCTTCCTGGTTGATCTGCTGCTGCATCTCCTCCAGATTCTTCACAATGGCAGAGCGGTCGCTCGCCGTCAAGGTATCCGTGCTTCCCTGAACACAGTAGGTATTCATAGACTTCAATATACCGTTCACCGTAGTCATGGCGCTCTCCGTCACTTCCATCCAGGACTTGGCATCCGGAATATTCTTCTTATAATACTGCTTCAGCTCCGACAGATTCGTACGAAGCCTCAAAGCCCTGACCGCAATGATGGGATCCTCCGAGGGTCTCTGAATCTTCTTCCCGGTGGAATACTGCTGCTCCAGGGAATCCAGATTTATCTTATTCTTATTGATATTCGTCATCATATTATTCGTCATCATCTTGTTTGTAATTCTCATGCTTCCTGCCTCCTGCCCGAACCATCCCGGTCATAATGCAGCGCCTCATCCGTTCGGCACCGTTTCGCTCTATGCACCCATATAATTAATCAGCCTGTCATAAATCTCATCCATTACCGATATCACCTTTGCCGAAAGATTATAAGCATTCTGATACCGGACCAGATTCATCGCTTCCTCATCCACATCCACACCGGATACGGACAGCCTCTGGTTTGTAATCGAATTCCGGATATTCGACTGGCTGTCGGAGAAGGTAAGAGCCTTATCCGTATCAATACCAATCTCCGCCACCAGGGTCTGGAAAAATCCATCCGGCGCCCCCTGCTTGAAGAGCATCTTATTCTCCTTCATGGCGATCAGCTTCTCTACAATATCATTTGCCTCCACGCCTGCAGAAATATCTTTTGTAGTGGCCATGTATGAAGTATCCGCCATCAGCTTCTCATTCACGGTAAAATTCCCCGCCGTCATAAAATAATAGGAACCATAGAAAGGCTGATCATCCGGAATTTCTTCATAATATCCCCCCGTCTGGGAGTTAAACGTGGTATGGTCATAATACGGATAATCATCCGAATCCGCCAGAGGGCCGAAGGTGTACTCCCTGCCGCCAATCTTGCCCGTCGCAGTAAAAAAATCCATCCCCGCCTTCCCGTTCCTATCCTGTCCGGTACGGTGTATCTCATTAAATGCTTTGGAAAAGGTTCTTACGAATTCATTCAGCTGATCCATATAATAAGGGATTCCCTTATAGTTGATGCTCTCACCGACGCTGGAGGGCACATCGAGGGCATCCACCGCCACCTCGGTCTCCAGCTCAAAGGTATAGATGAATTTACCGTCGGCATCCTGCGTCACTTCAAAACCCGAATAATTGTAGTTGCGGTTCCCTACGGTTACAACACCTGTCTCCGGAATATTCAGCTTCTCCGCTGAATTGATATTGGTATCCGTCATGGTAATATAATTATCCCCGGCTTCCGCATAGACATTACCCTTCAGATTAAACTGGTTGTTGCCGTCTCTTACCTCCAGAAGCGCCTGGAGCGTTCCGCCCAGAAAGGAGCTCCTCATGTCGAAGTCCTGCCCGTCTTTCCAATAGATATCATACAGACCTTCCGCATCGTTCTGGTTCACCTTCTTCTCTCTGGGAACCACCTTCAGCGTATTATATTCCATTCCGTCCACCAGGCTGACTCCGTCCAGCTTCACCACGTAGCTGGTAACTCCGACGCCGTCCCCGACAATCTTCTCTGTCACCGATATATTCGCAATCTCGGACAGCTCGTCTATCAGCAGTGCCCGCTGGTCTCTCAGATCATTGGCCTTGCTGCCGGTGACTTCAAGGGTATTAATCTGTTTGGTCAGCGACGCAATCTGCTGGGCGCAGGAATTGATTTGATCCACCCTGTTCCGAATCTCAAAATTACATTCCTTCTGAATGGTATTCATATTATTGGATAGGGAATTAAAATATTCCGTCAGGCTCTTTGCATAATTCACCACCTGGGTACGGACATTCAGGCTGGAGGGATCCTTGGACAGCTCCTGCAGGCTGTCATACAGGGAATTATAAGTCGTGGTAAACCCCTTTAAGGTAACCTCGTTAAAATAATTCTCTATTTCCTTCATATAATACGCTTTTGAAGAATATTCACCGTATATGGTATTGTTCTTCCAGAATTTGGTGTCATAGTATTCTTCCCGCTTCTGTACCACTCCGGTCACAGCCACACCCGTGCCCGCCATTCCGTAAGTGGAGTTCATCTTCAGGGCCCTGCCGGCCTGCAGCCCCATCACCTGTCTGGAATAACCGTCCGTCTCCGCATTGGCAATATTATGGGCCGTGGTATCCATAGCTCCTTTATATGCATAAAGACCCGTGGTTCCTATATTTAATCCAAAAAATGTTGATGCCATATAAACCTCATTCCCGCGCCTCTTTTGCGCATAATCCAGTCCGGAATTGCCTGTATCCCGATATTAGAACATCCTCATGATGATGTGTTCCAGCATCTCACTCACTACATTGACGTATCTTGCCGATGCATTATAGGCGTGCTGGAATTTAATCAAATTCGTCAATTCCTCGTCGGAGGAAACACCGGTGACTCTTGACCGCTGATCATTAATGCTGTCCGCCATAGCCGTCTGATTCTCACTGATGGTATACAGCTGCTCGCCCCGGTTTGCCAGCTCCGCCACAAAAGCCGTATAATAATCACTGAAGTTATATTCCGTCAGGCTGTTGGGCGACAAAGCGGAAAATGCGCTCTGCCATTTTGAAATCAGTTTCTGAGCCGCCTCGATATCGAAATCCCCGGTACCCTTGTTGCTGGCCAGGGGAAGCAGCGCATAGCTCTGCATGATGGCCGGATTGACCTCAATCTCTCCCAGGGTAAACAAGGAATAGTTATCCGCGGGATCCTCATCCCGGTATATTCTGGTATAAACCGAATCGTAGGTGCCATCCTCCTTAAGATAGGTCACATACTCTTCCTCCCCGTACTGGGGCGTAGACTTACGTATGAATAAGGGCTCTCCCATGGTCTTGTTCTCATCCATACCAACGGGCGCATTCTCTACATCCAATATCCTTGCCGTTGTTCCGTCCGAAAGGGTCACTTCCTTCGTGGGACACAGAACACTGTTTATCGTCGTAACAATGCCATGGATCAACTGGTCAAACTGGGCCTGGGTTGACATGATTACCGAAGTATTGATGGAATTATTAAAATCAATTACCGCCGCATCATACTTGATATCAGATTCATAATTCTCTCTCTTTGGAATATCCGTATGATTCGCCTGTTTGTAGCCCCTGGCCGTCAGCAATCCCTTCAGGGAACCGATATCCGTATTATCCTTGGCCGCGGCGGCCCGATCCAGATTAAACACATCCTCATTGCCAAAAGCAACCCATACCGGCTTCAGCATCGGAGAGCCTTCGCTCAGCTTCGCCGTCCCCATCTCAAAGACCATATCCTCCGTTACAAAGGGAACGCCCTCCACATTGACACTAACCATAGCGTCAGGACCTTCTTTGTAAGTAATACGGACCAGCTTGCCCAGCTCATCCAGAAGGTTGTTGCGCTTGTCCCGGAGATCGTTGGCCCTCTCCATCCCATTGCTTTCATATTGGCGGATCTTCCAGTTCAGCTTCTGAATCTCTTCACCGATCTCGTTGATTCTCTTCACCTGGTCATTGATCTGGGTGTTGAGATTCACCTGATAGTCACCTAGCTGCTTTGATATATTCTCCGCACGCTCGATAAAGGTGACCGCTGTCTGTATCACGGAAGCCCTTGTCACCACGCTGTCCGGTTCCTTGGCCAGCTCCTGCAGGGCCACCCACAGATCATTCATGGTATTCTGGAAGGCTTCTCCCTCCAGCTCTCCAAATAAGCCTTCTACTTCCTCCACCGCCTTGTACTGGGCTTCATAGAAAGCCTGTCTGCCAATCTCCTGGCGGTAGGACTGGTCCAGGAATACATCCCGCACCTGCTTAACCATGGCAAAATTAGCGCCTAATCCCTTCATCATGGGAGAGATATAGGATTCGCCCAGTTTTATATAATTAAAATCGGCAAGTACCGCCTGCTGCCTTACATAACCTGTTGTATCCACATTAGCCAGGTTATGAGAAGTAACATTCAAAGCCGCCTGACTGACGTTCAGGCCTGATACGCCGATATATAAACCGCTCATTGAGCCCATAGATCACACCTCACCATATCTCTTACTGCTTCGCATCGAACATCCCTGTTCCCGAAGACGGGGCATCGTATTGGTTGACCATTGCTATATTATAGCTTGCTATATCATAGCATGCTCCCTTTGTGTAAGTATTGTTCCCTGGCGACATCCTTGTGCTTTGAATAAAATTCATATTGAATTCTATCATTTCTAGGGATTGTTTTATTAATGATGTATTCTGATTATTGATTTCGACTAATCTTTGAATAGTAGCTTTTAGATTATCATGCAGAACAGAGAGAGCCTTCTGCTCCTTTGGCTGTTTCCCCAGCAGAGCAATTAAATTCCTCAGGGTGAGTTCCTCGGCTTTGCGGTTAATAACCGTCCGGATATTAACCATAATCTGTTCCCGTTTTCGTTCCAGATTGGCAACCGAAGTGACTGCCTCCTGTTCCTGTGCGGTAATCGCCTGGAGGGAAGACAGGTCATTCCTTACGATGACCCTGGTCTTCTCTTCCGCAATTGGTATCAATCTCTGATAGACACCGCATTCCTCCTCCAGAACACCAATTAATTCATCAATTAAGCTTGCCACCGCTAACCTTCTTTCCTTCGTAACATTTCACCTGACGAATCCGTTAAATAGTTTCGAAATATTCATCCACCAGCTTATCAGCCAAATCCTGAATGCTTACATGGTAAGTTCCCGATTCCATTCGCTGCTTAATCTCATTCACCCTGCTCTCCCGGACATCGGGGGCATGAGCTACAATCTGCTTTGCCGCCTGGTAATCCTTCCCGGCCTTGGAGATCTCCAGCTTATCACTGAAGCCCGCGTTCTTGGACTTTACCGTATTCGCGGCACTGCTGGCCTGGTATAACTGACTCACCTTATTGAACGCATCAATCCGCATTCCTATCACCACCTGTCTTTTATTCTTACTCCCTGCTCTAACTCCTCTAACTCTCTACGTTGCCCGCAACGTACCTTCCTATGATATTTATCGGAAGTTTTACTGTTTTCATTAGAGCTTTTTTAAATTTATTACAACTTCCATACGACTAAAAAGAGCAACCTCATCCCGCTTTCGCTAAAATTCTGCGAAGCAGGACAAGATTGCCCCCGCTAAAGTTTATTTGTTTCCGTAAATTATTTGCTGATCTTCCCCTTCAGCAGCTCAATTGCTTTCTGAAGCTGATTATCCTTATCCACGGGAATCACGACTTCCTTTTGCATTGCCTCATCCAGTTCAATCTCTACATCCGGAGTAATGCCGGTGGTATGAATATTGCGCCCCTTCGGAGTAAAATATTTGGAAATGGTCAGCTTAACCGCCGTGCCGTCCGACAGCGGAATAACCTTCTGCACGATTCCCTTACCAAAGCTGGTAGTTCCGACGATGGTAGCCGCCTTATAATCCTGGAGCGTCCCGGCAAAGATCTCGGAGGCACTGGCGCTGTTGCCGTTAATCAAAACCGCCATAGGCACTTTAACCTTGATCTCATCCTCTGCAAACTCTTCCTCCCGGTTCTTATACTTATCCTCTGTATAAACCAGAAGCTTCGGCGGCAGAAGCCGATCCAATATCCGGACAACGGAATCCAGCAATCCTCCCGGATTGTTGCGCACATCCACTACCAGTCCCTTCATTCCTTTGGCTTCCAACGCATCCACCGCTTCGTCAAACTGGGTCACCGTAATCTCATCAAATTCCGACATAACAATATAACCGATTTTATCCGGAAGCATCTTATACTCAATGGTAGGCACCTCGATCTGTCTTCTGGTAATGGTGAAGTCAATGGGATCCTTCTCCCCTTCCCGTACCACAGTTACCTTGACCTTGGTTCCTTCCTTTCCCTTCATCCTGCTCACTACCTCAGAGAGATCCTCTCCGGTCACTTCTTCCCCTTCCACCTTGTACAGGATATCTCCCGGCCTCATTCCCGCCTTATAGGCCGGACCGGTGGTAAAAGGCTTCACGATGGTTATGATTCCGGTTTTGGTATCCTGGCTTACGGTGGCTCCGATACCAAAATAGATTCCGGAAGAGCTCTCCATCAACGCTTTGTATTCGTCCGCTGTATAATAGGTAGAATAAGGATCCTTCAGACTGGAGATAAAGCCCTTATAAATGCCGTCTGCAAAGGATACCTTATCCACGTTCTCCAAATAATAATTATCTACCAACAGCTGCAGGAAAGCCAGCTTATCAACAATTTCATTATAATTGGATGCCTTGGCCGCTTCCGTCCCCGTCTCCTGTTCCTTCGCCTCAGTGGACTCCGGCTGATTAAATTCAGGCATACGATCGGAGAATATCAATGCTGCTCCCAGAACAACCACAAGAAGCAGAGAACTGAGCAGTCCCGTCAGCATTCCGGCAAGAAAATTCTTCTTCATTTAATCTTTTCCTCATTTCTGCATCTCATTGCTTAATAGTCCAAATTCTCCATATACTTCATATACTTTACTACCATCAGCGCAATCTTAAAAGTGATGGCATCCTCAAATACCCTAAGATCGAGATTTGTGCTCTTCTGTAATTTATCCAGCCTGTAAACCAGGGTGTTGCGGTGAATATACAGCTGTCTGGAGGTCTCCGACACGTTCAGGCTGTTCTCAAAGAATTTATTAATGGTGGTAAGGGTCTCATCATCAAAATCATCCGGTGATTTCCCCTCAAAAATTTCTTTGATGAACATCTTGCACAAGGGCATCGGAAGCTGATAGATCAGACGGCCGATTCCCAGGTTGTTGTATGCTACAACATTCCTTCCGCTGTAGAAAATCTTACCGACATCAAGGGCCATCTTCGCTTCTTTATAAGATCTGGAGACATCCTTGATCTCATTCACAATGGTACCAAAGGATACCTGAACCTTGGCCATGGCCTCCGTGTTCAGCATATCCAGAATAACCTTGGCAGTCTTGGTCAGCTCATCATAGGTCTCATTCGGCTTCACTTCCTTCACCAGAATGATATTCTTCTCATCCACTGCCGTTATAAAATCCTTGGTCTTGCCGGAGAAGAGGCTGCGAACTGTCTCCAGGGCATTGGAATCCTTCTCTGTCTTAGTCTCAATCAGGAATACCACCCGCCTGGCTTCCGTATCAATGTGAAGCTTCTTGGCCCGGTTGTAGATATCCACCAGCAGCAGGTTATCCAGCAGCAGATTCTTGATAAAATTATCCTTATCGTATCTCTCCTTATATGCGATCAGCAGATTCTGTATCTGGAAGGATGCAATCTTTCCAATCATAAATACATCCTCGGAATCACCCCTGGCAAGAATTACATACTCCAATTGATGCTCGTCGAAAACTTTAAAAAACTGATATCCCTGAATTGCCTGGCTGTCTGCGGGAGAAGAGACAAAGGCCAAAACCGCGCTCTCATACTGCTCGGCATTCTCAATGGTCGTTGCAAGAACCTTGCCCTCCGTATCCATGACACAAATATCAATTCGTGTTATGCCTTTTAACCCGTCAATGGTACTTTGAAGAATCTGATTGGAAATCATGCTTTCACTCCTTTATATTATATTTCTATTTTTCTTTAAAATTCATGTATCTGAAAGTTATTTTAACACTGATTTCGTCATAAGTAAACCAATTTCATAAAAAATACACAAAAACTTTAGTATATTTCTATCAAATATCGAAGCCTGAATAATAGTTTAATCAATATACTATCTAGGCAGATCAAGAAACCTGCTGAAAGCTCTTGTCAAAAGAAGACCCGGAGCATACAACCCCGGGCCTTCTTCCTCCTTGCTTTTCAACCGTTTCTGACAGAAGCTTTCCTCTGTAATTTGTTATTTAAAGTATGCGTCCAGCGCGTCCTGCACCTGCTGCTTATAGGTCTCCTGGAATTGCGCCGGAGTGACGGAGCCGTCAATCAAAGTGTTAAAATCATAGGCGAAGCCCAGATTATTCCACAGATCGAATACTTCCCTGCTTCCTACGTCAAACATAACATCAAAGTTCTCATTCTGAATCGTCTCGTCCTTACCGGTTACCGCATACCACCATACCAGAGTCTCTTCGTCGTCACGGATGGAGGTATCGCCATCATACCAGTTCCACATATCGTATAATACATTATACACCAGCTCCGGGTCCTCTACGCCGGCAGGAATGATGTAGTATTCGCCTGCGGAGATCTTGCCTCCGTTGGTCTCCTGGTTGCCGCTGTAGCCCACCGGCCACTGAACGAAGCAGGTATCGAATTCAAGGGTAACACCATTGGAGCCGGTATAGTCATAGTCCGCATTGTTGGCCAGAATCCAGGCAGCGCCGGGCCAGAAGCCGATATTGCCGTCACGGTACTGGAAGCGCATGGTATCGGAGTCCGTATCCGTCATATCATAGGGATAGCATATCTTATAGGTATTATACATATCGTACATCATCTGAAGGACCTCGCCCACAGGTGCGCTTGACAGTCCCTCCGTGGTAGAGCTGGCCACATTGGCCCCGTTGCTCATCATCAGCTGCTCAAAGGTCTCATTCTTGAAGCCGCAGTAGCCGTACTGATCCGTATTGCCGTCTCCGTCCGTATCCTTGGTCAGCACCTTGGCATATTCGATGAACTTATCCCAGGTCCATTCTCCTCTTTCATACAGCTTCCTGGGATCCTCCAGGTTATTATCCTGAAGCATCTGAAGGTTAAAGGCCAGGGGATAGGTAGCCTCTATGGTGCTGGCTGCCTCCACCCTCTTAAGGAGAGTGGCCTTACCGTCACCCAGATCCAGATATTTCACATTTTTCTGATCGGTAAAGAGATCCGAATCTGCCGGAAGAACCGTCTTCATATCCGTAGCAAGCCCGTTGAGCGCTGCCGGAATACCAAAGTTTAATTCTACCAGATAGATGTCGCAGTCCGGTGTTCCAGCCAGAATCGAGGTATTGATGGATTCCTTTACTCCGGCATAGGTCAGATTCTCCCAGTAAAATTCTACATTGTATTTCTCTTCTATCTTAGCGACATTCTCGAATTTCAACTGCCCGGCCAGAGCTCCCGAATAGGTGGGGTCATCTTCTACGGCCGTATGGCTGCTGTCGTAATACTGCACCCACCAGGTACCGATGCGAATGGTTCTCTTCTCGCCGCTGGGTTTTACATCGCCGGGTTTTACATCGCCCTGCTTCTCATCCCCTGCAGGCTCGGGAGTGGATTGGACCGGAGCATCCGTTGCGTCCGGCGCCTTATTGGAGGCCGGCTCCGTTTTCTTGCATCCGGCTGCCGTCAATACCAATATCAATACAAGTACAATTGACAGAATTTTTCTTAACTTCATTCCTATTATCCTCCTTATTTTGTAACTGAGCCTCATGCACCCAACACACATTATTCCGCGGGATAGCCGATGGTTGCCCGGTAAACTTCCCATGGAGCATCGCTTTCACACTGAAGCTTGCTCAGATAGGTAACGAAATCCTCGGTATTGCAGTATTTTACCAGCTGCTCATAGGTGATCTGTGCTCTGGAACCATTATCCGCCGCAGCTCCGCCGTCCGCCACACGCTGCCAGCCAAAGGGTGCTCCATCCACGCCTGAGATAGCCACCAGCCACAGCATGCCGTCGGAAGCATAGTCAACGGTAATCACGCAGCCCGGCTGGATCAATGCCGGATCCAGGGTTCCGCCGTCCGCAAGAGTCTGTACTCCGGTGCCCTGGGACCAGGCATCTCCCTTATCGCCTGCCAGGCCCTCGATCTTCACTTCCTTATTCACCGGTACAAGGCCGGAGGGATATCCGATGGATACACTGAGTGCCTGCCAGGGCATATCACTCTCCACCTGAAGCTTGCTCAGATAGGTTACAAAATCATCGGTATTGCAATACTTCACCAGCTGGTCATAGGTAATCTGACAGGTATCCCCGTCAATGGCCGATGCTCCGCCGTCTGCAACACGCTGCCAGCTAAAAGGCGCTCCATCCACGCCTGAGATGGCTACCAGCCATACATTGCCTTCGGATACATAATCAATATTGATGACACAGCCCGGCTGGATCAATGCCGGATCAAAGGGTCCGCCATCCGCTATGGTCTGTACTCCGGTGCCCTGGGACCAGGCATCGCCGCTGTCGCCGGACCAGATCTCCACCTTATTCTTCAGCTCTACAATACCGGATCTCTGGCCGATGGTTACGCTGGCTACGCTCCAGTCCATATCGCTTTCGCACTGGAGCTGGCTTAAGTAGGTTACAAAATCATCGGTATTGCAGTATTGCTTTAACTGATCGTAGGTAATCTGGGCAATGGTGCCGCTGGGATTCTTAATGGAAGCCCCGCCGTCCGCCACGCGCTGCCAGCCGAAAGGCGCTCCGTCTACCCAGGAGGATGCTACCAACCACATATCGCCCTCGGACTGATAATAGATGGTAATGACAGAATCCTCGGTAATCAGAGCCGGGTCGAAGGTTCCTCCATTGGCCACGGTCTGTACGCCGGTACCCTGGGACCAGGCTGCACCGCTGTCCCCGCTCCAAATCTCCACTTCGTTCTTCACCGGGATCAGATTGGCTCGGTCAACCTCCGAGAAACCTGCCGGTTCATCAAATACTACGGAGCTGTCTGCAGCAACCGTATTGCCGTCCTTATCCAGAAGACGGATATTATCGATATAAAAATTCGCACTCTTTGCTCCTGCCGCAACGCCGTTATCCGTTTCCAGAGACAGAATAATTAAGTTCTGGAAGCCTGCTGCAAAGCTCTCCCCCTCCTGCAGTACAGCCTTAACGGTGTTGGGATTCTTCTTCTCCATATAAACAGACCAGTCACCCTTAGATTCATGCCGGTCTTCACCAACAAATGCGGTGACCTTGCCGGAGCAGGCATAGAATTTGCCGTCAGGGTTCTCAATTGCCAGATCCATGGTAATGCTTCTTACGGAAGCAATCCTGTCTCCTGCAAGACTGGATATGTCAATGGCCACATAAGGAACTCTCCCATTCATATTTGTTACCTTTAATGCCTTGCTTCCATTGTAATCAGCAATGGCCAGCTCGGAAGCATCCGCATTGGCCGGCTTGGTGTATACCATCACAAAGCCGAATTGTCCGTCCTCAAAATCAACACTCACCGGTGCGGGCTCCGCGGCGTCCTGCACCGGCTCCTTTGTCGGAACAGGGGTTGCTGTCGCCTGTTCCTGCGGCGGATTCTGGCTGACTGCTTCCTGCGGTTCTTCGGATTTCTTACATCCGGCCAGACATACCGCCAGTATAACACTTAGAAATAACGCCCATATTTTTTTTGTTTTCAACTCTTTACTCCTCCTTCTTTTTTTGGCTTTTGAGCAGAGCGCTTCCGTGATCAGCCCACGATACCGCTTCTCTCCACTCCCTCTATAAAGTACTTCTGAAGAACGACATAGATAATAATCATCGGAAGCATCACCAGCATGATGCCTGCATCCAGATACAGATTCTGAATTCTTGAGTCCAGAATTTTATCCAGATTGGCTATGGTTGATTGCAGGGTGGCTATCTTTTTACTGATTACTATGTTCTCGCTAATCAGAAATAACTTCGAAAAAAAAGTATCATTATACTGCCATACCATGGAGAATACAGCCACAGTAATGACAGACGGTATCGCATTTACCAGCATGATCCGGAAATACGTATACCAGGTTCCCGCACCGTCCACCAGTGCGGCTTCTTCTATTTCCCTTGGCAGCCCCCGGAAGAACTGGTTGAAGATATAGATGTACAGTCCCGAACGGACTCCGCAGCCAAGGAGCGTCATAATATACATGGGTATCGGAGTGGACATCAGTACCAATGGCTTGCCGATGAACAGCGTCGCCAGCCCCAGGGGATCAAAATTCTTAAAGGTCATATACAGCGGGAGCATGATGGTATGGCTGGGAATTACAATCATCACCACCACGCATCCGAACAGGAGCTTCTTAAAGGGAAATTCAAATCTTGCGAAGCCGTATCCCACCATGGAGGTGATAAATACCTGGAGCAGCATCAGGGAGCAGGAATATAGCAGATCCCTTCCCATGGTAGGCAGATACGCCATACGTTCCCAGGCAAGCTTGTATTTCTCCATCGTCGGAGCCTGGGGAATCATATACACCATGGGATTATAGGCATCCCCATCCGACATGAAGGAGCTGACCAGCATCCCCAGCACCGGAGCCAGAATCACATAACAGATGCCCAGAATCACCACAAAGCTGAAGATACGGATCACCTGATTCTTAAAGCCGCTGGCTATTCCCTTCCGGTTATTGATGAACCTCGGGTCGGAGATCAGATTGTTCCACCTTTTAGCAATGTCTTTTTCTTGTCTTGCAGTTTCCATATCCTTCTCCTCTCCTAGTTATAGTAAAATGTTCTCTTCTGTATAAATCCGCAGATCAGCACCAGAATGGCACAGGTGATCACAGTGCTCACCAGACTGAAGGCAGTGCTGAGTCCGTAATTAAAAGCGGTAAACGCAGTATCATAGGCAAGATCCACAACCTCGCTGTCCGCAAAGCTGTCCACTATGGTATAGACCACATTGGTTATAATATGGGGCATCACCATAGGAAAGGTCACCTTCCAGAAGGTCTCGTAGGCGGTGGCGCCTTCAATCTTCGCTACCTCATACATGGAGCCCGAGATGGATTGCAGGGCCGCAAGGAAGATGATGATCTGTACCCCGGAGGAGGTAATAATATCGCTGATTCTGGAAACCGCCGTGATAATGTAATCCAGAATGACATCCGGCATCGCCAGGTTCCGGAACATATCAATGTAATAACCCACATTCACCGTCGTACCGGAGCTTGCTGCCATCTCGGAACTTCCTGCCGAAATGCCTCCCGCCATCATCTGCATACTCAGCTCCAAGGCTTCCGATATTGCGGCGCTGTTGAGAATAACCGGCAGGAAGAAAATCGCACGCACCAGGGTTCTTCCTTTGAACTCCCGGTTCAGCAGGAGTGCCATAAACAGGCTGAAGAAAATAATCAGCGGAACATCCAGCAGCATGTCGCCCACGGAGGTGGTCAGCACCTGTTTAAAGCTGCCGTGCTCCCGGAAGGCATAGATAAAATTGTCAATGCCGATGAACTTCAGGTTATAGCCCCCAACCGCCCCAACGGTTAATTCGGAAAAGGAGAATTGAACCGTCATGATCAGGCTTCTTACATAAAAAACAATAAATCCGATGAGCCAGGGCAGAATGAACAGATATCCGCTGACCATCCGCTTTTGGAGAAGAGTCAACCTTTTTTTCTTCATGATTACCGCTCCTCCATTTCATAGTGATTGGCGGGTATCGTGAGCTCTCCCACTGTTACCGCTTCATCCGAATAATTAAGATAGAATACCGTGCCGTTGCTGTAGGTCACTCTGCGAAGTCCGTTTTCCAGGATCTCATGATCTGTGATATTGGCCGCCGTGACCTTTTGCAGGGCCAGGTTAACCTCCTTGTACAGATCCAGAGCCTGTTCCTTCCATATCTCATAGTTGGTGGAGTAATACCGGTTTAATCCTGTGTATTTCATCTCATTGGCGCTCTCCCAGGTGAATACATAATGGGGCGAGGCCCCGTATTCAATCAGCTTCAGCACCAGCTCCCGGCGGTCCATATCATCATAATAATTCAGTAATCCCCCGGCATAATCAATGCTTCCGTGAATAATCATCTGATAGAGAGGAATATCCTCATCAATAAGGAAATAGCCGTTGCCTCCCAGGGGTACATTGATCAAGTGTCCGGCATAAGCCAGGGAATAGTCATTGCCTCCGCTGATCATCAGCTCCTTCCCGGTGCCCTTCAGCTGCTCCAGCTGGGCCTTCACGACATCCAGAGCCTCCTCCCGGTTCACAATCCAGGTTCTTTTATGATCAGACTGGAGCTCATCTCCCAGATCCCGCAGGGAGATTCCTGAGATATCCAGACCCTTCACCTCTGAGACAAAGCCACCCACATACCGGCTCAGGAACCGGGGAGACAAAAGCAAAAGTCCCGTCTCCGGATACCCCATATGCGACATGCTTCTCAGGGTGGTAGGATTTACATTGGATACATATGCAAAATATCCGGCGCCGTAGTATTTGGAGGTCTCATTGTATTTGCTGTAGCGCTTGCTGATGTAGGTCACCTTCTGGAAGGCGGCATCGGCGTAGAAGCCGCCCCCGTTCTCCTTTACCGCGGCACTCAGATCCTCCAGTCCCGATTTACCGCCCAGCTTGCGGATGATCTTTACCTTATCCGCCACATCGTGGTAGTAGCCTCCGTTGAACCAGCCCTGGTAATTCATCACCTGATTGGTAATTCCTCTTCCCGCCAGATCATCGGAGATTTTCTCCGCCTGGTCAAAGGTGGTGACTGCGTTAATTCCCAGATACTGTGTCCCCAGGAAATGGGCTGTTTCTTTGACCCCTCCGAGAATGTCGTAATAGAAGGGAATGTCCTTCGTCTCTTCCTTTCGGGAAAGCACGCCCTTCCTAAGGAGCCCCTCCCGGTAATAATTAGCCATTCCCGAATACCCTTTGTACTCCTCCGTCAGAAAGGTATAGTTCACCGTGAGATTGACCCGGTACATATCCTTCACGACAATGGGAAGATCCGCTTCATTGCCCGTGGAGCCGAACATGGAGAGCAGGTCGTAGTTCCTTAATAAAAAGGTTGGGTAAACATAATTGTAATTGCTGTATTTTCCGGATACTCCCGCCGTTATGTAGGCCAGGGAGGCTCCGTCTTCTATGGTTGCCAGTATGCCGGAGGAAGTCCGGCAGATGCCGAACAGGCCCAGCCTTGCCTTCTCCGTGTTCTCCACCTGAGTGGCACTGCCCGCCAGACGGTCAATTTCATAGACATACTGGGAGTAGTCGGCGGCAGTGGTCTTTCCATTGTTAAAATAGATGATGGAGCCGGAGCCGTTGGGAACTACCATATATCCCTCTTCTCCGGCACCGGGGGCTCCAAAGAATTTCATCATCTGAATCCGATAGATCTTGGCTCCTCCGTATTCCTTGATCTCCCCAGTGGGGATCGATACCTTCAGTCCGTCCTCTGCCAGCCGGTATTCCAGAGGAATCAGGAAGGAAATGCTCTCCGGCACTTCCTCACCGGCCTCCCTCATGAGTTGGTTATAGTCTTCCTCCGTAAAGCCCGCCGCCTCCAGATAGCCCGTGATCTTTTGAAGGGTCTTCTTGTTCTTCTTCGCCACACCATTAAGCTCCAGCATTCCCGGCGACGCCGTGCTGTTAATATAGTAGCGCCGAAGAGCCGCGGCATCCGCCTCCGGCAGAGCTGCCTGCAATTCCTCCATCTTCTCCGGAGAGAGATAGGCAGGAACAATACCGGTGGTGGCCGTGCTGTGATCTCCCAGGTCATAGACAAACCGGATGCCGCTCTCAATTCCTTCCGCCTTTACCTGCCCCCGTGCCACGGACATGCTGTAGGAATCATAAATTCCCGCCGCCCTGCTTTTATTGAAATAATCCACCAGGAACTGGGATTTCAGATATCTTTTATTCGTCTCGTTGGCGATGGGATCCTCATCCGCATTCAACGGATTAGAATATACGGTCTCTTTGTTCCGCTTGTCATACACCGCGATTTCCGCCGTCTCCGTATTGGCATACAGCTTCAGATATTCGTTCTCCGCAGCCAGTACCATACCCTTCACCGAAGCTTCCCCCTCCGCTATGGCCCGAAAGTCCTCCCCTTCTTCATAGCTGTAGGATGACAGATACTGCTTATATTCATCATAGGCCATGAAACGGACATAATAATAGACCAGCCAGACAGAGGCAGCCAGAGCCGCCGTCCCTAAGAGGGTAAGCTTAATCTTTCTTGCAGCTTCCGATTTTCTATTGATTTTTTTCGGCCTTTGTTTATTGAATTTCATGTAAGATATCCCCTTCTGCTGCCGCCCCGCGAATTCGGGCGGCAGTATAAATTTTCGCAGTCCTATGTTCTGAAAATCAGCTCCAGGTAAATGCTGTGAAAGAAGCCGTAGATCTGATTGACCAGATCCGCAAACATCAAAGTGATAAAAATAATGATAAACGCCGCCAGCAAAGTAAGAAACAGGGTGACCAGAGTCTTCGCCAGAGTATAGTTATGAACCTGCATAATTCCGGTCAGGAACATGATAACGCCATAGGCAATGCCGATCCCCAGCACCAGCCAGTAGAACGCTTCCTCCCCCTCCGCCATGAACAGGCTCAGCAGCGTAGCCAGATTGAAGGAAACAATGAAAGGCACCATGGCATATCCGATGGCAATTGCAATGTCCTTCAGCCGGCCCTCTCCCTGCATAAGACAGGTGACGGACCAGTTGCTGACGCAGAGCAGCAGATAGAACAGCAGTACTCCAACCAGCTCGGTCAGGCTGTCCACCGCCCTGGGATCCAGCTCATTTACCACGAAGCTGGCATACAGGCGATTGAAGGAGAAGCTGACGCCGAACAATATCACCAGTATCACTGCAATGGGCACGCTTCCCTTGCCGATATGGCGGATCCAGTAATACCCGTCAACAGGGTGCGATACGGTGTATAATACATAGCTCCACTTTTCCTTAGAGAAATATTTGCTCATGATGTCTTTCCACCTCCTGCCCTCAGCCCCTGACTGCGGTCACTGTTTTTGAATCCCTTCCCGCCTCTGTCCTTGCCGTGGCTATTTTTTCCGCCATGGCTATCTTTTCCGCCATGGCTATCTTTTCCGCCATGCTTCCGGCTCCTTCGGAATCCTCTGACGGCTGCTGCAAGAAGGATCACCGCTACTGCTGCCGTCAACAGAAAATTCATATTTTTCTTCAGTACTTCATTACGGTAACGGCGGAAGGCAATGGAGTAGAATTCACTGCTCATTCCCCGCTTCAGATAATCCATAGCCAGCTTATAATTCCCCGCCGTCAGATAGGCCTTGCCGATGCCCACATATGCCAGCTCGTTATTCTCATCCAGCTCCAGCACCTTAGCCCACAGCTCCACTGCCTGGGCCTCGTCTCCGTCATACCGGAGCGCCACCGCCTTGTTAATCAGATTTCCGTAGTCCGTTTCGGTGAAGGTCAGAATCTCCGCCCGGTAAGCATCCAGAACAATTACTGCTTCTCCGATATTCTCAATCGCTACCGGACTGGCGAAGGTTCCCTTCTGGGTTCCCAGCCCTCCAAAGATATATAGCAGATTGCCCTCATGGTCATAGGTGAATATTCTGCCCCTCCGGCGGTCCAGCATGGAGTACATTCCCTTCTCGCGGTATACCACATCGGTGATCTGGGAAGGCCCGGCATATTTGGAGAAACCGTCGATCAAGAGATCGCCGCCCACATTCTTATTCTGCCCCTTCTTAATAACATCCTGACCCTTAGGATTGAGCCTGCGAATTGCCTGGAGCCCCTCGGCATCAATATTGGAGGCGTAGACAAAGCCGTCGCTGTCCACATCCATTCCGGTGAATTCCGTAGGAATATAGAGCTTTTGGTTCGAACGCTCCTCCTTGGTGGCAAGCCTCTTCCAAAACTTTTCCCAAAGGGATATCTCCACCTCGATGGTTCCGAAGAAGCCCATGAATTCGCCGTTTTTCTCAAACACCATAATTCCCTGGAACATATTCTGGGCAATGCAGTAGATACGATCCGCATAGTCCACCGTTACCTTCAGAGGGGTGAATACGTAATTATCCTCCAGCTCCTCCGAAGCGGGATTGGCAACAATCTTAACCAGCGCCCCTTCCCCGTCCAGAACAACAATCCGGTTATTCTGGGAATCCGCAATATACAGCTGGTTGTTCTGGGATACACAGACGCCGTAGGGCGCCTTAAAGGTATCCTTTCCTCCATTGTCAAATTCCGTAATGACTGTTTCCACACGAGTCATGTTCTTATTGAGGATAATAATCCGGTTATTGCCGGTGTCCGCAATTACGATTCTTCCATCCGGGGTCTTGCACAGATCCTGAGGATTGCTGAAGGCCCCCAGAGGCTCTCCGTTATATACCAGCTGGGTTCCCGATACGGAATCAGAAGGAATATAGGCCGCCGGAGTAAATACAATATCTTCATAAAAGTTATAATTATAGGTATCATAGGGCAGCTCGTTGGCCAGTGCGGCTGCAGTGCCTCTCCAGACCAGAGCTGCCGCAAGAACAGCCAGAACCGCCATTTTTCGGAGCATAAAGCCGGTAGTTCTCCTCTTGCCGCCGTTCAACACATTGCAGTCTAATTGCTGCTTACCGCTACTTAGCATATATCCGGCTGCTTGCTGTCTGCCACTGTTTCTCCATCTCCATCGCTTCATAATCCCAGCTCCCCTCATTCTTTCATACCCGAAGTAGTCATGGTCTCCATAATGTTGCTCTGGCAGATCAGGAAAAATGTAATCGGCACTGCCGCAATAATAAAGGTTACCGCCGCACCCGCTCCGGCTCTGGCCGCACCGCCCTGGGTAATCTGCTGCAATGCAAACTGCAGGGGCTTCAATTCCTCATCCCGCAGAAAGGTTCCTCCCGTATTGGCCCACATCTGCTGGAACTGGAAGATAGCCAGGGTCAGCCAGGCCGGCTTTACATTGGGCATTACAATCCGTCGGAAGATCAGAAATTCGCTGGCGCCGTCAATTTTGGCGGATTCCATTAAGGAATCCGGAAGCTGCTCCATGAACTGCTTCATCAGATAAAGCCCCATGCCAAAGGACCAGGCAGGAAGAATCAGTGAAAAGTATGTATTGTTAATTCCCAGCCAGGATACAATCATATACTGGGGTATCTGGGTTACCGTCCAGGAGAACATCATGGACAGTACCACCAGGCGGAATAACAGATCCTTACCGGGAAACTTATGCTTCGCCAGAGGATAGGCCGCCAGGGATGCCACCAACACATGCCCGGCCATCCCTCCTCCCGTAATGATGATGGTATTAATGATATACCGGGAAAAGGGAATCCAGGAATCATTCATCAGCACAAACAAATCCGAGAAATTCTCCAGCACCGGATTTTTCACAAAGATCTTGGGAGGATATTGAAACAGCTCATCCAGGGGCTTTAAGGCATTATTTACTATCATAATGATGGGAAGCGCCATAAAGACACCGCAGAACAGCATCAGGGTAAAGAGCAGTCCATTTCCCGCCTTGGACCGGTTCAGCTGCTTCTCCCTCGGCCTGCGCCGGAAGGGGTTCCACCCTGTCTTCGAATAAATAGCAATCTGGTTCTTCATTATTCCCCGACCCTCCTCAAGAGTTTTTGCACAAACTTATTTGTGCCTACCATCAGCAGGAACAGTATGGTTGCAATGGCCGATGCGTAGCCCATCTCAAATCTGGTGGAACCGTAATCCAGAAGATGGGTTACCACGGTGGCTCCCGAATAATTCACAGAAGGATTTCCCGCCAGGTTAATGGATATATCCGCCACGGCAAAGGACTGGGTAATCTGCATCACGGCACCGAACATAAGCTGGGGCTTCATAGCCGGCAGAGTGACAAACCACAATTCCTGCCAGCGGTTCTTTACTCCGTCCAGGGCCGCCGCTTCATACAGACTTTTGTCCACCGTCTGAAGACCGGCAATAAAGGCCAGAAAGCCCGTGCCAAGGCTCAGCCAGAGCTGGACGATGATCAGAAAGGGCATAATCCACTTTGCCGTCTTCATCCATACAATCGCCTCATTAATGATCTCGTAGCGGAGTAAAATGCCGTTAAGATAGCCATAGCGGTCACCTGTAAGAATCAGATTCCATACCACATAGGCGTTGCCGCAGATACTGGGCGCATAGAATACCAGCGTCAGAAATGCCCTTAGCTTTCCGCGGAATTCATTGATAATCCATGCGAACAGCAGACACAGAAGATAGCTGGCAGGCCCGGTGATTACGGCAAACAGCAGCGTGTTCTTCAAGGATATCATGAAAATATCATCTTCCAGCAGCAGCTTGGTATAGTTTTTCCAGCCTACAAAGGTGGGCAGCTCCAGCATATTGAAATTAGTGAAGCTGAGCCCCATGGACATTGCCACCGGCAGTACTGTGAAAAAGAAGAACAGGATAAAATACGGCGCCAGCATCAGATAGGAAACCCGGCTTTTCCCCATGCGATAGCGGAGCGTTCCCTGACGTCTGGCCAGCTCCAGAACCTCCTCCGATCCGATCTCTTGAACACAAGCCTTATTCATGCTCCCCACTCCACTTTCAGTATTCTTACGATCTCCCATGTTAATATCTCCATTCTGCCGGTGCCCGGCCTTGCCATGCCCCGGCATATCATTCTTACTTCCCATCGCCGTCCTGCTTCCTTGCTCCGTCCGTCCCGGTCAATCCCAGCTCAGCCAGCTTGTATTCAATCTCCGCGTTAATATAGATTACTTTCTCCATCAGCTCCTCCCTGGGAGTTGAGGTGTCCGTATCCGTAACCACGGTATAAAAAGCATTGTTGACATTACGCCAGGAATAGTAACCGCCCGGTACCTGCCGGATGCCCTTGAGCTGCTCAAATTGCGCCGTCAGCGCCCTATAATCCTCCACCGGCCAGGCCAGCCTCGCCAGCGCTTCCAGATTCGCCGTTGCCACTCTGGCACTGGAGCCCATGAGGCTCTCCATCTCCCGCCCGTATAGTACCTGTGTCTCCGCAGAGGTCCACCACTTCAGGAAGGTCCAGCTCTCCTGGGGATGCTTGGTACCCGCCATAATGATATCCGCCAGACCGATGGTTCCGGTGGTGTGATTAAGGGTCCCATCCTCCTGCATGATTCCGGGAACCGTGGTAAATTCCCAGAGTCCTTCGATATCAGGAGCGGACACCTGCAGGTTATTATAGACAGTATAGTCCGCGATGATAAGAGGACATTCCCCGGTACGGAAGCGTTCCTCCGCGCTGGTTTCCTTATCCAGCTTATAATCCGTGTAAAACTCACAGTATTTCTTGAAGGCGTTGACCGCCACCTCGGAATCAAGAGCGGAGGCGGTTCCGTCCGCATTATAATAATCGCCGCCCATCTGGTACAGCAGCATGGCAAAGATCTGTTCTCCCGGATACATGCCGAATTCCATCTGGTTCTTGGCAAGCACCGTCATGGCCACCTTTACCTCGTCCCAGGTTCTCGGAACCTCCATCCCGATCTCGGATAAAATGTCCTTTCGATAGAACATCATAAGAAAGGTCTGGGTATCCGGCAGCGCATAGACGCTGTCCCGGAAGGTAAAGGGCACCAGGGCGCTTTCGGAGAAACGTCCGGCAACCTCCTGATAATCCGGAAATTGGGTCAGATCCAGCACCGCATTACGGATTCCGTAATTCACCGGGGTATCATTGGCCGCGCTGATCAGATTGGCTGCCACCTGGGTGGAAGCAACCTGGGTCGGCCCCACCTGGATCGCCACATCCGGGCCTTCTCCCGCCATCTCCGCCTTCAGCAGGGTGCCCATATCCACCAGCTGGACATTGACATTAATGCCCTCCTCTCCGGTGAAATTATCATCGATGAGAGATTTGATCACATTGGCCTGATCCCGTCCGGTTCCGATCCACAGGGTTAATGTTACACTTTCGTCGTCCTTCTCCGATACGTTGCCGATCATGTTATAGTTTATAAGAAAAGAATAGAATAACCGCTTGATTTCATATGCACATTTGGAAAAAAAGGAATCCTGCCGGTATTCCGCCCTTTTGTCTGCGGAATAGATATTAATCCGATCCAGCGCAAGAGGCTGAACCACCACCTGGGTGAGCCAGTTGCCGCAGGCGCGGACATTGATCTTATAAGCAGTGATTACCTTTACAAAGTCCTCCTGGTCCTTAATTAAGTAGGTCAGCTGGTCTCTCATGGTACGAAGCACCGCCTCCTTCTCCGAACCGGATCCGGCAAGGGCACGCAGTTCGATAATGGCATCGGCAATCTGATCCCGTACATCGATCAGCTCCGCCTCCAGTCCGGGCAGGGTCGCTTCAATCTGGTAATCCCGGTATTTATCCGGCTTTACTCCGATGATGCGGATCACCTTGCGGTAAATGGCATTCAGCTTTCCCACCGCTTCCTTGACCTCTCCTATGATACCTGCAAATTCACCCAGCACCACTTCCATGCGAATGGTATGGCGGCCCGGCTTCAGATAGAACTGGTAGGCATTCCCCTTCTCGTCGGAAAGCACCACATCCTTCCAGGAAGAGCTGTAGCCAAAGCCATATGCCTCCATTTCCTGAAAGGGAACCTTACCGTCGATCATAATTCTGCGCGATACCTTGATCCCCCGGAGATAGCTTTGCTTTGCATACATGGATATATTGTAATACCCGGCTTCCTCCACCTCAAATTCCCATTCGATCCACTGCCCCGCATCCCGCCAGGACTCATCTCCGATGGTATTATTCAGCAGCAGCTTGGGACTGGAGGGATATACCGCAGGCGAGGACTGGTCCTGCCGGGGATACAGCATCTGAGAGGAGGTCACCTTTGCGTTCTCCGCCTCGATACGGATAAACCGATCTTTGGTCTCCGCAGCGCCTTCCTGGTCCCACAGAGCTTTCTGAGTCTTGTAATCCCGGACCTCTTCCATATATCCCAGGGTTAATTTATGGATCAGCATGGGCTCCCTTAGGGATAGTATGGATATGGTATGCTCCCCCTCTGTGAGATAGATTGCCAGGGGTGCTGTGATATAGCCGTTGCTGTCATAGCAGTAGTCCCTGATCCAATCCGGAACCTCCAGCCCGCCCGGCTTGAGATCATTTCCCTGATTATCCTTCTTCCAGCTCATTACGGTAACACCATTGTCATCCACATGGGATTCGCTGACCTCCGTCGTCCACAGCCGGCTGAATTCCACTAAGGACAATTCCTTATAGGGCAGCTCCCCGTCAATAAAAATGCTTCTCTGTATATCCGAGCTCTTACCCTCTATGGGATAGTACTCCAGAGACAGATAATAGAAACCGCTCTGCTTCACCTTTACATCAAACTCCACCAGGGCATCCTCAGAAGTCAGCAGGCTGTCTCCTTTCCTCCCCTGATAATCCGTATAAATCACAGGAACGGCTTCCGCTTCTCTCTCCTGATACCTGCTGTAGTCCGCCGCCGCAATCTCAATCTCCGTTTGCGGATAGCTTCCCGTATGGCTTTCTATGTAGGTATTATAATTTGGCACCGAAGCATCGATGGAATAGGTATTTAATGCCTCTTCAAAATCCCCCGGCGTCTTGTCACTTGCCGCCTGCGCCGTCCCCCTGTCCGGAGATGCCGTAAGATTTAAGTGTGTCGGAACGCCCAGGTATGAGATTGCCGACAGAATCAGCACCCCTGCCGTCATCCGACTAAAGTAGCTCTTGATGTTCATTTGCCATACCCCTTTCAATCATTTGCGTGAGAATGTATTTTCCCCCGATACCATTCCCGCTCCCTCTATTTTACTTCAGGTCATCAACCAATCTTCCGTTAATCGGGTAGGATGTGAGATCCGGCAGTTCCTCCAGAGTCAGGACCTTCTCATGCCGATACGCCTTCTTCAGCATCTCTTCCTCGGTATATTGCTCGCTTAAGGTGAAGATGCCGATATCCTTAGCTACAAATTCCCCGCTCCAGGTACACCACATTCCCCACATCACTTGATCCCGAAGCGCCAGATCCGGATCAAATACACAGCCGTTCTCCGTGAGATAGACCAGCTTCTTGGCCTCCGTATAGCTCTGGGCCTTAATATAGCGGGCCGCCTGGGAGGTATAGACCCGTTCGCCGGGGTAGATATCCTCCCCTATGATGTCCACATAATCATCGCCGGGATACCAATCCCCATCCTGTCCGTTCCACACCCAGATCAGATTATTCAGCCCATATTCTACAGTGAGCCTTTCATATAATAAGAGATAAAGCTTCTTAAATGCCTCTGCTCCCGATGCTCCCCACCAGAACCAGCCTCCGCTTGCCTCATGAAGCGGCCTCCACAAAATGGGGACTCCGGCTTCTTGCAGCACCAGCAGCTCCCGGGCAATGGCATCAATGTCCTTCATCAGAAGGTCATAGCCTTCCGGGTCTTTGCCGTCCATGATCTTCTTCAGATTAATATTGGTGGCATCGGTATAAAATCCCCGGTACCATTCCCCTGTCAAATATTTTGCCGGTGCATTCCAATGCCAGCAGAAGGTCACGATACCTCCGCTCTTCCAGAAATCAATTGCCAGCTTCGTCTGATTACCAGAACTGCCGCGCTCCACCCGTGAGGGTGTGTACTCTATAAAGTCAAGCCCCAATACCGCCGGGGTCCTGTCGGTTGTCTTTTTCACGACTGCGAATTCCTTACCGTACTGTCCCGTGCTGCAATACTGCCCGGAAAGGAAATATTCATCATAGATATCACAAAGATAGCTCATGAGCCTCTTTGTATTGTCCGTGGCTTTGGTATTGACCAGAACCGGCGATACCTGGTAGCGCTGTGGATTCAATTCCTTTGCCGTATGTATTTCTAATCTGTCCAGCATGATATACCCCCAATAGCTTTCTACTTTGATCTTATGTTCTCCCTCCGTGAGGTACACACGCTCCAGCACCGACTCTTTGAAGTCCTTGCTGTCCGTTGCGATTACTCCCAGCTTCTCATCATCGGCATAGATATAATTCTCTTTATATCCGCCGGTACTGGCAGCAAGAAAGACCAAATCATAAAACCCCTCTGTTCCAATCTGTACCGTAAGAGTACAGGTATCCCCGCTTTTGTGAAATCCCTCCGCATAACCGGTCCCGCTGCTGTCAGAAGCCGCTTCTCTGAAGGTCACATTACCGGTAAAGACTCCATCTTCCGCCTCGACTGTGCAGACCACTTCCTGCTCTCCCTCCAAATACAGGGGTGCTTTCTCCCAAATTCGTGCAGCACCCTGTGAAGAGACTTCTTCCGGGGTATTCTCCTTCCCGATACTCTCTCCCTCGCCAGAGACATCCCCTTCCGCCTGTGAGATATCCTCGTCCATAGCCCCTCCCCCTGTATGCAGAGCATCCGCTTCAGATATTTCATTTTTCTGCCCGCCTTGCCGGCAAGATATGCATCCGACAGCAACACTCCACAGTACCGCTGCCAACATCAGATATCTTTTCTTCTTCATGATTCCTCCACAGCTCTTCATCGCTTCTCATTATTTTTAGCTGGCAGCATTGCACAGCAGCTATCGAATGCATTGGTTATGCAATATACTGCATTATGCATTATGCATTTATATATGATTATGCATCATATTATATCACAATAATGTCAAATGGTCACTAGGAATATTTAAATTTTTTCAGTTATTTTTGGACACAAAATAGAGTTGTTTTTATATCTCTTTTTGTAATATATCATTTTATTATTTATATTATACATAATTCTATACGATTAATGCTCTTATTTGAATATTTTATACACATCCCCTTTTTATTCATATGTTTTTACAGACTCAAGCTCATCGCCCATGTCCCAGGAATATCTATCAATAATTTTGCACCATCTCATGAAGCAAAATAAAGCATTTCATTTTCAAATTTCAACGCATTCCCTATCCGCTTATCAAAACTTCTCAAAAAACCTGCCAAAATACATATGACAGCGTTTCCCATAGGTAAGTCCAAATACAGTAATAGAGCGGGATTCAGAGAATCCCGCTCTAACCATTGACATAACATCATCAAAAAAGGCTGTTTTAAAACTGAAAACAGTTTTAAAACAGCCTCTGTTATTATTTCTTATCCATGCATTAGACTAGTTGGTAACAACCTCTTCTGTCTCTTTATCAAAGATATGGATCTTGGACATATCAAATGCAATCTTCAAGGTGTCATCCGGTCTTGCAGTTGTACGAGGATTTACACGTGCGGTAATATCCAGAGTATCGTCTACGGAGAAGTATAAGAATACTTCGGCACCCAACAGCTCGTATACCTTAACAGTTGCCTCGATTACGCTATCCGGAGAATTGTTGATGAACATCTCTTCATCATGAATATCCTCGGGACGAATACCAGCCACAATGGTCTTGCCCTCATAACCGCCGTCGATAACCTTCTTCGCCTTGCTCTCAGGAAGCTTCAGGCTATTCTTTCCGAATTCAACAAATACATCGGAGCCCTTCTTCTGAACGGTTGCCTCGATAAAGTTCATCTGAGGTGAGCCCATGAAACCGGCAACAAATAAGTTCTTCGGTCTGTCATATAAGTTCTGAGGTGTATCTACCTGCTGAACCAGACCGTCCTTCATAACAACGATTCTGGTACCAAGGGTCATAGCCTCTGTCTGATCGTGCGTTACATAGATAATGGTTGTCTGCAGTCTCTGGTGTAATTTAGAAATCTCGATACGCATCTGTACTCTCAGCTTGGCATCCAGGTTGGATAAGGGCTCATCCATAAGGAATACCTTAGGATTACGAACAATCGCACGACCCATGGCAACACGCTGTCTCTGACCACCGGAAAGAGCCTTCGGCTTACGGTCTAATAAATGCTCGATATCAAGAATTTTAGCTGCTTCATGTACAAACTTATCAATCTGATCCTTCGGAACCTTTCTCAGCTTCAGACCAAATGCCATATTATCATAAACTGACATATGGGGATACAGCGCATAGTTCTGGAAAACCATCGCAATATCTCTATCCTTCGGCTCTACATCGTTCATTAACTTATCGCCAATCCATAATTCACCCTGGGAGATCTCCTCTAATCCAGCGATCATACGAAGCGTGGTTGACTTACCACAGCCGGAAGGCCCTACGAAGATAATGAACTCTCTGTCAGCGATTTCAAGATTAAAATCCTTTACAGCGATAACTCCGTTGGGATACTGCTTGGTTATGTTCTTTAATGATAAACTTGCCATTTTATATCCTCCTACATTCTCTATAATTCCTTTTTGTTGTTAATAAAGTATGCTCTTGTACAACTTATTATGGTTTAATGATACACTATTTCATGCTTTTAAGCCATATCCCAATTTAACAAAATAGGATTTTGCCTTTTGTATAATTTGTATACCAATGATTAAAAAAGGTAGATTTAACGGTAATAGACTTTGCATTTCTTTACTTTACTGTCTATATTCAATAAAACCTTCTCCCATAACCTCCCTGACATCGCTTACTATGATAAAGGAGTTAGGGTCTATCTTCTTAGAAATTTCAACGATTCTAACAATTTCTTTCTGGGAGACAACGCAGAAAAGCATCTTCTTATCCCGGTTGGAATACATTCCGGTTGCATTGATCCCGGTGATCCCCCTGTCCATCTGATGCATGACCGCATTGGCGATCTCCGAGTAGCGGTCTGAAATAATATATGCCATTTTTGCGAATTTCAACCCCTCCAGTATTCCGTCGGATACCTTGCCGGTTATAAAGACGGCGATCACCGCATACAGCGCGTTGCCGAGACCGAATACAATTGCACCAAGGAGAATGATAACACCGTCAATCAGTATCAGCATACGGGGTACCGATATGTGCCGGCTGCGCATATGCAGCAGCGTTGCCAGAAGATCGGTTCCGCCGGTGGAGGACTGAACCGAGAATACCAGCCCGATTCCCGCTCCGCTGATCTCGCCTCCGAAAATAGAAGCCAGAAGGTAATCTTCCAGCAGGAACCCGTGGACCGGAACCACCATGAGAGACAGGGTGAAAGCCAGCATCCCAAACAGAGAGGAGAACAGAAATCTCACCCCTTTTGCCTTCATGGCCAATAAAAAGAGGGGTACATTACACAGCACATTAAAAAGCCAGACAGGAACTCCGCCGTCTAATAATCCGCCGGTCCAATGCTTTACCACGATGGCAAGGCCGGAGACCCCTCCCGTTACGAGTCCCATGGGCTCATAGACCAGGTTGACTCCCACTCCCATCAGGAATGCTCCCAGCAAAATTATAATGTACTTTCTCAATATCTGAATATGTCTGTTTTTCATCACTGTTTTCTTCATCCATCTACCTCACTGGTATTATATTGGTTATTATTCCTACGTTGCCAGCAACGTATACTCATTGTCTGAGATATGCATCCAAATCATTCAACTGGCGAATCGCTTCGTTTTTCTCCATGTAGAACCCTCCATTTTTCTCTTCCCCCGGGATTCTTGTAAAAGCAACCTCTTTTAAGGGTGTTTTGGAATAGCTCTCCAGATAATTCATTTTTTCAAAAACCGATATATTCGAGCTTAGCTGTTCGTATATCTCTGTGATGTACGCTTCTATCTTATCTTCCCCTTCCAAAGTACCCAGAAGTTCCAGATAGTCCCGGGTGAATACCTCCAGCTTCACGGGTTCCGCCCCGGATGGATCAAGATCCTCTTCCGTTCCTGCCAGCAGTGTTCCTGCCGTTGTCCCCGGCTGAAGCTCCTTCTCCTCAAAAGCCGTTTGATACAGCTGCTCCGGCAGCACGGTATAGCAGCTCACCGGAAGCTTCAGCAGCTCCTCTACCAGGAGCACAACACAGTCAAATAGTACTGGTGTCTCCAGGTATCCCGTCATGGCAGACAAACTGATACTTTGGGGAATGGAGGGCTGATACCCCGTTAGCTGCCGGTATCTCTGATCAGACATGGTGAGGCGGGTGTTCATGGGAATCGTCAGATAGGTCAGCTGCTTCTTCTTACAATGAAACACCTCCAGCACCAGCTTGCTGATTGTATTGGATTTCGTATCGTAACAGAAAATCAGATTCTTCGACACATCGTCAATGCTTGCCATGGTAATGGGTGTAGGCACGGCTTCCAATTCTGCGGCTGTTTCCTGCAGCCCTTCCGAGGTTACCGGAATCGTTACCGAAACAGGCTCCTCTACCTTCCAGAATTTCATTGCAGACAGATATCCCGCAGTCCCTGCTCCAAACAAAAGAACCACAATAAAAAAGGATTTCAAAAATCCCCAGGCAAACATACTTCCTATCCCTTTTTGTCCCCTCATTATAATCCTCACCTCGTTCCCTTATCTTCAATTATTTTACCATGTTCAGAAAAGATTATCAACAAAAACACCGGTCAAGCCCTTCATAAATCCAAAGGCCCAACCGGTGTGTTCTTTCATTAAAAGCTTCTTTTACTTAAATTTGTGATGACCAAGCTTGAAGGTATATCCCTTCAGAGTGCCGCTAAAATAGAGATAGCTGCTGAAGTCCTTCGCCTTACCGTTAACTTTAATCTCGGTGACACCGCTTAATGCAGCTTTTGCCGCCTTAATGCACTCTTTCTCTGCTGTCGAGGTAAATCTGCCGGCATCATACTCCGCCAACGCCCTCTTCAATTTCCCGCTGCTGGCCGGACTGAACTGGTGCTTCTGGTAAATAACTCCCTTTACCGTATCGGGATACAATCTGGATCTTGTACGGTTCATAACTACTATGGCAACCGCAAGCTTTCCATTATAGCTTTCACCCTGTGCTTCACAAAAGATTAATGCGGACAGCAGTCTCAAATCAGCTTCTGAATACTTTGCTTCCGCTTTCTTAACCGTAGTCTTAGCAGTGTCTTCCTTCTCGGTATTCTGAGAAGCCTCTGCATCTTCTGTATCTTCATCTTCAATATCAGCTGTATCTTCAGCTTCAATATCTTCTGTATTTTCAGCAGCTTCTGCAGTTTCCATATCCGCCGTATCTTCGGGGCTTTCTGCATCTTCTGCATCTTCTATCACGGCCTCTTCTTCATTCTGATCTGCCGCCAGTGTTTCTGTATCAATAGAAACCCCTTCTTCAACTGCGGAAAGAACGGCTGCATTCTGCTTTGCCGGGTCTGTTTCCTGATTTGCCACAGCTGCTGTTACTTCTTCCTGGTTCTGACTCTCGGTTGTGCCTTCTGCTGCATATGCACTCGCTCCTGTAAAACAAAAGGCTATCATTCCGATTAACATACACACTGCCAACTTCCTAAATCTCATGTCGGTACTCCTTATAATAACAATATAATTATTACTTATTTAAGACAAGCTCTTAATCTTTTTAACACTTAGTTAATATCTATGTAATAATTATAACACAAAAATGCCAAAGTTCAAGCATTATTTGCAACTCCACATGTAAAAAATGGATTACTTCCGGATAAAGGCAAGCTATAATCTTGATAAAAGCCTGATAAACACTGGGTTTATCACAGAATAAAGGCGGTCAAAAAAGTTAGGGCTAATAATAAAAATAAACTATATTTTATATTTTGTCCAGTTTATGCTATAATATAACATAGTGAACATGCTGCAGGGTTGCTTGCGGACATGTGAACGGAGCGAAGATCATGAACACAGTTTTGTTCATGATATCCCATAGAGCTTATAACGCTGCATCCGCAGGCAGCACACAGTTTATGAGGAGGTTATGTATGAAAAGAAAAACCGTACTGGTTACCGGCTCCTCCAGGGGGATCGGTAAGGCCATCGCTGTGAAATTTGCCAAGAAGGGCTATAATGTGGTTATTAACTGTGCCCACAATGAAGACGCCCTGCTGAAAGCCAAAAGTGAAATAGAAGGCTACCAGGTCTCCTGCCACGCTTTTCTCGGGGATATGGGGAATTACGAGGATGCCAGGGAATTATTCCGCCAGATTAAAAAACTCTATACAAATATTGATGTTCTTGTCAATAATGCCGGTATCTCTTATATCGGCTTATTGACGGATATGTCCCCGGAGGACTGGAACCGGGTGATTACAACCAATCTGACCTCGGTTTACCACTGCTGCTCCCTGGCCGTTCCAGATATGGTCAGAAACCGGTATGGCAAGATCATTAATGTTTCTTCTGTCTGGGGCAGTGTCGGAGCTTCCTGTGAGGTAGCTTATTCCGCCTCCAAGGGCGGGATGAATGCCTTTACCAAAGCCCTTGCCAAGGAGCTGGCCCCCAGCAATATACAGGTTAATGCGGTTGCATGCGGAGCAATTGATACGGAGATGAACCATTTTCTTGGTGATATAGAATTAATGGATCTCATTGAAGAAATTCCCACCGGCCGGTTGGGCCGTGCCGAGGAGGTGGCAGATCTGGTCTACCACCTGGCATATAAGAACGAATACCTGACAGGACAAATTATCGGGCTGGACGGGGGATGGATTTAAAAATTTTACACTAGGAGGATACTATGCTTTTACGAAAAGAGAAAGGCGATTGTAATGAAGCACGCTGCATCGTCAAATATGTGCAGGATAGAATGGAAGGCAAGAAAAGCACTCCGCCGGAGATTTCTTTTGATCTGCATCAGTCCGTATATGATCTGTTTAATCATTTTTTCAACAATGAGGCGCAGCTTTCCCAATCTGCAAAACAGCTTCTGGGCCTTGCAACAAAGATGAGCGATTTTGACGTCCATATGTCCCACATTGCCCATGATCTAAAATCCTTTTCCGAAGAGATCGCCGGCTTGAGCGAGTCCAATCTGGCAATCGTAGAGGAGACCACTGCAAGTATGAGCGTTGTGGCGGAAGCGGTGAATAATTCTTCTGAAACTCTGGAAAAGCTGGCTGTCGCTTCGGAAGAACTGATTGAAAGCAATAATTCCAGCCTTCAAAAAATCGCACAGGTCAATACCCTAAAGGAAAATGTAATGAACAATTCCTCCATTATGAACAGTCGTATCGAGGAATTGCTGGAGATGACCAATAAGGTAAATGAAATTGTAAGCAGCATCGGCTCTATCGCAGAGCAGACCAACCTCCTATCCCTCAATGCTTCCATCGAGGCTGCCAAGGCAGGAGAAAACGGAAAGGGCTTCGCTGTCGTTGCCTCGGAGATCCGGAAGCTTGCTGATACCACAAAGAAAAGTCTGGAGAATATGAGTACGGTTATGTCCGATATCCAGACAGCCGCGGAGAACGGGCGGGAGAGTATGATCAACACCATAGAATCCACCTCGGAAATGAGCGGTAAGATTGACGACATTTATTCTACGATGCAAAATAACATGCTGCTCTTCAACCGAACCATAGATAATGTTCGGGAGGTTAACACCACCATGGCAGAGGTCAAGATTTCCACCAATGAGATCAATACCGCCATGGATGCCTCCAGCAGTGATGCAGAAAGGCTGAGCCAGATGACCCGTGTCATTTCCGACGACTCGGAACAATGCGCTTCCCTGGCACAAAATATCACCGATATGGACGATGCTCTTTCGGATATAACCAAAGACCTCTTCTCTACCTTGAAGGGTGGGATGAACAACCTGACCAACGAAGAACTAATGCTTCATATTGTCAATGCAAAACAGGCTCATGGAAAATGGCTGGCTACCTTACAGTCCATCGTCAATGACGGTATCATCTATCCTCTTCAGACGAACAGCACCAAATGCGCCTTCGGCCATTTTTATCATTCCATCAGCGTGGAGCATCCCTCTATACAGGAGGATTGGAATGCGATAGAAGAAGTACATAGTAATTTTCATGATTGCGGCGATAAGGTGCTGGAAGCAATCCGTAATTCTCATACAGACGATGCTTTGAAGCACTTCAAAAATGCCGAATTATATTCCAAGAAGATTTTCTTGCTCCTGGAAAAGATCGGGCAAGAGGTGGATCATCAAACAGCCATGGGAGTGCAGCTCTTTCAATGATCTCTTTCCACGCCCGCTTAAACATTACGTCAATGGTTGAAGTCAAAAATAGCGCCTCTGCTCTATGCAAGGCGCTATTTTGTATTTTATATATTCTAATATTATCTCTTGGAGAACTGGGGAGCTCTACGAGCTGCCTTTAAGCCGTACTTCTTTCTTTCCTTCATTCTGGGATCTCTTGTTAAGAAGCCTGCTTTCTTGAGTGCGGGACGGTAATCTGCATCTGCCTGTAATAATGCTCTGGAGATGCCGTGTCTGATTGCACCGGCCTGACCTGTAAAACCGCCTCCTCTAACGTTTACTAAAACATCGAACTTATCTTCTGTCTCAGTAAGTGCAAGAGGCTGACGAACGATTAACTTTAACGTATCTAAACCGAAGTAGTTGTCCATCTCTCTTTTATTAATGATAACCTTGCCTGTTCCAGCTACAAGGTAGACTCTGGCAATGCTGCTCTTTCTTCTTCCGGTTCCATAATATTTTGCTTTAGCCAATGTTATTTCCTCCTTTCAACCTCTTGATTAATACTTAATCTCTATTGCTTCCGGCTTCTGGGCGGCATGGGTATGTTCCGCACCGGAGAATATATGCAATTTTTTAATCATCGCTCTTCCCAGAGGTCCTTTGGGGAGCATACCTTTTACTGCAAGTCTGATTACTTCAGAGGAATCCTTCGCCATCATCTGGTTTAAGGTAGTCTCTCTCATACCACCCGGATAATCGGAGTGGTTATAGTAAATCTTCTGGTCCAGCTTCTTGCCGGTAACCTTAATCTTATCAGCATTTACAACAATTACATAATCACCTGTATCGATATGAGGGGTGAAGGTAGGCTTATTCTTGCCTCTTAGTATTGCCGCGATCTCGGAAGAGAGCCGGCCTAATGTATGTCCAGTAGCATCAACTACATACCATTTTCTTTCAATTGTTGCCGGACTAGCCATAAAACTTTTCATTGGTTTACCTCCTTATGAAAATGTGTTCTCTTATTCTCAAGCTTTTACGATTCACGATCGCAATACTATTACCGGGGCTTTGGCTCAAGTATTCTCACGTCACAATTCATTATTATATTACATGTTACCGGGTGTGTCAAGCATTTTTCCAATATTTATTGCAGGATTTTGGTGTTCCATCATATGCGAAGGGAAATCTCACATTTACAAGATTAAATGCGTCTAAATATAGTAATGGAGCAGGATTCAGAAGCCCACCCCAACACTTGACAAAGAGCCCCAAAAAAGGAGCTTTCGCTCCATAGCCTTTCGGCTATTTTGCAAAAGCTCCTTTGATTATGATATTTGCAATACTATTAATTCATTGATTACTTCACAGAACTCTGAATTACAGTACCTCTCATATCAACAACATGCTCAACATAAATTTCATGACCAGCTGCATTCTTACCTACATACTCGTAGATAGTCAAAGGCAGAATCTGATATGTTGAAGCATTATTCAGAGGCTTAACACTAGCCTTAACATAATACTGGGGCTTAGTGATATCAATCTCTGTATCACCGATCTTAAATGTAATACAATCCTCTATTGCTGCAAGTAAAGTAGCAGGATCATTTGAGATAGGCTTATCAGTGAATCTCTTATCAATCTTGAAACTAGGCGCTGTCTGAGTGTTCACAACCTTAAACGTAGTGGTCTGAGCAACCTTGCCGTTACCTAAAGCACCATTCAGCTTCTTATCCGTTGTTTTCACATTGATAACATAAGTACCATTCGAAACAGGCTTTACAATGTTAATAGTTAATGAACCACCGCTTACAGATGCAGTTTTAGTATCATCTACCAAGAGAACACTACCACCGGATACTGACACAGTATCAGAACCTCTCTTAACCTCAATATCACTATCAGTTAAGCCAACATCAGCCAAGCTGGGATTTGATACTTTCTTGTTAGCACTGTTATAACCATATACTTCAAGCTTCGCAGCCTTAGGTACAAAAGTCTTCTCAACGCCGTTATCCTTTTCTAACACAGATTTTACATCGTAAGAAGTGGAGGGCTCGATCTTCCAGTATGCTACATTCTGATCCTTCGGCTTCTCTACAGACACTGTAAAGTAAGTATAGAGCTTCGCATCTTTATTAGCATAATCCGTTACTGTTACCTTGTAGGAGAATGTACCGCCTCCTCTGTTTTCAAGGTTAGGTGTTTTGCTATCATTAGCGCTGAAGTCAGCAACTGTCGCGCTACCGTTAGCAGTCGTAGTATCTAATAAAACTGCAGCGATAGCATCGCTATTGGTTGCCGGCTCAATAGTAACTTTATGGGCAAGACCATAGTCGTCACCGTTCTGGTTCTTAACAGTTGCTTTAACACTACCACTGTTCGGGAACCAACCATACAACGACAGATTGCTCTTATCAAGCTCAATTCTTGCAGCTCTTTCCTGTCCTATAACAGTAACAACACATGTCCCTACCGGCTTACCATCAATAGAAATAACAACTGTTACAACACCTTCTCTTGCCGGCCATAAAGCACCGTCATTAGCTACATAGAGGATATCATCATTGGAGGATTTCATCTCCCAATTGTAACCAGTATAATCCAGGTTGTTAATCTTTCTTTCTTTGTCATTCTCATCGGTACCTGTTAATTGTACATACAGTCTCTTGTGTTCAGCATTCTTAAATACAGTCTTTATCGGCTCATCAAACTTAAGGTCTGATACATTAGTAACATTATCATTCAATATGGTATAAGCACTTACTGAACCAACCTTTGCTGTAATTTCATCTGTGCAAGTGATAACAGCAGTATCTGTGAGAACACCAATTTCTGCACCAGTCTTCTGATCATACTCGTATGTAGTATGATAAGTAGCCTTAATTGTTGTCTTCTCGCCTATCTTATACATATAAACGAAAGTTCCGTCAAAGGATGCATCATCATTGCTAACCTGCTCAAGGTCAACTCTTGCCTTTAAGAAATTAGCTCTTTCGTCATTACCGGATGTAAGATCTACACCATTTGCATTATAAAGAGCATAATTAACCTTGGTCTCTCTAGCATAAACTGCCTGAGTTGTGGTGATCTTGATAGCAGTAACATCCTTGAAATCTGTAGTAGCCGATACAAAGGAAGCTTTGCCCATACCCTCAACATAAACATTGTAAGGGGTCTTCTCAATGAAAGGTGTATACATCTCTACAGTAACAAATTTACCTGTCTCGTCAAGAGTCAGTTCCTTAACGGGGATGTCTGTGTTGATCTCAGTTCCGCCAAGCTCATACCTTATCTTTAAGTTCTTCTCTCTCTTGTCTGCGCCATCTCTAAAGTCAGCCAAAACTTCCTTTGTGATAGCACTGTCAAATTCTAATGTGAACTTATTCAGTGTGGTCTGCTTAACTTCCTTCAAAGAAACACCAACAACAACCTTATGTGTAGCCTCGTTGGAGGTTACATACTCAGCATACTTCTCTTTGTCAGACAGCCAAAGGTTGTACTTAGCCTTGGACTGGAACGCTCTTGCAGTAACTATATACTCGCCAGCTTCTTTTGCTACGAATACACCACTGTCATGAACGATCGTTGCCTTATCGGTTTCCTTGCCTTCTGCATCGGTTACGGTCCATCTGGTAATAGCCTGGGAACCCTTAGTCTTGCCGGCATATGTTACATAGCTTCTGTTAAAGTCAAATGCCTGGTCAACTGCTAACTTCTCAGCCTGGTCAGCATTGCTGATCTTTAACTCTTTGATGTTATCTCTTACAAGAACTTCAGCAGACAGCTTATACAGCTCTTCGCCCTTCTTGTCGGAGATCACAACAGTAACCTTAGTCGTACCAGCACCAACGGCTACTACTTCACCGTTCTTAGAATTAACGGTTACTACCTTCTCGTTAGCTGAGGTCCAGTTGTACTTCCAACCGGATTTCTTTCCGCTAATGTTGAAGTCATACTCACCCTTGCTGCCCTGATCAAGGAACAATGTCTTTGATGTAGAGTTCAGCTTCGGCTTCGCAGCTGCGAATGCGCCGGCGGCAGGAGCGAGAGCGGTAACGATCATCGCCAGTGCCAGGATGAAGGATAACTTCTTAAAGAAATTCTTCTTCATATTCTTACTTCCTCCTTAAAATATATGGTTTGGTATTATATCCTGCGCTGCCCCTTACTACCTTCACAAAGTATGTAAACCCCGCAAAACATAGAAAAGGTCACGCCTAATATAATCTTCCAACAACAAGATGATTATAACAATAAAGGAAAAAAAGGTCAAGTCTTTTTATCTGACTAATTTGGATTTTTTACCAATTGACCATTCCCCTGAATCGCCCTAATTTCCTGCGTCAGGCAGATTATACCTTAGTCAAAATGCTTTCAGGGGATACCCCCTCCTCATAGCATTCACCGCCAGATCTTTTCTTACCGCCGATGTAGAATTAGGATGTGACTTCATCCACGGTTTGATTAGGTCTTGCGGCTCATCTATTGTTGCCTTGACTATGACTATAATATGCACTTAGATTATGTCAAATTTATGTCAGGCATTTGTCATAATTAGATT
>JAEWYQ010000063.1 GCA_023395555.1 Bacillota bacterium
ATTGGATATTATGGGGTTCCTGCGGACAAGACTGGCTCAACGAATGCTGCGGTTGGGCGCAAACACCCGAATTGGCATGGAGCGAAGCCTATGACTTTTATCAATCATATAAAGCCATTCCTGCTTCATTGTATGATGTATAATTGAGCACACTTTCGACACTAAACACTTCTGATATACCTTATACAAATGCCTATGCCCATCATAGTCGTGAGCGGGGCAAAGCCCCTCGAATACCGTACGGTGCTGTTCAATATAAATCTTCATCTCCTTGGAAAGATCTCATCCAGCCTGCTCTGATACGGCACCGGTGCATCCAGCAGCCTGCCGCAGCTTGTGCATAGCAGCAGATCCTGACGGTAGTCAAGCCGTTCCCCGTTCACCATCTTAACCGGCTGTATCTCACCATTATCCGCCAACCGCTTCAGGTTGCGGTAGACAGTCCCCCTGCTGATCCGCGGATCCAGTTCCCGTACCTCCGCATAGATCTGATCCGCAGCAGGATGATCCTGATGTGCCAGTACCACATCCAGAATCATCTTTTGCGGTACTTGATATTGATATCTTAAGCCTCCGTTATTTCATGCTATTTAACCATTTTATCATAATCAAAGTTAAAATTAACGCGCTGTCCGTCTCCGGTTATACGAATGATACTTGCACCCGGGGCACTGACCGTAATGTTCTCATATATATTATCATACTTTTTCATACATACACCATTTTCATCACAAAATTCAACTGTTGCCTGCCCTTCCAGGTATAACGTTCCATAGATGCCGGTTGGTTTCTTTTTAATATAGCTTTGTAAATACTCGAATCCTTTACGAAGATCAAATACAATAGAATCTTTATAAATACAATTAATATAATAGTAGAAGGAGGAGTATGGTCCCAGTATCGGATAATTTTCTATGGTTTTATATTTGGTATAGTCTGATACATAATAACTGGGAATGATATTATCCTTCTCTTTTTCATACCAGGCTCCAAACTTTGTAAAGACATCCTTTCCATATAAGCCTTTCACAAACTTTATTGTGTCATTGACGCTCAGCTGGGTTCCTTTGCTATAACCGGCACCCGCCTTCTTCATAATATTTTTATATTCAGTTTTGGATACCTGTGTATGAAGGTAGTAGTAAAACCGGTATCCTAATAGATAGTTCTCCCATTCATCTACTTTTTTCAATAAATCTTCCACATTCTTTTTGTTAGGCTCTATTGCCATAGTCTGCATATTAAAACCCACGCTGCTATAACAAAAGACTGATTTTTTCTCATCTAATATTTTCATGGAAAGATAGGTCGTGAAGCCTTCCGTCATAAAGGTGGACAACCTTACCGAGTTGCTATTCCGGAATTGAATGCAGTGAAGCAGTTCGTGGACTAATGCATAGGTTTCTCCCGCACGCAACAGAAGATCGCCGGGGGAAATCGTTGCTCCAGCATAGCCCCCTTGCGCCGAGGTTAACTCAACACCTACCTTGTATCCATTTCTTTTAACATTAACAATTACCTTTGCCTCATTCCCCTTTGGATAAAAGGATAGTTTGGTTTCTTTTTCGAGGATACTCATGATATTTTCCACGTCTTCTAATGCCGTATCGGGAACATAAACATCCTTTTCAACACAAAGCTTAACACGCTTTGATTCATAAACCGTGTCCTTCGTTGTAATCGTATAGCCTCCCAGTTTAAACTTAGGGATCTTTGCTGCTTTGGCTGTATCAGCCGGAATTAATGAAACCAATACACTGAATAGCAGTACAAAGCTAATAACCTTCTTCATCATCATTTCCCCCAACCTAATATACTTGTTTTCCCGGTTTCCCTCTCCTTAACTGCCTTCATGCAGGCTCGACGTATCAATAGCATTTGAAAACGGAGGTCTCAGCTGTCATAATGCAGAAACTCTTTTCCATTTTCAAGCGCTTTCCAGATAAATTCCCTCCCCTCCATTATCATATAGGAATTGGCGCTGTTCTCCTTTGGTATGGAAACAGAACCTGGGTTCATGGATAGATACCCTTTATCCGCTGACTGCAGCAGATAGGCTGCCGGCAATGGCTGCTCTGCCGGCAACGGATGTTTTGCACATCTCGGCACGTGGGTGTGCCCATACAGCAGGATATCCCCCTCCTGCAGGGGCGGCAGGTTGTCATCATTATATTTATGCCCATGGGTGGCATAGATCCTGTGACCGTCAATCCAGAGCAGTGCATAGTCTGACATAATTGGAAATTCCAGAACCATTTGATCCACCTCTGTGTCGCAATTCCCTCTTACACATAATATCTTATCCTTCATTCCGTTCAACATTACAATTACCTCCTTGGGAGCGTAATCCCTGGGAAGATCATTGCGGGGGCCGTGATACAGAAGGTCTCCAAGAAGAAGCAGCCTGTCTGCCCTCTCCCTGTGAAAGGCTTCCGTCATAAGCCTGCAATAGTAAGAAGAACCGTGTACATCCGATGCGATCATTAATTTCATTCCAATCATCCTCACTCTCCGTAAAAATCTCTGGCTGCCGCCTCCATCAACAGGAAGAAGGCCTGCCCCTCCGCCGCCACACCCGGAGCGTTAAAATGAGGCATGCCACAGACTTCCCGCACGAAACCGTATTCGTCCACCATGGAATAGGCTGCGGCCCTGGCCTTATCTGCATAAATAAGATAGCTTTCCTCCAAATACCCGGCTTTGACACCGCGGTAGATGGCATAAGCCAGCATCTGGCCTGTATTGGTCTCCCTAAATGAGGACGGTTCGTCAAGAACATCGTTAAAAAAGCCGTCCTCATGCTGATACTGCAGGCATCCCCTCAAGACCTGTTTTACATAAGCTATCAGGTATTCCTTATCCTCCTGATGCTCGTCCTTCAACATGGCAATCAACCGGGTCATTCCCGCCACAGCCCAGCCATTGCCCACGCCCCAGAAGGCCTCACGGCCAAAGCATTTCTTCTTATCGTCCCATATATGGGACAGCAGCCGCTTGTCTTCATGGTAGAGGTAACGCCGGAACCCTTTGATCTGCTTCATTGCCTCCGCCACATCCCCGTATTTGCAAAAAAAGGGCGGAACCATATAATATGCATCCACCCAAAGCTGCTCCTCTGCCCAACCGCTGTCAAAATGATATAATACTCCGTCCTCTGTTCTGGGCGCCCGAAGCTTCAGATATTCATAGAGCCTGTCCGCTGCCTGCTGAAGATGGGGCTTCCCGGTAAATACCGCTGCTTCCATTAAGGTCTCACCAATAGCCGCCGTGTCGCTCACAGCTTCATTCTTCTCCATGACACCAAGGCGGCCATCCTCGGCACTGCGAAGCACGGCTGCCTCACAAAGCCGGATAACCTCCTCTGTTAGGCCTTCGTATTCATAAATTGCCTGGGCCGTACAGCCCTGCTCCCATTGAAATCTCTGAATGCATAACATCGCTGATTTTACCTTGCGGATTATCTCGGGATTTGACTTCATTATTCTTAGCCCTGTCCTTTCTAAGTGATTACCATGTATCAACCATCATTCATATTATTCCCATCAAAACATTGAATTCTGCTAACCTGCCTCTGCTCAATACCTCCCCCTTTAATCTTCCAAACATATCCATAACCAAATACGTAAGTTAAGCCAACTAATTGATTATCTTATACTACTTACTTATGTAAACTCACTGTCCCACCACCCCCTGTAATATAAAAAGAATCACCAACGATCAAATCACCCGCTCCGCTAACCATAAATGTTGCTAGTGAAGCAATTTCTTCTGGAGTGGCAAATCTGCCACTTGGGTTTATCGGATGAAATATCGATTCTCCTTCACTTTTATTCAGCATGGGAGTTGCCACTGGTCCTGGTGCTATAGCATTTACAATGATTCCATACGGCAAAAGTTCATCTGCAAACCCTAAAGTCATTCCTCTAACGGCCCACTTTGACACCTGATATGGTGTTGAAGCAGGTCTTAGTGCAGATGCGGAGGATACATTGAGAATATGTCCTCTACATTTGTGAGATATCATAAAGTCCGCAACTGCTTGGCTCATAAAATATGTCCCCTTAGCATTAATATCCATTACATTATCATAAATATCTTCAGTAATTTCAAAAAAAGATTGAGGTGTATTTACTCCTGCACAATTAACTAAAATGTCAATTCTATTCTCATCAAACACTTTTGATGCTTCAGCTACTTTCGCTTTCAATGTTAGGGGTTCTAACACATTTATAACCATATATCGGACTAGTTTTTCTTCCCCTAACATCATAGAATATTTCATCAACTTTTCTTCATTGGTCCCTGCTAAAATGACTTTACATCCATTTTGTATAAATGCTTTTGCAATTGCATATCCTATTCCTCCACTTCCTCCAGTAATAAGAGCAACTTTTTCTTTCAATAATTCACCTGAGGCTACTGGCTGGATAATAGGTATCATTTCTTTTTTCTTTATAGTCCAAATTAATCCATTTATAAGTTTCCCAACTTTGCCCATGTCATATTCCTTTATTTTTGAATTATTTTTTTTAAATACTTTGCAGTCTTATCACCTAAGATCTCCTTTGCAACCTGTTTCATCTTTTTTTTTACTGTATCAACAATTGAAACTTCTAAATTTTTTATAACATACCAAGCATCACTTTCATCCTTACTGTTTGTAAACACTTCAAACAGAATAGGCTTGTCTAAAGTTTTTTCTTCCAAAAAACGTTCTAAATGTTCCAAATATTCCTCTTTATTATTTGCACTTATATACTCGAAGCCAAGTGCTTCTGCATATCCTTTTACAAGAACTGGAGATTGTGAACCATAATGTCCACCAGCTGCAATATACTTATTTGTATCATCGCCAAACATTGATGCACTATTTGTGTAATTACGGAATTCTGTACCTCCCCCATTATTAACCAATATAAGTCTTAAATTTGTACCAATATGTCTGTTTCCCAGTGAATTCAAATCATAGAAGAATGCTAGGTCGCCAATGACACCAAAAAATAATTTCTCTGGATTTACAATGGAGGCTCCAATCAATGAGGATACACCACCATCGATTCCAAACCCTCCTGTGTTGGAATATCCTAACACACTAGCTGGTTTCTCAAACAAATTCCATGTTCTTAGAGAATTCAGTATTCCAAAATGAATCACACTGTTTTGAGGAAGCCTAGTACTTGTCTTCCATGCCATCCAAATATTTGAAAAAGGCAAGTCAATTATTTTTCGTAAAATATCATGATATTCTTGATCACACTTCTTATAAAACGATATGTCAATACCCTTTGTTAAAGCCATTGATACATAGACTTGAAAGAACTTTTCTTCCGTCATTTCAAAGATATAACGCATTTTTTTTCTGCTATCTCTTATTTTTCCATCAGGATTGATGCGCCATACCTCTTTAGGGGTAAGAGACATGTAAGCTCCTGAAATATCTCCTATATCAATCAATATATCCACATACGTATTTTCTGAATGATGATGTGTTTGATCAGCTATCAAGTTCATAAATATTCGATATTTTCCTTGATAATTACTGGTATGATCGCAAAATACCACTGCATTATATTTCTCACAAAATTCATCCACCACTTGGGTTAAACTATCACTCCACTTCTTATGGGCCCCTACAAAAAGTGCTATTTTTTTTGATTGTATTTCCGGAAATAGTTCTCCTTCCAATATTCGGTTAATCACTCTACAAGGGGGCAATTTCTTAACAGAGAAATCTGTACTATACATTGTAGTCATATTAACATGAACGGGACCCCCACCATGATGACGAAGTTCTAAAATTGCAGTATTTAATCCTATTTCATTAGCCCACTCATCCTCGTCATCATGCACAGCAGGCACATTGACACTAAGTTTTACCATATCATTCAATGGAGTCGTCCCATCAATAACCTGCGGCATGTTTTGTCCAATTCGGCCAATGTGTTGGGTAGCAGTTATAACAAGGATTGGAAGTTTCCTATAAAACGCTTCTGTCAGCCCAGGAATATAATTCCTGGAAGCAGTTGCACCCGTGCAACTAATAGCTACGATTTCATTGCTCTCAGCCGCCATTCCACAAGCCATATATGCAGCCGAACGTTCATCTACCGAAGAATATATTTCAAAATAGGGATCTTGTTGAATACTTGCTACAAATGTAACATTCGCCGATCCAGGACTGGCGATTACCTTACGTATTCCATTGGCTTTCATAAGATAGATTAATTGTTGTATATTCCTCTCATTTGTATAATAGGTTTTCATCATCTTACCATCCTTTCAAACTCCGCTTTTACTCCATTGTAGAACTTTTCTTTGAAATATGAAAAGAGACTGTTTTAAAGTCCGTGTAAACCTCCAAACCGAGTAATTTATTTTTATATCATAAGTAATTATTAAAATTTCATATCGGCTTTTATGTTTACACAAACTTTAATATGGTCTCTTCTTTCTCCTGCTAGCATGCAGTTTATTTACAGCTCATTTTTCCAGTATACTCGAATCAAGGTGACAAATACACCCAACACCCCTCCAAGTACAGCGCCTATAGCAACATTTATTGTATTGCTTGGACTGGTCTTTTGTGTAGGAGCCACCAATTCAGACGGCATATAGATATTGGTATTCACTATACTAACCAAATCAACACAAATTTGCTCTTTCTTTCCATTCTTGTGATAGTTTTCAACGGCCTCTTTATCTTTTTCCAACTGAGACAGATACTGCTTTGTAATATCAATTGTACTTACCAGATAATTAATGGTCTGTTCATTGTTAATAATATCAGCTTCTACTTTAGTATAGTTCGGATTAATGGTGTTTTCCGGAAGAATATAATTTCCATCCTTACCGAGATAGTCAATCACATCTAAGTTTGCCGTCTCATATTCCTTAGTAATCTGAGCTAATAATTCTTGATTCTTCTTCAATGCCATTCGTTCCTTTGTTAAAGAGGTCTCCAGAGTAACCAGGTCAACGGAAAAATTATTATAAAAATAATTTACTGTACGCTCTTTTACCATATTGTTTATAAACTTGATATAATTATCATATAAAGTATTGGCCAAAAGCAATGATTCATCCGGACTATCGGCAGATACTACAAACGTAAAACTGCTTGCATCCTTGTCTGCTGTCCTTACTGATATCCTTTTATTGAGTTGACTGACAGTTACTTCTTCCTCAAAATTCATATCCTCAATCGTACTCAGCAACACATCATTACTTTTCAAAAGCTCAAAATATTGATTATTCGTAGAGAGAGGGAGTACGTACTCTCCATATCTTGTACGGTAAGTCTCTGGCATATTGATAACAATATTGGCACTTGTATCATAAACCGGAGAAATGAAAAATACACTAATAATCCCGGCTAATATTGCAAAAACCATTGCTATGCTGATAATGTGATATTTCCTCTTCCAAAAGGCCATTATAAGAGTCCTTAATTCAATTTCATCACCCATATGGTCGTCCCGCTTCTGACTGCTGCTCATTTACATACTCCTCTTTCTTATACATTATTCGTATTTGTATTTAATTAGTTAATTACAACATAATGATGCATTATACATCAACCAATTATAACATATATAATATAAAGTTCAATGGTCAAAGTTGGGGCAACAGTGATAAGTATAATTTTATCTTTACAGCAACTTTACTGTTTACCCTGTTAAAAGGTACCATTTGTTTATCAACATTAAAAGATATATATCATCCACATATGTCTGCATAGGTAATGAAATAGTGATAGTGCTTCCACTATCTTCTTAGTTAACCCCTGAGACTAAGTTAATGAGATTGGGGAGTGAACACTTATATTGTAAATAGCTTGGCAATCTTCTAAAATTATTTTCGCTTATTTTTTTAAATGTTATAATCCTAATTGTCTTAAATATTATGTAATACCCCCATAATCTAGCGCAATATCTTATTTCTAGTATCCTACAATAGTATCCAAGTGTAAATACTTTTCAAAAATCCTTATTTCCGTTTTTTCATCATAAATTCCTGTTATCATATATGTAATAGGATAATCCTTTGGTATATCACGGATAGCAACACGATAAGGCATCGTTATCTCTTCTTTATACTCATAATCCTCAAAATAAAAGCTTCGCCGATCAAACTTTTGCTGTATATGATTATCTGGCAATTTATCCGCTTGTGAAGTGTAAAAAGCATAAATAATATAAGTTGATCCATCCGGTTCAAATTCAAAATCCTTTGTAGCAACCCAATACAATTTATCATTATATTGATATAAATACATGCCCGCATCTTTCTGATAAAAATACAACCGTCCATTTTGAAAAACTTCTCTTAACATATCTGATTCAATACTTAAGTCTGGCAAATCAAATTCGTTGGGATTATAAGAATATAGTCTAATGCCTTGTATATATTGTTTTGTAGATACAGTTATTCTATTATATTTCCTCTCCGAAGCTTCTGTATCCATGTAATCAACATTGATTATTATCTCATATGTATCATCCTTGCTTAACTTATTATTATCTATTGATGCAACAAATCCAGAATTACCATAATAATATTCACAATCAAAATAGGCATTGACATCCGGCCTATCTACATTCATAGTTTCTAGCCATACTTCACGACCCGTATCTACATTACGTAAAAATACAGAAATTAAGCTGTTAGTTGAATTCTTTTCTAATACAAAAGCATAGCCTCTCAATATTATGTTATCATCTTCAATGTTAGTATTTTCGACAAAGTTAATCAAACTTATATTATCTACAATAGTATATTCACGTGATTTTTCAATATTAACATATCTATTTATTACAAAAAAACCCATAGCAACAACAGAACATAGCATAATACATATCACTAATTGCAGCTTAAAACTTTCTTCTATTTTAGAAAATATAAAGGATTTCTTTTTGTTGTCTCTCATATGACTCCTCTTGTATGATTATTATTTCGATATAAAAACATACATTCTTTTTATTATTAAACGTTATTATAGTTACCTATTTATTTTCATCGATTTAATTACCAATAATAAAACAACTAGGCATATGTTTTTTTCCTCTCATGCCAGCTTTATAGATCTTTTTAAAAATGCTTACCATAATAAAAAATACTTACTGTATAATTCCTTGTTTATTATTATCTAACAATTTTTAAGATGGATTTCAACCTTTTAACTTCATCTGATTTGAAACACGATACAAAAAATATACTAACGTTAATAATTATAATAATAATTGCCTTTAAAGTAAAGCCTGTTATTTCATCAGGTAGTCGGCTCATAATTTGTCTGGAGATAATAAAACACATAGTTGATACCAAAAAATACTTTACCTGTTTAAGCCAATATTTCTTTGATGGTATACCAAATATATTTTTAAACAATATACTGGGTTCATACCAAAAACTAGTTAAAACCAAACTTACGGTTGTAGCAGCAAATATACCCATGACCCCCCAATATTTTCCCATAAAGATAGATAATATAATATTTATAATAGCCCGTAAAAGCATTAAATATTTTACTCTATTAAATAATCCATTAGCTTCTCTATACATCCAAACTGGACTTATCGCATTAGTGATATAAAAATTTAATACAATTGCAATCACTATTGACTGTTCAAAAAGATATTCTGAGCCAAGCCATATTGAAATAAAATCATTAATTAATAATCCGAAGCCTATGGCACCAAGGGAAGCAATAAAATGATAAAATAATAGTAGCATATTAAAAACCTCATATTGCTTCTTTTTATCATCTGTTACACATAAATTCCCAATTCCACTTATCAATGAATTCGTTATTATCGCAATAAATCCTTGTACTGCTCCTATTACTGTATAATAATTTGAATATAAGCCTACTGCTGCTGTGCTAATAAGCATTGATATCAATATATTGTCTGTATTGTTAATTGCAACTGCTCCAATCTTATACAAAAACGTTGACGATACATTCCGAATTATTATTTTCTTTTCAAAATTGATAGATTTTTGTTTAATAAATATATCTTTATGTATTTTGTTACAAATTGTATTGAGAATAATATTGTTTAAAATCGTAGTAATAACAGTTGAAGCAATATAAATATAGTAATTATGCCAAACAATTAATACAATAATATATACAAACTGTAACACAAAATTTGTCATAAGTGTAATCAATTTTTGAATACGTTGTTCTTGATAAGCGAATAATAATACTATTTTGTGACCAACAAAATATGAAGCAACTGTGTTTGTTAAAAATAATATATAATAAATAATCAAGTCTGTTTCTGGAAGATTGCTATCTATAATATATTTTAAAAAAGGAGTTATCGCTATTCCAATCGCGAAGATTGTAATAGCAAGTACAACATATATTTTTTTGAAATAACGTAGCATTGAATATACCAAAGGTTTATTATCCTCTGCAACAGGTCGATATAGTGAATATAAAACCGCTGCATCAAATCCAAGTTCCGGAAGTGATAACACGGTCAATATATTAGAATATAGTCCGTTTATTCCCAGATAATCTATTGTAAGAAATTGAAGAAATATCTTACGCCCAACAAAAGATAAAACGATAATTCCAAATTGCGCCATATAACCAAATATAATGTTTCGTATAGCATTTTTACTTCTTGAATTACTCATTATTTTTCGATTATCCCCTCATATCGATTTTGGAACCTGCTTAACCATAGATCAAGGCTCCTATACAGATACTTATCCCTTCAATGTTTGCTCGAAAATTTCTGTCAATTTTTTATAGTATTCATTTTCAAAATAAGAATGTAATTTATAATCAAGTGTTTTTTTTAGAATTTTTTTTGCTAATATATAAGCTTCATCCAACGACTTTGCCAAATATACATAATCATCATATATTCCATTAAACCATTCTGCACCCGTTATAACCTTATGATCGGTGGTTTTAATGATTATTACTGGAGTTCCCGCAACGAGTGAAAAAATAGTACCATGATATCTGTCAGTAATAACAATTTTATAATGGGCATATCTGTCAATTTCAGCATTAATATATTTTTCAGCATTCTTAATAATATCCTTTGTTTTCTCAGATTTTGTGGTATCTGTTCTTTCCACATTACAAAGCTCTGTACATTTACTTATCAAATCATCAATTTCTTTATCAGTATAAAATTTTTCTTTATCGTTACGACAACAAAATAGTATTCCTTCACGCTCATAATCAAAGTTATATTTTCCGATCATCGTAGTTACAATATCCGGAAATTTATGTACAGAAATATCTGGAAACATTTCAAGTGCTATGTTATATGACATTCTATCTCTAGCAAGAAATAACATATATTTCATTCTGTTATAACACTGAGCTGTTCTTTGTTTGTTTTTTTCATTTTGAAAAAATATAGTTTGTGGAAGCATAAGCATTTTGGCTTCAGGTAAAATGTTCATCACCGCACGGTGCATTTCATCGGCATGCCCACCTAAATCTGTTGTTGTATATCCACTCTGATATACAATCATATCTCCATTATGATAATGTTTTTTTAGTTTTTGTAGTAACGATATATGTGTATTAACAAGTGCGTCTGTTTCTATTTCTATAACAGCTGTACTGGGATAGCTTTCCTTTAACCATCTTCTAATACAGATACCCTGTGCAAGGTCACCAAGGTTTGCATGAGCAGGAACTCCTATATAAAATATTACCGACCCTGGACGTGAAATATTATCCAATATTTTTTTTGTTTTTATATATAAATTTATTTCATGAATATATTTATGTATCAAAATAGCTAATGGAGCTAAGATTTTATTTCCTAAAACAAATTTTTTTAATTTAATAATCAAATTTCATCTCCACCTATCTTTTTAATATAAAACACTGACCTATCATAACTTATAACATTTTCTCATTTCCAATAACTTCCTCGTATATTTCCATCATTCTTTTGGTATTATTCTCTTTATCATGTGTTTTTAAAGAATGTTTTCTTGCATTTTCCGAAAAAACAAGTGCCAAATTATCATTTTCAAATACCTTACATATATAATAGGCCAACATATATGGCGCATCTGTTTGATATAGGAAGCCATCCTCTTCATGCTTTAGCATATCTGGAATCCCACCAACATAAGATGCAATACATGGAACTCCTAATATCATTGCTTCACCTAATGAATTAGGACTATTTTCAATAGACGAAGCAGAAACAAATACGTGAGTTTTTAAATATCTTTCACACATTTTCTTTTCTTCTAATAAACCAGTAAATATAACATTTGATTCTATATCTAATTCTTTAATTTGTTTTTTAATATATTTCCCATAATAAGTTAAAAGCAATTTATCCTTTATTGTGTTAGATTTAATTATATTTTTACCACTTATATATAATTTGGCATCGGGAAATCTATCCAAAACAAAGGGCATAGCTTTAATAATATAATGCATTCCTTTAAAAGAATATTGTCCTTGACTGAGAAAAATAGAGTTTCTTTCACATCTATCGAGTTCCCATTTGTTTTTATAAAATTCCTCTCGTAATGTTTCATTACAAAAGAAATATTTAGCTTTGGAGTTTATTTGTAAAGTACATGCCTTGTCCCAAGTTGTTCTCCCAATAATATTATTGGTTTTCTTTATTGCCTCAATTTCATTTTTGCCTCTCGTATAAAACGTTTTTCTTAATCTTGCTATATTATCTTTTAATAATAAATTTCTAAGTGTACATCCATAGATTACTTTAAATGGTAAATTAGCGAACATGTGTCCTTCTATCATGGATACCAGGCCTTGAATCGATAGTACTGTTTTTACATTTTTCATTATACAGACGTTAACCATTGCCAGTGTATGGGGTAGTTCTGTACCAAATATATGAACTAGTTCAGGATTAACTTCTTCAATTATTCCTTTTAAATCGTAATTTACTACTATTTGATTTAAATTATTCTTTTTTATTGATTGGAATGCGTAATAAGTAATACGATCTCCTTTGATTTTTTTATAATTTTTAATCTTATTTTTGGGATATGTAATTGAAAGATCTATATTATCTTTTTTTGATAATTCTAACGATGCATTTATCAACCAGCCACCATATGGCAAAGGTCTTTCTCCCATCAATATACTCACTTCAGGTAGTGGTATATTAACTAACCACAGAATCTTCATTCTTATTCATTCCCTTTCCTTTTTGGCATAAAACACCGTACAAAATATCAAGCCTTACAAATTGAACCCGATCTATTTTAAACCAGCTTCCAGATATGGTTATTAACGCTTTTAATACTTTCCCCACACAACTCTATTTACATAATCCGTATAAGACAAAATAATCCTTAATACCTTATCTGACACATTTGGTACGCTATAATCTGCTACTGGTCTCAATATGTCTTTATCCTGTGTTTCCAAAATCTCTAGTCCTTGAAGAATCCTTTCCTTTTTAAGCCCAACCATCATTACGGAAGTCTCTTCCATAGCTTCTGGTCTTTCATGAACTTGTCTTATATTTAGCGCTTTGAATCCAAGTATAGATGATTCCTCACTTATAGTTCCGCTATCACTTAATACTGCTTTTGCTTTTATCTGTAACTTAATATAATCATTAAATCCTAGCGGTTTCATTGTTTTTATCAATGGGCTAAATTCAATTTTTTTAGCCTTAATCATGTTTCTCGTTCGTGGATGCGTGCTCACTATGAGAGGTATCTGATATTTTTCTGCCACTGTATTTAGACTATCAATTAAATCTATAAAGTTTGCCTCCGAATTAATATTCTCCTCTCTGTGAGCTGACACCACAAAATACTTGCCTTCCTCCAGCCTTAACTTATCTAATATATCTGATTTTTCAATATTTTCTCTTCTTGAACACAGCACCTCATACATCGGACTACCGGTCTTTATCACTCTATCTGCTAATATCCCTTCCCTTAATAGATAATCTCTAGCAATATCACTATATGTTAGATTAATATCGGATATATGGTCAACTATTTTTCTATTGGTTTCTTCCGGTACTCTCTGATCAAAGCATCTATTTCCCGCCTCCATGTGAAAAATCGGAATATGCCTTCTCTTACTTGCAATTGCACATAGGCAACTATTTGTGTCCCCAAGCACAAGAAGTGCGTCCGGTTTTACCTCTTCCATAATTGAATCTATTTTAATAAGAATATTTCCTATGGTCTCTACTGCTGTGCCTGTAGCAGCATTGAGAAAATAATCTGGTTTTCTCAATTTAAAATCTTCAAAGAACACCTCGTTAAGTTCATAGTCATAATTTTGTCCAGTATGAACTAATATATGTTCTATAGCATCCGTATCCTCTAATTTATTTATAACGGCAGACAGTCTAATAATTTCAGGCCTTGTGCCCACAACTGTCATGACTTTTAACTTTCTCATAAGTTTATACCTCCAAATAGTAAGTATCCGGTTTTCTTGCATCAAATGGTTCATTACTCCACATAATAGTGACCATATCCGTATCACCAAGATTTTCAATATTATGAGTGTAACCAATTGGTATATCTACAACTTCTAATTTATCTCCGCTTACATAATATTCTATAGCATCATTCGAATCGATATTTCTAAATCGAATTACTCCTCTTCCACTTACTACAAGGAACTTTTCATTTTTAGTATTATGCCAGTGATTTCCTTTTGTAATCCCTGGCCTTGACACATTAACTGATACCTGTCCTCTATCTATTGTTCTAATGAATTCTGTGAAAGACCCCCTATCGTCAATATTCATCTTAAGTCCATAACTAAATTTATCTTTAGGCAAATAGCTTAAATATGTACTATAGAGCTTCTTAGTAAAAGCATCTGACATATCTGGTATCGAACGTTCTTCACGACTATTTTTGAACGAACAAATCAAATCTGCCACCTCACCTACGGTAATAGAATAAACCTCTTGAACATCACAAAAGACTCCTTTTTTTGCTTCTTTACCTTCCAAGCTATTAATCAACTCATTTACCACATCATCAATATACACAAGTCTCAATACAACGCTTGGATCATTTACTGTTATTGGTAAGTTGCGAGCTATATTATGGCAAAAGGTTGCTACTGCACTATTATAATTCGGTCTACACCACTTACCAAATACATTTGGAAACCTATATATATATATCCTGGAAGATGTTTCTTTACTATAATTAAGCAGTAAATCCTCTCCAGCTTTTTTACTTCTACCATATAGGTTGTCAATTTCAGCTTGAATAGATGAAGATATCATTATAGGGCATGTGTTTTTATGTTTTTTTAGTATATCGAGAAGAGTCGATATAAAACCAAAATTCCCATCCATATATTCAGATTGGTCCTTAGGACGATTTACGCCAGCAAGATGAAATATAAAATCAGTTTCTTTGCAGTACTCATCTAGCAAAGAAGGATTAATATCCAAATCATATTCATAGATGTCTGTATATTTTCTATTCCTAAGTTCAGCAACCAAATTTTTACCTATAAAGCCTTTTGCTCCTGTCACAAGTATTTTCATATCCCATATCACCTTTCAGGCTACTTTCATTCATTATACTGTCTCAGTTCATCTCTTACATATTTAAGAGATAAAAGTTTTTCTTTAATTTGCTCTACATTTAATCTTTCTGTATTATCAGAATTATATTCTTCATCAGTAGTCAGCTTTTTATCCCCTTCTATAAAATATTTATCATAATTAAGATCTCTTTTATCCGCGGGCACTCTAAAAAAACTTCCCATATCTTCTGCTTTTATGTACTCTTCCTTTGTAAGAAGCGTTTCATATCTTTTCTCTCCATGGCGAGTACCAATTATTTTGATCTCATTATTTACATTAAATAATTCCTTTACTGCTTGTGCCAAATCTCCTATAGATGAAGCTGGGGACTTTTTAATCATGGTATCACCTGCTTCAGCATTTCGGAACGCATATATAACAAGTTCAACCGCTTCTTCAAGACTCATCAAGAATCTTGTCATATCCGGATCAGTAATTGTTAGAGGTTGTCCGCTTTTTATTTGTTCTATAAATAACGGTATAACAGAACCTCTTGAAGCCATAACATTACCATAACGAGTTCCACAGATAAGTGTTTTATTTGGATCTACCGTTTTTGATTTAGCTACAAATACTTTTTCCATCATTGCCTTAGAAATTCCCATAGCATTGATTGGATAAGCTGCTTTATCCGTTGAAAGACATATGACTTTCTTAACACCATACTCAATAGCCGCTGTTAGAACATTATCTGTTCCCAAAACATTGGTTTTAACGGCTTCTAACGGGAAGAACTCACAAGAAGGAACTTGTTTAAGTGCTGCTGCATGAAATATATAATCAACCTCATGTATAGCATTTTTAACTGACCGCGTATCTCTAACATCACCTATATAAAATTTAAGTTTATCATTTGCATAATGTTTTCGCATATCATCCTGTTTCTTCTCATCACGCGAAAATATGCGAATTTCTTTTATATCTGTATTTATGAATCTTTCCATTACAGCATTTCCAAAAGATCCTGTTCCGCCCGTTATTAATAAAGTTTTATTTGTAAACATTTTCTCCTCCAAATTTATATTCTAAGCTTAATCAATATTTTTTTTATAGTTACCATAAAAACCATAAAAGCACAATATATTTGTAATTATACTAAATGAAAGATTCTCACCAATAAATAGTATAATAAATAAAATAAAAATAAGAAAGGATACTATTTTTCTTTCCCATATAATTTTACTTAATCTATATATTCCTACTATCCAAATAGTGGTGAAAAACATCCCATATTGAGCCAATTGAATAAAGATTGTATTAGTATTATGCTTTGTAGGAATCCCCATAATTTGAGCTGATATCGGAGTATATAATATTTCAACATTGGTTAAGCCCACTCCCCAAATGGGGGATTGTAAAAAAAGCTTAATATTAACTATAACCGAAGCTAATCTTGAATTTGTTGTATTCTGGGTCCTATCAAAAAGCTTCCCAAATACAGAAGCATATCCTGTATTAGAAAGATAATCTGTAAATAATAAAAGATAAGCCAACATTAAGAATAATATTAGTATAAAAATCACTTTTTTTATACTATCTTTCTTATATTTATTATTCTTTATCATATAAATAAATACTATAAAAAACAGTGCGATATATCCAGTCGTGGAAAACGTAGTTAATATTGATAAAATATATATAATCTGAGTTCTTATTTTAGGTTTTGGTATAACAAAAACTTGAAATAACATGGCAACAATTAAGAACATCTGGTATACACCTGGCTCTCTAAAAATGCCATAATTTCTATGAAAGCCATAGCTATAAACGCTAATATTAGATAAGTAAAATGTGTAGAAGGCATTATCAGCTGAATTATATAATATAGGAAACAAAGACAAAAAACCTGGAAGGAGTATATATATACTATATCCAACAAGCGAAGATATGGCTAAAACTTCCATTATTTTGTTGTACAAAAATGCAAATCTTTGAAAGGATACTATTTTGGGTATTTGCATACACATAATTATAATACAACCTCTATAAATATATCCAAATCTAAAATCTAAATTAAAAAAACAAGCAGACATTATTGTGATTAGTAATAAAAAAGTAATGAAAAAAATTTTTTTACTAATATTTATTTTTCCAATTAAAGTATTAACAAACAGCACAAGGAACATTGTAATTATTATTAAATATTTCAATATTATAAATTTAGAATCTTGATTTGTTCCAAATAAGATTGTATCATCTGATATTACTACTATAATTAATACAATAATAAAATGTAAAAAATCATCACTTTTTTTTCGTTTTTCTACTTCATTAATGGCAGTATCCAACTTATTGCTCCTATCACAATTTATTAAGCATTTCATAAAGCATATTTGCTTGAATAACGTTATTTTTTTTATTAATGACAAAGTTTCTAGCTTCGTCTCCTTGCTTTCTTAATACTTCTTCATGCCTATTTAAAACATCTTGTATGGCATTTGCAATACCTTCTGATGTTTCATTTTGTATAAAATTCAAATAAGGATAATAATCTTTTGGTATACCAGGTAATTTTGTTGTTAGAACCGGAGTACCAGTACTCATATATTCCATCGTTTTAGATGGGAATGAATATTTTGTATATTCCTCATTTGTCGGCCTAGTATTAATCAGTAGATCTGCTATAGCTTCCTTTTGAATAATTTCTTCCACGTTAACTAAACCAAAATATCTTACATTACTTGGTAAAGAATTTTCTTGTATAAGTTCTTCTATATAATCACCTTCACCATACAAATGTATTTCTATATTATTATCCACCAGAAGCTTTGCTGCATTTATTAATGTTTCAATTCCAAATTTCTTATGAAGCCCTCCCGCATAAATAACAACCTTTGATTTTTTTCTATACTTATTAAAAGAATTAAATGTTATGGGCTCATGCTTATCAACAAGTCCTTCTAGTATTATATAGGGTTTGTTATACTTGTTACATAATGAATTCATATCTTTAGTTAAAAAAACATATCCATCAAAACCTAACATCAACATATCTATAACTTTCCTTTTAATTAAGGTTTTTATCTTCAATATAACTGTAATTTTGCTTTTTTCTATTTCAGCCATATACTTGGGGACATCTGTTAATATTCCTACCGATTTTATTTTTAACAATTTTGATATTAACAAGCCAGATAAAGAAACATCATAAACTAATGGATCACATATTATATAAGTTTCTTTTCTTATCTTATTGCTTTTTAAAATTCTTTTGGCCATTTTCAAAGAATTAAGCATAACTAAAATATTCTTAATTAATGTTATATTAATAAAACCCGGATAGTAAATAGTATACTTTTCATTCAACTTTTCTTTTTTTTGGCCAAACCATCTTTTTTTACAATTAGATTGAGCTACTGGAATAGATGTAATTTGAATCAATTCACTAATGTTTGAATTTTGTACCAATCCTCTAAATAATAAATCAAAAAATTTCTGCGAAGGATTTAATTTATCCTTTGTTTTAATTTTATTTATAACATCAAACATTTTATTTGAACACATATTTGAAAAAAAAATAACCCTCAATTATTACCACCTCTTTATAATTTTAATGTATAACACAATTATTTTAACTTGTAATATAATCTTATAACAATAAAAAAAAAGGACGGATTTATACTCATTATTATTGATGAAATCCTTAAAAGCTTATTCTGTGCTTTATTTAGTTTTTTCATCTGTACAGATAAATTTTCTTCTAAAACCAATCTATCAAATAATTTCTTTTCATTATAACGAGCGAATTCTTTGGCTATGGCCCAACACGTCCTAATAGGTAGATAACTACAGTATTCGTCATAAATTGGATGCTTATTTTTTTTTAAATAGTTCGCAATATTTTTTACAGCCATAAGTGCCATAGTATTATCCCAGCTTATTTTGTGCATTACTGAAGCAGGATTTTCATAGTACCAGTACATTTTTTTATTTAACAAAATCCCTTTGTTAATATGCGTTAAATATTTCCACAAAAACTCATTATCTTCTCCATATTTAATATCTTTAGGGAATGTAACAACGTATTTGTCAATGATATCTTTTTTGTATATAAAGTTAGAAAACGATATCTTCTTTGGAATGTTATACATTAGTGATTTCATAATATCGATATCGGAAAGTATATATTCTTCTTTTGCAACATCTTTTTCAAGTTTTTCTATACTATTAGTCCAAAAACAATAAGCTGTATCAGCATTATATTTATTTATACAATAAGTTAAATCAAAAATAAAATCACTGGAATACATATCATCCGAATCTAAAAACACTATATATTGGCCTTTTGCTGCTTCAATCCCTCTATTCCTTGCCACACTTACGCCTTCATTATTTTGACTAATAATATTAACATTAAGTATTCGAGTTTCTAAATATTTATTTATTACATCAACCGTATTATCTTTTGAACCATCATTAATAATAATTATTTCTATGTTTTTATATGTTTGTATATATAATGAATTAAGAGCATTTAAAATTACCTTTTCCGAATTAAAACAAGGAATTATTACTGATACTAGATCATCCTTACTATTTAGGGGGCTGATTTTCATATTCATATCTTGCATCACTTCTCCTACTTATTGTCTATACACTCATTCTTGATGAATATTTGCATAAATACGACCATATATTGACAAGTATAAAAAACTTACAATGAACAAATCTATGTAAACCAAACTATCTATAATTAGAACAAAACTAATTTTGTTTTTTTCTTAAAAATCTATTAGATATTATTTTCAGAAGCCATATCGGGGATATAAACATTAAAATTTGACTTACAATAACATATAACATATCAAATACATTAGAATATCCCGCTCTCCAAAATGTATATATTACTGAAATATAACTTTTACAATTGACCCAAGCTTTTCTTCTTTTAAAATTATCCCCATTGGATCTAAAAAGTAAAAGTGGTGAAGGGATATTCATAGATAGACAATCATTGTGTAACATCCTTACGAACAAATCAATATCTTCTTTTCTTAATACATCATGATATCCTCCACAAGCTAAAACTGCGGATTTTTTATACATTACTGTCGGATGATTAAAAGGACTTCTTCTTTTTGAGAATTTCATTATATCTTTATGTTTTTCCGGTACTATTCTAGATGTAACAATGTTTTCAGGTTCATCATAGAACTCATTTGTCCATGCACCGACTATACATAACTTTGGGTTTTTGTTGAATTCTTCTATTTGCAATTCACATCTGTTTTTTACAGAAATATCATCCGTATCCATTCTTGCAACTAACTCATTTCTACACCGCTTTAACCCTTCATTTAAAGCTAAACCTAGTCCTAGATTCTTTTCCAACACAACTATAGTAAACATCTCTGGTTCTTGATTTTTATATTTATCAATTACTTGATCCAATTCTTGTGTTAAAGGTCCGTCTTTTACAATTACTATTTCATCGGGTTTAACTGTTTGTTCCAACATACTTTCAATACTAGTGATAAAAAATTCAGTTTTTTCTTTATGGTATATAGACATTAGAACACTATACTTTGTATTATTCATGCCCTTAATTACTCCTCTGCCAGCTCAATCGTTTCTCTAAAATTCCTTATCCTATAATCAGCCTTACCATACTCACTCATACTCTTCTCATAAACCAAATTCCCAAACACCTTATTAACCACATTTATACCATACATCATTTTAAGAACTGGATTAAACAATTTTGTCAACCTAATCTTCTTCCCATGAACCTCCGCTATCACCCTGACCATTTCACTAGTCCTAACATACTCTGCGTTTTGTGGAAAGAACAATCCTCTATCCTCATTATTTATTATCAATCGAATAAACTCACAGAGATTATCAATATGAAGCATACTACGTTCATTATCAATGTCGGGAAATATGGGCGCCTTCTGAGCTATCTTTGATAATTTCGGATAATTTCCTTTAGAGTCACTTCCATATATCATTGGAGGCCTAAGAATAACCACTTTAAAATCTTCATCCTCCAACTCTCCAATCCCCCTTTCCGCTTGAAGTTTACTATCACCATAAAAGTTATCTGGTGCAGGGATTGTATCTCTATCAATTACATTCATATGTCTACTGTTTCCGTAGACAATTATACTACTCATAAAGATAAACTGCTTGACACCTTCACCCTTAGCTTTCTTAGCAGTCTCAACCGCTAAATCGCAATTGACTTTATAATACAATTCTTCTAATTTATGATTTGACGACACATGAGCTATTCCGGCCACATGAAATACCACATCATAATCAAAGAAATCTTTGCCTTTCCACAAGTCACCTTTCATATTAACAGTATCAATTCTATATTGATTAGGATACTGCACTAGCCAACGTTCAAAGCTTGTTCCTATATAACTGTCAGCCCCTGTAATTAGTATTTTTTTCATTCTGATATATTCTCCGACTCAGCAATCTTAGCTTCCTTATCTAATTTGCCAGTTCCACCCTCTACAACTCCATCACTTTTAAGAACTGATACTATTGTACCAAAGAAGCACTTAATATCCATTATGAAGCCAAATTTATCAGCATACTCTCCGTCTAGCTTTGCTTTTATATGAATAGGTACTTCATCTCTGCCATGGATTTGTGCCCAACCTGTGAGACCTACTGGAATATTATTAGCTCCATATTGATCTCTCGCTTCTATAAGATCATATTGATTCCATAAGGCAGGTCTCGGTCCAATAATACTCATATCCCCTTTAAGAATATTTATAATCTGCGGCAACTCATCAAGAGAAGTTTTACGTAAAAATCTTCCTACTTTTGTTATCCACTGATTAGGATTTTCCAATAGATGAGTCGGAATATCCTTGGGGCTATCAGTTCGCATAGTACGAAACTTCAATATATAGAAATGACTCTTATGTATCCCTATACGCTTCTGTTTGAATAGCACTGGACCCCTAGAGTCAAACTTAATCGCTATAATAAGGATAAGAAAAAGAGGAGATATAATAATAAGTCCCAATAAAGATAATATGATATCTATTAATCTCTTTATCTTTAAATAAATCATAATATACTGACTCCTTATTAATTACTTGGATTACAACATCTCTACCAAATTTAAAGTTTCCAATTTCCTGATGCTCTTATATTCATTTGTTATATCCTCGTTTATAATCATGTGTAATAATATCCCCGATTTATAACCTTTCATATCGACATCAACAATACTATGAAGCATTTTAATATTCGCCTTACTATTGTCTGATTTAAATTCATTTACTGCTATAGTAAGTATCTCATTCATTTCATCATTACACATCAACACATAGATCACATCATTTTCTTGATTCAGTTTATCAAGAATAGACTTAATTTTTTCTTTTGTTTCAAATATAGCTCTATAATGGGCTTTCAAATATCTGACGGTTTTTTTGCTTTTTCCATCATGCCTACAGGTGTCAGCATATAGAGTACTTGCCTTTGCGATACTTGGGTCACCTTTATAAGACCATCTTTTATCATTTTATTCACCAATATATTGACCGTACTTACAGAAACCCCCAATTTTCTCGAGAGCTCCCTTTGAGAAATTTTTTCGTTTTCTGACACTTCCGACATTATGATATATTCATCATCTAATAAAAGGCTCTCTTCCTCAGACAACTTTATCTCCTTTCCCATGTTAATTATATAGGCATTTGTTAAATGCCTGAACCCATTGATTTTATTGGGTTCTTACGTTGCTTTTATATAAATTTTCTCTCCGCTTGTGGTACAATAGTATTAATCACAACACAACTCTACACACGAACGGAGGAAAATTTATGACTGTTAAATACCATCAGATTTCTCTGAAAGATTCCTTTTCAGACTGTCAGGACATGTTTGTCAATGACACCCCTGCTTTTTTTCAACTTCTTGGTGATCACTTGGATCTTGATGATTTCATCCCACCGGAATTCTTTCTTGCCTTCTACCAGTCTCTGGGCAGGAAGCGCATTTATCCTCTATCCGGGTTCCTTTCTGCCCTTATTCTGCAAAAGATCTTTTCTATCCCCTCAGACTCCCTTTTAATCCTGATTTTATCCATCTGTAAGGAATTCAGGGATTTTTGCGGCTTTTCTAAGGTTCCCGATGCTCCTCTTTTTACCAGGTTCAAGCAGGATTTTATTCCCCATCTGGAGTTGATGTTCCAGCGGATGGTTGATTACACTGAACCCATCTGCCATGCCATTGACTCTGCACTTGCAGCTATCCTTACCTTCGATACTTCCGGTATAGAGCTTTATGTGACTGAAAACAATCCCAAAACTCTGAATTCCCTGATCAAGAAGTTGAAGGTATATTACAAGGACAAACCTGAGGTTGATCCTTACAAGATGGCTTATGGGCTTATGCCCTCTCAGGCTGCCTCATGTCCAGATGCCAAACAGCAGTACATCAACGGACACTTCTGCTATGCTGATAAATTCGCCCTTCTCACCAACGGCCTTGGCATTGTCCGCCATATCGTCTTTCTTGATGACGATTTTAAATCAAAGCATCCGGAAATGCCGGCAGATAAGAAATCCGACTCCCCTGATGAGGATAAATCTGTCGGAGATTCCTCTTCACTAAAACCGGTTCTTTCTGACTTCTTCCGTCTGCATCCCGATTTTCATCCATCCACTTTCCTGGGGGATTCCGCTTTTGATACCATTGAAACTTACGGTTTCCTGAAAGATGATTTTCATTTCTCTAAAGTCCTCATCCCCTATAACCCTCGCAATGAAAGTACCTTGAAAAAAGTTGGGTATAACGAATACGGTTACCCCACATGCCCAAATGATTTCTCCCTTGCTATGCGCTGCTGCGGTATTACCAGGGAAAAGGGCCGCTCAGACCGTATCAAATGGTGCTGTCCCCAAGCCCATATGGTAAAAGGGAACTATCTCTGCGACTGTAAAGATCCCTGCAGTACAGCGGCTAAAGGACGTACTACATATACCTATGAGAACCTTGATTTTCGCATGTTTCCTGGGATTCAGAGGAATTCTGATGAATGGATTGCTCTTTACAAAATCCGAACCATTGTGGAGCGGGCTATCAACCATTTAAAAACCAACATGTGTATTGCAGGAAAGAAAACCAGAAATCACCGGACGACAAAGGCTGATGTATATCTGGCAGGCATCGCCAGCCAATTCACAGTAATTCTGGCTGACCGGTTAAGCTATCCACAATACATAAGAAGCCTGAAACCGCTAATTGCTTAAAATGTTTATTCAATTATAAATCTTTGATTTAGGCTTATTAAAATACGCCTAAATTTTAATGTTCTATGTCAACTCAGAAACAATTCTGAAATATGACCGTTTTTCTCTCCTTATATAATGAGAAGTCATCCACAATCAAGAGAAAATCATTTAACAATTACCTACATGTTAATTATACTATAAGAAAAATCCATTTATTTACCGTTCGAAAATCAAACATCAAAACAAGTTTATCTTCTTATTGTATATCCGTCAAGTATATTTCCAATTAAATTACTTTTTCGATGTATTCCATCTTATTTCGCCTTCTGCACCACGTATGTAGGTACAATCTTCCGAATCTTTTTTCTAATCTCTAAGGGCTCAAGTGGACATATCTCCTTTAGTTCTTCCAACTGCTGCAGGAACTGATCCTCATCAAATTCAATAGGCTTGCCAATATGTATCATATTATTCTCTGTATCCTCCATGCCTTCTTCATCCATGAGCAATTCTTCATACAATTTCTCGCCTGGCCGGAGTCCGGTGAATTCTATCATAATATCCTCATACGGTTTATATCCAGATAATCGAATAAGATTTTCTGCCAGATCAAGAATCTTAACTGGCTCTCCCATATCCAAAACAAATATCTCTCCGCCCTTTGCATACGCTCCCGCTTGTAGCACCAGTGATACGGCCTCCGGAATTGTCATGAAATATCTGATAATATTAGGATCCGTTACAGTTACAGGTCCACCTGCAGCAATCTGCTTTTTAAATAACGGAATAACACTTCCGTTAGATCCCAATACATTTCCAAACCGAACCGCGACAAATTCCGTATTTGACCGATTGTTATAGGTTTGTACAATCATTTCACAGATACGTTTTGATGCTCCCATAATATTCGTAGGATTAACCGCTTTATCTGTTGATATAAGGACAAATTTCTCCGTCCCATACAAATCTGCCGCTTGAACTGTCTTCCAAGTCCCCAGGACATTATTTTTGATCGCCTCATTAGGGCTGTCCTCCATCAAAGGAACATGTTTATGTGCTGCCGCATGGTATACAATCTGAGGCCGATAAGTTTTGAAAATATAATTCATTCTTGCAGAATTTCTTACAGAAGCAATTAGCACTACAAGATCAAGCCCCGGATATTTCTTAAGCAGCTCCTGTTGAATATCATAAGCATTATTCTCATAAATATCAACAATGATAAGCTTCTTCGGATTCTTAGATGCTAACTGACGGCACAATTCGCTGCCGATGGAGCCTCCACCGCCGGTAACCAGAATCACTTTCTCTTCTACATATTCCATAATGGAATCCAGATCAATTTTAATCGAATCCCTTCCCAACAAATCCTCTACTTCTACATTACGCAAATTACTGATAGAAACTTCATTATTCATAAACTGATACATTCCCGGCAGTATCTTCAGCTCACACTCCGTTTGATTGCATATCTCAACAATCTCCTTGATGATCTTCTTTGATACAGAGGGCATTGCAATAATAATCTCATCAATATGATAAATGTTTACGCAATCAAGGATATTATTCCGGGTACCCGTAACCTTGATACCATGTATGTAACTTCCCTGCTTCGCCGGTGAATCGTCTATAACACATTTCACAACGGTATTGCTAATATGTTCACTGGTATTGATTTCTTTAATAATAGCATTGGCGGCATCTCCCGCCCCAATAATCATGACATTATGGGCAGTTCCATCCTCTCTGATATTCCGGGTAATGGAACGTATAAAGCGATAGGAGAACCGTACGCCCAAGGTGAACAAAAGCAGTACACCGGCATAAAGAAAATAATAGCTTCTGGGAACGCGTAGCTCCAAAAGCTGAAGGCCCGCAAATTGCAGGATTGCTGATAACATACATGCCGAGAACACATTCTGCATCTCTGTAATACTGGCATATCTCCATAAGCTATGGTATAGCTTAAGTATATAAAATGTCAAAAGTGTGACAAGTAAATTAATCGGAAGGTAAGTCCAAACCGATTCAAGAAATACCTTATCCACTTTTGAAGGATCCAAATCAAAACGGAGCAAAAGCCCCATGCCGCTGGATACTATTATAACAACAATATCGCACAGGAACAAGAACAGTCTCCTGACCACCAATTTCTTATCTATTATTTTCTTAACCATCTGTCATCCTCGCCTTGCCGTCTTCTTAATATCCACGCATAAAGAGAACCCTACATCTATGGCAGTGTTCCCATGGACAAAGGTTCCCTCTATCTATCATATACTTCTATTTCTATGTACTGAGCCCCTTGCTCCATTTCTTCCGCTGTCAACATCTCTTCTGTCAATGCTGCTTCCATTTCTGCTTCTGGGATATTCCGATGTAATATGTCATTATAAGCCCCCATCCGTTGTTTATACCGTTCCTTCAGAGCTTCCCGTTCTACCAGCTCCATATTGATATAGGAATCATAATCCACATCGAATGGTTCAATATCCGGGTTCCCGCAATGAAAGCAATATGCACTGGGTCTTCTGGAGACCATCCTTACATTATAGCACTTAGGGCATATGAACATGCGCAGCATACGATCACTCCTCTTTGCAATTACTAAGTCACATTATACTATGTCTGGCGAGGAATGTAAACCTTTTACGAAAAATTTTGTATATTAGCGGTTTTTAGGATTTTTATTTTATTCTTAATTTTGAAGAATGTTAATGTCCATACTGCCGGAACGGAAGCCTTCCATATCCATGGTAATATAATGAAATCCCATGTCCTTCAGCATGCTGACACAGGCTTCCCGATGCTCAACCATACGGATAAAGTCCTCTTGATCAACTTCAACTCTCACTATATCTCCATGCAAACGCAGGCGTACATTATAGAAACCGACTTCCCTGAGAAAGCTCTCTCCCCTATCAAGCTTTGCTAATATCTCTGTATCCAGCTTTGTACCATAGGGCAGGCGGGTTGCCAGACAAGGTGCGGAGGGACGGTCCGAAGAAAGTATGCCCAGATCAGCGGCCAGTGACCGTATCTGTGCCTTTGTAATCTCCAACTCCAGAAGGGGACTGTGTATTCCCAGCTCTTCCAGCGCCTTCATTCCAGGCCGGTAAGAGTTCTTATCATCATAATTGGTTCCGTCTACCAGATAATGATACCCTTCCCTTTCGGCACAATTGGTCAGCGTTCGAAACAGCAGGCTTTTACATCGGTAACACCGGTCAATTGGGTTGTTCACTATCTCGGGATCCGAGAATTCATCCACTAGTATAATCTTATGCAATGCACCGTATTTGGAGGCTATCGCTTTGGCTGTCTGCAGCTCCCCCTGGGGATGGAGCTTCGTCTTAAATGTGACTGCTAGTACAGGTTGTTCTAAGGAACTGCCGATATCACAGGCCACTTTCAGCAGTAAACTGCTGTCCACACCTCCGGAAAAGGCAATGGCAATTCCTTCATCGGCATGTTCCCTCATGTGAAGCGCCAGCTTCAGGTAAATATCCTTGTTTTCGTTCTTCTTTTGTTTATCGCTCATATTCTAATCCCTCATATTCCTAATCAACTTAAGAGTGGCTTGTCTCCAAATTACTTATCGCATTCTGAACCGCTTGATTTACAGTATTATAATCCTGCCCGCTCTTCCTGCACAACTCCTTTACACTTTCGTATTCCGGATAATAGAAGCTCTTGTCCTTATAGTCACAAACCTTTATCTGAACCTCTCCGTATCTGGTTGTCAGAGTCATAAGCCTCCGTGGAAGGGTGGAACGGACAGCCGGAGTTTTACGTATCCCTATGGTTGTGGTATGGAGGAATATCATCTCTTCCATCTGTCCTATCTTCTCTTCATCGCATATCACCGACAGCATATAGGCCGGACGGTTTTTCTTCATATAGATCGGAGTATAATAGACATCCCTGGCTCCCTGCTGAAATAAGAGCTCCATGGCATGGGATAGCGCTTCTCCGGTGCAGTCATCCAAATTTGCCTCTAAGATCCATACTCTGTCAGATAATGTGGCAGAGGAGGATGCGGTCTCTTCCACCAGCATGGCACGGAGCAATCCGCTGGCTCCGGTGTAATGCCTTTTACCGGCACCCAGCCCGATCTTCTGCACCCTGATACTCCGGGGCAGTTCTTCCCTGGTCCGGATTGCCGCTGCAATCGCAGCGCCCGTCGGTGTGATCAGCTCACCCGCTACTTTGGTAATGTGAATGGGAAGCTGATATTCTGAGGCTATATTGATTACAGCAGGTACCGGTATCGGCAGTATTCCATGCTGGCAGCCGATGCTGCCGGTCCCCTCATAGAGCTCTGATACCACAACTTCCGTAATATTCAGATTATCCAGACAGATTGCCGCGGCGACAATATCTACGATAGAGTCAACCGCTCCTACTTCATGAAAATGAACCTCTTCGACGGGTTTTCCATGGGCTTTCGATTCAGCTTTGGCAACAATGGTAAATATCCGTTTTGCTATCGCTTTAGCATTCTCTGTGATGGAGGAGCGATCAATAATATCACATATCATACGAAGATTACGGTGGTCATGATGCCCATACTGTATCGGCATAACCTCCATATTCTGATCATCCCCTTGGTCCTTCCCGTGAAAATGACTGTGGTTATGATCATGCTTATGTTCATGATCGCAGTTATGGTCGTGATCATGGCTATGCCCATGATCGTGATTATGTCCATCATCGTGATTATATCCGTCACCATGGTTGTGCTCATCATCATGGCTATGTCCATGTGCCTGTTCTTCATCCAGAATCACATCAAAATCACAGGCATCAATACTATTCTTTGTCCTTCTTCCGATAACAATCCGATACCCTTCCACATTCAGACTCTTCAGCCCCTCCAGCAATACTTTCTGATCAGCTCCAAGATCCAGTAATGCCGCTACCGTCATATCCCCGCTAATACCGGAATAACATTCCAAGTATAAGATTTTATTTGCCATACTATTACCTGCTTTCTTTTTTCCAGCCCATAATTATGATCTATATAATTTTATCTATAATATTTAATCCGCGATATCTAATACCATTTTATAATCTGCATACTGCCGGATCAATCCACCGAAGTTCCCACTGCCAGCCGGTTTATCTGAGTGGCAAGATAACCTGCTCCAAATCCATTATCTATATTCACTACAGCGATTCCCTCCGCACATGAGTTGATCATCGTCAGTAAAGCGGACAATCCTCCAAAGTTGGCTCCATAACCAACGGACGTCGGTACTGCAATGACCGGCTTGTCCACCAGCCCTGCCACTACTCCGGCCAATGCCCCCTCCATCCCTGCAACCGCAATGATGGAATTGGCCTGACGGATATCCTCCACCTTGGAGAGCAGCCGGTGAATCCCTGCAACACCGACATCATAGACCCGAAGCACATTGCTTCCGAAGAATTCCGCTGTCTGGGCCGCTTCTTCTGCAACCGGAATATCAGAGGTGCCTCCGGTACATATAGCAACACAGCCCGTCCTTTCCCTGGTTTGCTTCTGTATAGACAGTATCCTTGAGATTGGATCGTATTCTGCCATTGGCAGCACCTGCCTCACCGCCTCATATTGCTCCGCCGATGCCCTTGTCCCAAGGACATCCGTATCATGCTCATAAAACCGTTTAAATATGTTAACCAGATGCTCTGTGGCCTTCCCCTGGCAAAATACTACCTCTCCAAAACCGGACCGCAGCGCTCTGTGATGATCCAGCTTGGCATATCCCATATCCTCATAGGGCAGCTTTTTTAATATTTCTTCCGCCTGATCCATTGATATCTCATCACTTTTTACCCTCGCCAAAAAGTCGCGAATATCCATTCTTATCCTCCTTGTATCTTGCATGACAAGCCGCATATTACTGAATGCCGGCTTCTTTTCTCTAATCACAGTTTTCTGTAATCTGATATTTATCATAGCATAGTCCGTGATTATCCGTCCATTGCTTTTCTGAAATATTTTTTGTGTTTTCTAAACAAAGACCTCTAAGATAATAAATATATAAATCTTTTAATTTAGGGGAAAACGTTTCAAGATTCAAAATATTTATTTTGTCATATTCTTCCTTTATAATAAGTCATTGTTCTAACAATTTATTTAGCACTCTCAATGAAATTTTATACTTCACTTCATTTTGTATCTGTTCCTTAGTCACTCCATTTCCTCACAATCTTCTCAACTTCGGCAATTAGCTTATCTTTGTCCGGAATATAGTAGGTGTATTTTGAAGCAAATATATTATTCGATAGACCGCCAAGAGCATATTCAACAGTCAATGCTTCTTTATCCGTACACAAAATAATACCAATCGGCTTATTATCATCTTCATCATTTACTTCATTCTCATAATAATTCAAATACATATTTAACTGTCCTGCTGCTTCCGGCATAAGCTTCGTCGTCTTCAACTCAATTAACACATACGATTTCAATGGTTTGTTATAAAATACCATGTCAACATAATAATGAGTATTATTTATAGTTACTCGTTGTTGTGTACCAACAAACATAAATCCTCGTCCTAGTTCAAGCAGGAATCTTTCTATCTGTTCTATAAGTGCTTTTTCCAAATCACTTTCCATAACAGGTTTATTTTCTGGCAATCCTAAAAATTCAAATACATAGGGGTCTTTTATCATATCAGAAGGTCTTACTAACTCTACACCCTTGGTCGCTAATCTTAGTACCTCCTGCTTGTTAACTTCACCTTTAGAAAGTAGCAAGCGTTCATATAGCGATGTATTAACTTGCCTTTTTAATTCTCTGACAGACCAACTTGAATTTATTGTCTCATTTTCATAAAAGCTACGTTTGTCTCTATCTGAAATACTTAACAACTCACAATAATGGGACCAGCTCAATTTAACAGACACTGTCTGTTGAATTTGATATTCTAAATAAAATCTTCTCATAAACTGCAAGTTTGAAATAGAAAATCCACGTCCAAATTCTTTTGTTAATTCTTTAGATAACTGTTTTAATGTTTGTTCCCCATACTCTGCCCTAATACTATCATTCTGTTCATAACGAACAATGATTTCTCCTATTTTCCAATAGGAAGCTATCAGTTCATTGTTCACAGCTCTCGCTACATTACTTCTTGCAGTATCAAGAATACTTTTAATTTCATTTACCAGTGGATTCATTATTCTATTCACCATTTAATGCCCCCTATACTATAACTCATCTTATCACCAGATATATTTTTTCTCTCCATTAGACAAACCATCTCCACATGCCTTGTTGCTGTAATTCTGAAGACCATCGGGGCTGATATCCACTTGGTGTCAGAATATATTTTCAATAATACCGCCACTCAAATCTTGATTTTTATAAAATGACTGTATTAAAAATCTTAGCCTTATCCATTTTTAACAAAAATCAATATCTACGTTCCGACTTATCATTTCTCTTTTTAAATTATTAATTGAGTAAGTAGCAGTTTTACATATAAAAATTATATTAAAAAGGCTCTCTCCGACCAACTACGGGGTCACATAGATCTACTCTCTTTAATGAAAGTTCAAACCAACGACTCAAATTCTGATATGGACCTTTTTTTTCAATAACAAAACCACATGCCTCAAGAATATCTTTCAATTCAGATTGTTTATCTATTGTTCTGTTTTTTTCAATATATGGATCTAGCCACAATTGTCTTCCTGTATAGTCTCTAATAACCAGTCTATATGCTCCAGTCTTATAACCATACTGATTTGAAGGATTAAAAAAACCATAATCAATTGCTTGTTCGTCATCAGAAAATAATATATATTCAACTGGATTCGGAATAAATGCCCAATACTTTTCAAGAACCTCTATACTCTTACCTCTACTCCACCTATCATCCTGTAATAAGGTTAAGCGCCCTTGATGCCAGTACATATTAGCATGAGCATTTTTATAATTATCGCGTAAGCGAGAATCAAAATCACTTTCTCTCACATTTACCTCCCAATTTCCATCTTCATCCTTTATATATTTTACTATTGGATGAAAAAATACATTTTCTATTAAGTTTTTCGGTATCCCTATCATTTGTAATACTTCTGAACTTCCATGGGGTCCTCCTCCACCATAGCCACAATTGCAACCCGGCAACCACATCTCATTGCCATTTGAATCACTTATTACCATATGCGGAATTGATAAGCTTATTAAATCACCATATCTAAACTCTTCTAATGTTAGAAAATAGTTCTCAATAGCTGCATCAATATCCTCAAAAAAAATCGATATTCGTTCTATTGAACCCAAATGAACTACATGCTTTTTAAAGTATGTAACATTATCTCTAGTACTAGATTTTTCACAAACATACTTTGGACTTCTTAAGTTTGTATAACGCGGAAGAATGCCTTTCTTCTCCATATACTGCACAACATCTTGTAAAAGATACACTGAACCATTGGCAGTGCTCTTAACAGGAACCAATTCTCCTTCTTTATGTAAAATAGAAACTCTTTGTCGAGAAACATTTAATTTTTCAGCAACTTCATGAGTAAGTAGTATATTACGAGCTAAAAATCTCTTATATATGTTCTCTTTCATCTTCTTAAACCTCCTTTGTATTAGTTTGTTTTTACAGCATACACCTTTTATTGCTAGCCGTCAACATTATTTTCTTCCCGTAAAAAAGACACCAAAGTTTTTATATTTAAAATAAGATAACAAAGAAGCAAAAAAAGAGCTGTCACAAAACTAACCTTTATCGCTAGTTGAGGACAGCCCTTTTGCAATACAATAATCCTATCATATTTGATCATTATATCGCCGTCAGCAAGTTCATTATAACAGTTCCCACATCAATTGGCAACCGGAATACGGAAGAATTTTACACTGATTTTTTCCATAATTCGACACCCGGCTGCTGTATTACAATTATAATATACATAAACCTGCAAAATTCATATTATGCTCGACCCTTCATCAAAACAACAGCTCCATCTGTTCCATCTCTTCCACCTTAACCTGTGAAGCTCGGATAGTTAATATAGGTTTCTCTCCCTTGATATGCTCCCCCTTCAGATACTGTACATCCTTTTGCAGTCCGGACTCCATCAGATTCAAGACATAGATATTATCAAATCGGTTGTAAATAGATTCACCGCCCAAGCCGGAGAGACAGATCAACTGTGTATTATTTTTCCGTGCGATATCCATCAAAGGCTTCAAGAGATGCGCCGCGTTGGTCTGGGCAAAGGGATTGTCCATCACCAGAACCTTCCCCTCCTCCTTTTCATAGAACAGATCCGTATCCTCTCTTCTCATATAGGACAGCAGACTGGAAAGAACAACGAAGGCGGATAGGAACCCTTCTCCGCCGGAGTTCTTGGCTACCTCCGCCCAGGTGATGGGATACTCCCTTTGTGCCTCAATCTTATACAATCTGATTCCTACATTCCCAATACCCACTATGGTATCGTACAGATTTCTGGTTGTCACATTGGAACCGATCATTTCCTCCAGATTCTCATTCTGATCCAGCCTCTGAAGCCCTGATATAATCAGCCCTTCCATAAAGCCCCGCATTCTCTGTTGATAGATACTTTCCTGCTCCTCCCATTCCGGGAGCTTGATTTTAAGCATTTTAATGGATCGCTCTCTCACCGTGATGGTTGAATTACGGTCGATTTTACCCAGATTCTTGTGTATTTCGCAGATATAATCCAGCAGCATCTCCGTTACCTTCGCCTGCTCCCTCTCCACGATGGCGATATCTACCTCCAGCTTCTCCAGCAGGGCATGGAAGGAGGACAGGATGATCTCCAGCTGTTCCAGAATTCCCTTGGGCTCGTGAGCCAGATGCGTCAGGGTTTCTAACGGTCTTTTGAAGAATTCTTCTTCGTATTTCTTCTTTCCGGCGATACCATCCAGGCATTTGCCAAGAGCCTCCCGCTTCTCGTCCTGAACCTCGTCTGATTTGCGGTAATCCCTCACCAGTCTGCCCCGGAAAGCAATCCATTCCTTCCCTTCTAACTCTTCCAGGCTGCTCTTGTTCATAGCGCTTAGTTCTGTTTCAAAGAGAAAGCTTTGCTCCGTTGTGAGCTGATCGAATTCCGCAAGGCCGGACAGGTTATTTTCATAGCAGGCGATCTTCTCCCCGCATGAATTCTTCTGCTCCTTCTCCTTCTCAAGATCTGCCAGTATCAGCCTGGCACGCTTCTTAAATTCCAGATCAACAATCCGCTCCCGTGGGATCGGTTCCAGTTTTTCAAACCGCTCCTCCAGCAGCATTTTCCCTTCTCTTACCCGATTCTCCAAAACCGCAATACTGGTAGATACCTGATTATACTCCTCCCGGATCCTTCCCAGTCTCTCTTCCTGGGAACTCCGCTCCCTTCTGACCTCACGCTCAGTAAAGGCATCCATCTTAACATCCTTATAATCCGGTTCAGAAAGCCCGTATAAGGCTTCTTTATCCAAAAGCTGCTGTTGCTTTTTATCAAAGCGATCCTTTGCACGCCCCAGACTCTCCTCCAACTGAAGCTGATCCTCGCTGATCTTCCTGGTCAGAGCCTCGAATCTCGCCTCCAGGTCCTCCAGATCCTTGTGTATCCATTCTCCGGTCTGATAGCTCTGATATTCATTCAGCTTCCTCTGCAGATCCCTCAGCTTCATTCTTTCTCTCTCCCTATTAATACCAGAGGCCTGGATAAATTCATTGATTTCGGCGATGCGCTGCTTCCTCTCCGCTATCTTGCGTCCCAGGATCTCCAGATCCCTGCCGATCTGCTCTAATTCCTTTCTTTCCTTCAGATAATCTCCATACTGCCGGTACAGCTTTTCAAAATCCTGTATCTGGCTTCTTATATTCGCTTCCTGCCGGTTGCCCTGCTCTATCTCACTTTGCAATTCCCTTTGCTGACGCTGCAGGACTTCTTTTCTTTCCCTCAATTCATTCAGCTCTTTTTCCAATGACCCGGTTTGATAGCTGCAGGCCTCCAATTCCGCGATACAACTGCGATAACTGCTTTCTGTTACTGTCTGATACTTGATTGCATTGTATCTGTCCTCATACTCCCTGATCTCCGTTTCCTTCTGTCCAAGAAGCTTACCAATCCGGTTAAGCTCTGTCTGCTTTTGTTCCAGCAGCTCCTTTAAGGCTGCCGCGTCCAGCAGATGATGATTGAACAGGACAAAGAAGCTGATTTTATTCATCTCATAGATGCAGCTAACCTCTTCCTCCTGATGAAAGGCCAGATCCTCCCTCCGTATAATCGGAACCGGAAAGGAGGTATAGAAATCAATCCGGGCTGCTGCCAGCTGCTTCAGCTCCCTTCCGCTCATAATAATACTGTAGGGCAGCATGGGATTCTGTTGTACCAGCTTCTGATTCACTGCCGCAGAATTGCCGTTTTTCTTCAGCCAGTCCATACCATAGACATAGGATATATCCATATTTCTCAGCAATTCACTGAATTCTCCCGGCAATTCCAGCAGCTTGCCGGTCTCCAGCTTTCGGTACTCCTCCTCCAGCTCTTCCCCTTTTCGCTCCAGGCTGCGTTTGGCCTGTCCCAGCTCCTCAATCTTTCTATTAAAGCATTCGCCAATCCTCTGAGGCTGGAATAGTTCCGCTTCCCCCAACCCCATGAATCTCAGAATCATTCTTCGTGCTTCCAGCTGCTCTTCATATCCCGCCAGGCGTTCCTTGTGATACATGGACTGCTGCTTTAATTCTCCCAACCTGGCATTGTGATCCTCCATATCCCTGCCGAAGGAGGTGAGGCTCTCATCCATCTGTACCTTTTTGCTTCTTTGCCGCATCAGCTTTCTTTGGAGTTCTTCCAGTGCATTCTCAAGCTGGGCCTTCATCACCTCCAGGGCTCCCTCTTCGTACACCCCTAAGATATTCCGCTCCAGCCTTGTCCCATAGCGCTTATTAAACTCCTGTTCTTCCTTATCAAAGACCTTTATATTCGCCTGAAGCCGTCCCATAAGCTGCTTCCATTCCTGGGCCTGCTTCTGCTCCGCGGCCTCCTTCTCCGATATGATTTCCAGCTCCTCCCGTTTGGATAGCTGCTGCTCCTCCAGCTCCTCAAGGTACTTTTCCTGCTTTTCTACCGCATCTTCATAACGGCACCTGAGATTGTAGCCTAATTGGTTCCGCTCCGGAAGAAGCTCCTTTTCCTGCGCCCTTAAGACCTCCAGCTTATTCTCCAGCAGCAGCACCTCACCGGAGCACTCTCTGTATTCCTCATATAATCCGGCGCATTCCATAGTATGCAGCCGGAAGCTTAAGGCATCAATCCTCTCCTGAAGCTGAGTCCTGGCCTGTTCCCTGTCTTCCTGCTTCTTGAATAAGAGCTCCAGCTCATCCATAAGACAATACAGCTGATAGGATGCCTCTTCATACCGGATATTCTGCAGCTGCTGCTCCAGAACGGTAAGCCTCTCCTCCAGTATCTCCCGCTCTCCGGTTCTTTTCTCCAGCAGGACACTCAGGCATTTTCTGAGATATGCAAGCTTTTCCTCGTATTGAAGCTTCTCCTGCCGGGCAATGCGAAACTGCTGCGCACTCTCCCGTATCAGCTCCGCATCCGACCGGAAGGCTGCAATGGTTTCCTTCCGCTCGATCTTCGACTGATTTTCCTTATATTGAAGAATAAATTTATGGATGATACCGGCAAACTCTTTCATCCGGTTTTCCTCCTTGTTTAACTTACTCTCCACTGCGGACAGAAACCATTTTTCTACCAGCCCCGCCTCGTCCTTGGCGTCCTTAAACAGCTCCGATAAACCAGATTCCTTCAGATTTACTTTCTTAATAATAGCTTCCCATTCTGTATTGTTAATCTGGAATTCCCTCAGCCTGTCAAAATATTTCCTTTGGTGGGCCGTCTGATTCAAATCAAAATATTGAAAATTCAGCCCTCTCTCTCTCCTCGCTTCCTCAAACAGCAATTTACAGGCATGAAAGCCCTTGAGCTTCTTAGTTCTCCCTTCCGTCTCAATCACCGGAAGATTGTGAATGTCGAAGGGATTGGATTCCCGATATTCGTGAACAAAGCTCACAATATCCAGTTCTTCCTTACTATCTTCCTCCGCCTCCTGCCTTTGACGAACCATCATTCCCACCAGAACATATCCTGCTCCCCCATCCAGAATCCATTCTGTCAGGAGAAAGGTGGGCCTGACCGTGGTAAAAAAGCTGGCAAAGGCACGGTCCGCGGTATCCCGGTACCGTCTTCTGACGAAGGGAGCGATCATCATCTGTACCAGAACCGATTTACCGCCGCCGTTTTGAAGGGAGAGCAAGGTACTGTCCCCCTCAAAACGGAAGGTTTCGTCCTCAATCCGCATCGCATTGTTATTATAATTCAGATTGATTGCCCGAAAGCAGTTAATCTTACTCATTCTCTTTCACCCCCAGAACCCGCATGACCCGGTTATAATTATTTTTATTCAGCAGGTTAAAATCCATAAAATGATCCAGCTTCCTGGTCGTCTTAATCATTTCATCCTCTTCGATATAGTCAATTAGCCCCTGTTTTTGCAAAAAAGCCAGGATTGTATGCAGAAATCCCGCCTTGCTGGTCCTCTGCCGGCTTCCCTTATCGTCACTGCGCAGGGCTTCAAATGCCTCCTGCATATTGGTAAAAGCAAGCCCTCCCTGCTCTTCCTCCTGCTGATTGGAAACGCCTTCTCTTAGCCGTTCCGTAATGCAATTCATCAGCTCTCCCACCTTCATAAAATCTCTGGTCTTGCTGGAACTGCTCTGTCCGTCATAGAATTCCACCAGCAGGGTCAGGATGACGAATTGAGAGAGATAATAATCTTTGTCTGTAGCGGTGGATTTGCATAGCGCAGCTTTAAGCAATGCCTTGGAATAGCCTAGGAAGTCATTCTCCTCCTTGGGAATCAGATAGATTACATTGCCATACCTCTCAATATTGCTCCCCGCCGCTTCTCCCTGGCACTTCACCAGATGCATGACAGTTTCCTTCTCCGTATATGCCTTATAAAGCTCTAATTCCTCTTCTTCCTTCAGTTCCCTATACTGCAGCAGATAATAGAAAATCATCTGGCTTGCTGTAATATCCTCCAGTTCATACGTCATACCGGCCCTCCTTATTCAATCCGAAACACTACATTGCTGCACCGTATTTTCTTCATCACACCGCTTTCGCTGGCCACATTCTGAAATTCAACAGCCTCTCCCTCTGTTTTGCTTACCTCCAGCCGTCTCAGCCTCCGAAAGGCTTCCTGCTCCTCCGCCACCTCCAGCAGGCACAGATTAATCTGAAAATCCTTGACGGTATCCGTAAAATGCTCCTCCCGCTCTTTTCGCAGGCTATCAAAGAGGAATTCCTTATTCTTGATTAATTCCACCATGATTTCCCGGAATATCTCCAGATTGGGAATGAGCCTTTCCCTGTCCTCCGGGGTCAGAAGCTCCTTCAGCTCCAGGAGGGAGATCTCCCCGCATGGAACCGTATAACCCAGAATACACTGCAGACTTTCCTTATAGTCCCTCAGCTTCTCCTCCAGTCTCCTCTGCTGCTCCAGCCTCCAGATCTCGTCATCAAAATCCTCTAACTCCTCCGCCTCTTCCGGCTCCCTCGCCTTTATGCTTTTCTGATATTCAAAGGCCTTGCCTATGTGATAGGTCTTGTCCGGCTCCCGATTGAACAGGGGTCTCAGGAAGAAGTCCAGCCGGTCCAAATGCTCCGGGTTCTGTAAAATCGGACGATATAATTCATTGCGGAAGGAGAACCGCTTAATCAGGGACATCTGTGACAGGGCTTCCAATTCCTTTGTATACATAGCCTTCAGATCAAAATGTGTGGAGAGAAGCCTCTGATACTCATCCAGTGCCCGGTTAATATAGCCTTCTATAATCTTTAGATTTCTCAGATTGCCGGCTTCCCTTTCCTCCAGCTTCTCCACATGAATATCCTGCTGCTCCATCTGTTCTACCAGCTTTCTGACATGCTCCCGGTAGCCGCTGAATTTATTCTTCGTATCATCGATGGTCATGAGATTATCATCCAGAATCCGGCTGTATTCCGGCACGGTGAACTGCAGCGCATTCTGCCTGATCTTGCGCATGGCTTCCTGCATTCTCTGAAGCTGGATTCGAAGGAGGTTGAAAATATACTTGATGTCATCCACCGCTTTATCATAGCTGGCCTTCTCCATATGGAGCTTGAAGATCATTTCATGAATAGTAAGCTTCATATTGCCCTCAATCTCCAGAGTGGACAGCATGAGATTGTATCCGTCCTCCGTCAGATAGTATGAGGTTCTCCTTACGTCCTCGTGGATATAGATGATCTTATTGGCAATAAAGCTGATATGTATCTCCTGATATTGACCCAGCTCATAATCAAAGCCATGGAAATACATTGCCTTGCCATCGTCACACAGAATAACATTTACTAAAAAATCTCCCAGCTCCTTGCACTGATCGTAGGATATCTGTTTTTTCAGCCATTTTATATTAATGGTATCAATAAAGCTGCCGATATCGTCCATAGTACAAGCCTCATCCTTCAAGGACTGTTCCATAATATATAAAAGAACAGAGAAAATGAGATTCGTCTGTTCGTATAGGGTATCAAAGCCATACTGCTTCCAGGTTCCCTTCTGTATGCTGTTGCGAAAGAGCATTGCGTAGGAACCAATGCTCTTCATTCTCTTTGTAAAGTCCTTTAGAAAATCCAGTTCCATACCTTAACCATACCTTTCCTCTGCCGAAAGCTTCTTAAAAATCTTTTCTCTGAAGAATTTCCTGGGGAATATACCTGTTTTTCTGAAGCAGCAGCTTCATCTGCATTTGTACCTCCTCCGAGAAATAGGAAAAGAATTCGCCGCCAATCCTGCTGTTCTGCCCTTCCTTCATCGTGGGCAAATCTACCCCCTCCGCTTTTTGAAGCATGGCCTCATAGGCGACACAAAAGGGCTGCAGTCTGACCCTGTCCCGAAAGCTTTCCTGCAGTCCTTCAAATATAATAATCCCTTCATAGTCCAGATCACCAAAATACAGGATTTCATTTTCCGGATCATTCCAATAGGGTTCCACACAGAAGGTAAAGTCCCGGAAGGATCTATGGATGCTCTTCCCTCCGCCGTATACCAATGTTCCAATCTCTTCCCCTAATATGGTCGAATGCTTGTCCAACAGATGCTGCCTCATACTGTAGAAGGTATCCTTATTCTCTATGATCAAAAGCTTCTGCGGCACTCTCTTGTGATGGGAATAATAAGCCAGGGGTTCCGTGGTATCATATACATTCAGGTCATCGGGCGTCAGACCCAGTTTTTTCAAAAGCCTGATTCCGCCTCCCATCTTCAAATATTTCTCCCTGCTCCAGATATCAAAGCTCCTCTCATTATAGGATGCCGGCTCTTTCAGGCATTCGCTCTGCTCTTTGATAAAGGTATTTAAAGACATTATAAACGGCCTATCCTTCTGATAAGCTTCTATATTCCTTATATAATAATCATTTTTTAACATTGGAACCAATTGATACATCAGTTCCTCACGGCAGGTCCTGTCATCCTTCGCCTCCCGAATGATATGATATGCCCGGTGAAGAGCCGGTTTCTTTCCATTCAGCCCGGATCGAAAAACCGGTGAGATCCGGCCCATGCTTGTCAAGTTATGGATCAGCTCTGCTAAATCGGAATAGTCCATCACCCTCATGAATTCCCGGAGCTCCTCCAGAGTGATTTTGTTTTTCGGAAAATCAGTTATTTTTCTCATAAAGTTTCCTTACTAAATATAATTTCATTTATTATACAATGTTTGATAACCCTATGCAATGGTACATTATTTTTTCTTTGCTGAGATAATCAGCATCATGGGCCTGCGCAGCTCATCCGCCATTCCTTCCACCGTTTGAAGCAGATGTGCCGACGGCTGGGGTTCTACAACACCCGTCACTTCAAAGCCTCCTTGTATCAAACCGTTCAGATAGGTTGTGAGTGTCCTGTGGTATTTGATCACTTCTTCCCCAAGAAATTCAGCCGTTCTCGCGCCTTCAAAGAAATACCGGTCTACGGGAAAATGAAGAATTTTTCCGTTTTCATCATAATACCAGTTCTGACTCCCATAAGCCGTGAAAACCGGATGTTCAACAGAGAAAACAAAATCTCCCCCAGATACAAGGCAGCCGGATACTCTTTCAACGATCTGTCCGAAATCTTCTATATAATGAAAGGCAAGGGAACTGATTACTGTGTCAAATGAATCTTTCTGAAAAGTGATCTCTTCTATCGGCATTCTCATATAGGAAATTTTCTTATCCGTTTTTTCTTCTGCCACAGCCAGCATTTTCTCCGAGATATCCACTCCTGTAATCGCTTTTGCTCCATGCTCTGCGGCATATTGACAATGCCAGCCAAATCCGCATCCTAAATCCAGAACCCGTTTATCCTTAAAACCTGGCAGCATTGCTTCCAGGGTCTTCCACTCACCGGCACCGGCAAGTCCCTTTGTCGAACGATCCATCTTGCTGTATTTTTCAAAAAACACCTTATCATCATATTTATTCTGTTTCATATTTAATCTCTCCATGCAAATTGCTTATCTTTATCTGTCGATATTATACACTCTCCGCAAGCGTCCATGAGATGGCGCTTCGTGCCAGGATGCGAACTCCACCCTGCTCCGGCGCGGTTATAATGCTAACGACATTATAACATAACATTTGCAGATTAAGAAACACGTTTTATATTATTGTTATACATACTATAAGAATAACTGCACCATATTGTACACCTCGATTACAGGAACATGTTTTATGTTCCTGTAATACACATTATGAGAATAACTGCACTGCATTGTACACCTCGATTACAGGAACATGTTTTATGTTCCTGTAATATATTATATAAACAGCATTCCGGAGGTAGTCCGTATGTGTACTGCAATGACTCTGCAATCTCAGTCCGGAGAGCAATTCTTCGGCCGTACCATGGATTTCTCACATGATATTATACCCCGTCCTTATATCGTCCCCAGCTCTTATCAATGGAACAGCAGCTTGAACATTAATAATGTTTTCCAAGATTCCTACCGATTTATCGGCCTGGGTCAGGAACTGGATGGAATCCTTGGTTTTTTTGATGGTGTCAATGAGAAAGGCTTTGCCGCAGCGGTCCTGTACTTTGCCGGATATGCCCGTTATGGCACAATGCCCGCCGGCAAGGGTACCGAAGCAGTGGCATCCATTGATTTTCTCCACTACATCCTGGGCAGATGCGCTTCTGTAGAGGAATTATCCCAACTGGTAAACCATACCTCCATCATCGGTATTCCCGATCCGGTCACCCATACCATAGCACCGCTGCACTGGATTGCCACCGACAGAAGCGGAGCATGTGCGGTAATTGAACCAACAGAAAAAGGTCTGGAATTAATCAACAATCCTATTGGCGTTATGTCCAATAGCCCTGATTTCCGATGGCATATAACTAATTTGAGAAACTATATGGGAGCGGTTCCGACACAGACAGAGAAGGTTTTCTGGAATAATGCCCAGTTAACCCCCTTCGGCCAAGCCGGGGGAACGTTTCCCCTTCCGGGCGGCTTTACCTCTCCGGAACGTTTTGTGCGGACCGCTTATCTGAAGGCACATATCCCTGTGCCGAAGGACAGCCGGGAGGCAATTACCGCATGCTTTCATATCATGGAAAGTGTCTCCATCCCAAAAGGAGCGGTAATAACCAGCCAGGATGCTTATGACTATACAAAATATACGGCATTTATGAATACCAATACCTGTGAATACTTTTATAAAACCTATGATGATCTGTACATCACTTCTGTCAGCCTCTGACATGCGGAAACAGAAACTCATACACAGAAAGGATATTATTCCTCCAAAAGCTTAGCAATACTCTTTTCAAAAGCAGCCGTGATATCATAAAGTGTCATTTTCATTCTCCTTTGAAAAAATCATATTTTAAGCAATTTAATTGTATCACACATATATATCACCGTCAATAGTTCTTCTTTTACACACAATGATGCTTTTCTGGCTGCTTGTATGTATGATATAATGAAAGCGGAATGAGCATGATGCGAGCTTGCTCGAAATCATGTGATTGGAAAATATCAATGAAACATATCATACAAGGAGATTCACAATGAATAGAAATAAAAGAAACAAAGCAGTAATTCTTCTTCCCCTAATTGGAATTGTAACCCTATTATTTATAGCAGTATGGATTCTGATACGCCCTGCTGCTTCCGATAATAATATACAGCCAACGGGCACTCCGAGTATTTCTCCAACCAATGCCTCTCCCACCCCTTCCGGCACTCCCCCGGCTATCTCTCCTACTGCAATCCTTACCCTTGCTCCCACTCCTTCGGAGGTTGCCGCAAGCAATACACCTTCCCCCACAGCAAGCCCGGTCGTCCGGCTTCACTTTATTGATGTCGAACAGGGGGATTCCATTCTGATCGAGGATAATGACCGCTTCATGCTCATCGATGCAGGTTTAAATGAAAAAGGAAATACCGTTACAAAATATTTAAAAAAGCTGGGAGTAGAAAGACTGGATTATGTGATTGGCACTCATCCGCACAACGATCATATCGGAGGCCTTGATACCGTTATGAATGCCTTTGATGTAGATCATGTACTCCTGCCGGACGTTTCCATTGATTCCGAGAATTACAAAGATGTGCTGGACGTAATTGCGGATAAGGAGCTTACTATTATTAGACCTGTGGTTGGGGATAACTATACTCTCGGCAATGCATCCTTTGTCATCATCTCTCCCAATTCATCCGGCTATGAATCCTTGAATGATTATAGCATCGGAATAAAACTTACTTACGGAAATACTTCCTTCCTGCTGGCAGGTGATGCCCAGACTGTTTCAGAAGCCGAAATGTTGGAAAACGGCATTGATTTATCCGCCGACGTACTAAAGCTCAGTCACCATGGCTCTTCTACCAGCAGCACAATTAATTTTCTGGATAAGGTTAATCCGAACTACGCTGTGATCAGTGTTGGAAAAGGAAACAAATATGAGCATCCCCATTCCTTGACCATGCAGGTTATGAAGGACCGGGCTATTCATCTGTACCGGACTGACGAACAGGGCAGCATTGTCTTCACCACAGACGGCACCTCCATATCGGTTAATGCGGAGCCCTATGTAATCACTTCTTCCGACACGACTTCTGACGAAGCAGAAAAAGCTGCAATAGCAAAAGGATATTAAAAAAATAAGGCCTCCCATGACAGAATAAATCATGGAAGGCCTTATCTGATGGCCGATTTTTACAATCTTGACGCAAAATGATCCATTGCTTCTTTTATTTCATTTACCGTTTCCGGTTTAACTACTGCATAAAACTTAGGCATGATCAAAAATCCAATTGCCCATTTGACCCAGGGAAAACATAGTCACATTTTACAAATGATATTGATTTTCATTATTATTATTTGTCAGATATATAGAAAGTTCAATATTTTACAATTAAATTGTAAACAATGCTTTCTTTTTTCAGATATCTATTGTATAATTCATATATGCACCAAACAAATATTATCTTAAAGGAGCGATACTTATGTTTAAACAAATCGAATTAAAATATAATTTCAATGAACTGGAGCCCCATATTGACGAGCTTACGATGGTTACCCATTATACCAAGCATCACGCTGCCTACACTGCAAATCTGAACGCTGCTGTTGATAAGCACCCGGAATTGTCTCATAAATCCATTGAAGATCTATTGAACAATTTGGATCAGCTGCCGGATGAGGCATCAAGAACAGCCGTAAGAAATAACGGCGGCGGATATTATAACCATAATTTGTACTTCTCCACTCTTTCACCAAAGGGCTCGCAAAAGCCGGAAGGAGAGCTGTTAAAACAGATTGAAGCTGATTTCGGAGGCTTTGACAGCCTGAAAGAGAAATTAAATAATGCGGCGGCGGCCAGATTCGGTTCCGGCTGGGCCTGGCTATCAGCCAATCAATCCGGCAAGCTGCAGGTAACCTCCAGCCCTAACCAGGATAATCCCCTTATGGAAAGCCACGGCGAATGGACCCCCATCCTCGGTATCGATGTATGGGAGCATGCATACTATCTGAAGTATAAGAATCTGCGCCTTGACTATGTTAACGCATTATATGCCGTGCTGGACTGGGATCAGATCGCTGATCTTTATAAAAAAATTAAAGCAGGAGCATAACGGTCCTGCGATCTTCCAAAAACAGTACTCCTGGGGCACGAAAAATGTCCCAGGAGCTTTTTATGTATCCATTTTTTAATGCATCCATTCTTTATGAGTAATTCTCACTCAGTTTGTTATAAATAAAGCTGATCAAAAAGCACAGGCCGCCTCCTGCTATCAATGCAAGAACCCGGGTAATCGAATTCTCCTGGTTCAGATCCACAACGATGAATCTCGCCACCATTATAATAGTCAATATCAGTCCACACAGCCTTATACCCTTATTTCTAAGCTTAAAGCCCACCGATATGCTTCCTATCGCTACAATCCACAGGAGATGTCCGGAAAGACATACACATTTTATGCCAGGAGCCCCGCACCAGGGACGAGATCTCGAGATTGATCCGAATGACACAATATTATGCAATGCAGACCTATGTATACCCCTTGGTAGAAGAAAACCTGCTGAATATGACAATCCCGGATAAGCCCAAGAGCCGCAGTCAGAAGTTTGTTACAACGCCTAAGGGATTGTCAGAGATAAATGCATCTTAGGATGATTGCTTAGAAACACCCCTGTGAGATTCCGACTGCTCACAGGGGTATTCCACAAAGCATTATTTTACTTCCTGCCATTCACCATTTATAAGCTCATAGGTTTCTGTAATTACCTCGCTTCCGCCGTAAGTTTCCACAACGCGTTTCACAGCTTGCAGACTTCCGCTCTCATCATACTGATAATACTCCGTAAGATACTGTGCTCCATCTCTGCTTTTGGAAAGCAGCTGATGATTCTCCTCATCCAACTCAGCACCGGTCAGGCAAAAAGAATATACAAACTGTTCCTGCTCTTCATTCCAAAGCCAGTAATAATAAGGAAGGTTATTATTTGTAATCCAGCTCATCAGACCTATATCCTGAGAGCTGTCAAAGTTCATGTCAACCGTTGTCAGCGATCCATCCGGTGTAAAGGCCTCTGTATAGCCGCCAAAGCTATCCCCATCCACACCCTGTTCATTCCACTCGGCTGAAATTGCCTCCTGTATTGAAATGGTCTGAATAAGATTGCTGCCGTCAAAGACTTCTATTTTTCCAATACCATATAGGTTTACTTCTTCCCTTAGCTTCCTTCCGTGCAGGTTTAAGGTAAGCGCTCTGCCATCCTCCACAGAGATTGGATAGGACAAAACATAATCCTTCAAGTCTTCTGGCTCTTGATTCTCAAGAGGCATTGTCACACTGGGTTGGAGTGGGGCCCCTGTAGGGTTCCTTTCTTCCATCAAACTGCCTTCCACCACTGTATCTGCGTTTTTACAGGCAGCGAGGATGCAGATGTGTATTAAGCAGCACACCATGATCATTTTCTTCATTTTTATACTCATGCCTTTCTCATTGTATTATTTCTCAATATAATATTGAGCTAAGGATACCATATCTTACCTGTACCTACAATAAAAATCAAAATATTATCTGAAATCCAAAACCATGTTCATGTTATCCGGGTTCTATACAAAAGAAGAAACTGGGAGCATTTACTGTCCCCCAGTTAAAATTTATTATCTATTATCTAAACTCAGCTATATAAAATCTTCTTACGAAATCCACAATAGTTTCTTACGTTTAACCATCTATTCTAATTCAAACGCTCCGGTATATAATTGATAATACTTCCCTTTCTGTGCGATCAGCTCATTATGATTGCCCCGTTCTACAATATGGCCGTTTTCCAATACCATAATCACATCCGAGTTTTTAACCGTGGAAAGTCTGTGAGCGATTACAAATACCGTACGCCCTTTCATCAGCGCATCCATTCCCCGCTGTACAATGGCTTCCGTACGGGTATCAATGGAAGAAGTCGCTTCATCCAGTATCATAACCGGAGGGTCCGCAACCGCCGCCCGGGCGATGGCTAAGAGCTGCCTCTGTCCCTGGGAGATATTAGCGCCGTTTCCCGTAAGAGGGGTCTCATATCCCATGGGCAAACGGGTAATAAAATCATGGGCTCCTGCCAATTTAGCCGCTTCCACGCATTCTTCATCACTTGCCGTAAGATTCCCGTACCGGATATTATCCATAACGGTTCCCGTAAAAAGATTGGTGTCCTGCAGAACAATTCCTAAAGAACGGCGAAGATCTGCTTTTTTAATCTTATTAATATTAATGCTGTCATAACGGATCTTGCCGTCTGCAATATCATAAAAGCGGTTAATCAAATTGGTTATTGTGGTCTTACCGGCACCTGTCGCCCCTACGAAAGCGATTTTCTGACCCGGCTCCGCAAACAGGTTGATATTATGAAGTATGGTCTTGTCCTCCGTATATCCAAAGTCCACATCCACCAGTCTCACATCCCCGGTCAGCTTTGTATAAGTTACTGTTCCATCCTTGTGAGGATGCTTCCATGCCCAGGTATTGGTACGTTCTTCATGTTCTATCAATTTGCCGTCCGCTTCTTCCACATTCACTAAAGTAACATAGCCTTCATCCACCTCCGGCTCTTCATCAATTAAAGTGAAGATACGGGAGGCTCCGGCAAGGCCCATAATAACAGAATTGATCTGATGGGACACCTGATTGATATTGCCTGCAAACTGCCTGGTCATATTTAAGAAAGGTACTAAAATGCTGATTCCGAATGCCATGCCGGAGATACTGAAGTTTTTAGCCCCGGTTAACAGCAGGCTGCCGCCCACAATGGCTACAATAACATATAAAATATTGCCCACATTATTTAAGATAGGGCCCAAGGTGTTGGCATACCGGTTCGCTGTCCTGGCATCTTCAAAGAGATCATCATTTATTTTATCAAAATCATGCTTGCTCTCCTCTTCGTGGTTAAATACCTTGACCACCTTCTGACCATTCATCATTTCTTCCACATAGCCTTCCAGCTTGCCGATCATCCTCTGCTGACGGATAAAATATTTCGCAGAACCGCCGCCTACCTTTTTCGTGATATTAACCATCACAAAGACGCCCACAACCACCACCAGGGTCATCCATATGCTGAAGTACAGCATAATACTGAATACCGTCAGCACCATAATGGAGGAAGACAGAATCTGAGGAATGCTTTGGGAGATCAGCTGGCGTAAAGTATCAATATCATTGGTATAATAACTCATGATATCCCCATGGTTATTGGTATCAAAATATTTCACCGGCAGATTCTGCATACCGGAGAACATTTTAATACGGAGCTTTTTCAGCGCCCCCTGTGTCATCACCGCCATCATACGGTTATGGGCAAAGGACACTCCAAGGGAGATGATATAGCAGGCCGCCAGGAAGCTTACCAGCCCTAAGATACGCCCGGAAACCGCCCCCCAGTCACCTGTCTTGTAACTCTTTTCTACTTCGGCAATGATGTTCTGCGTAAAAATTGCAGGAAGGGCGGATACCACTGCATTAAATATAATCGCAGCCACGATAACAGGAAATAAAACAGGGTAAAATTCAAGCAATGTTTTCAACAGGCGCTTTAATACTCCCTTTTTATTAACCTGATTGTGATTTTTATTGTTCATCATCTTCACCCGCCTTGTTCTGTGATACATAAACTTCTCTGTAAATTTCATTGCCCGCAAGAAGCTCCTTGTGAGTTCCGATGGCATTCACCGTACCGCCGTCCATAACAATAATGCGGTCCGCGTCTTCTACCGATGCGGTTCTCTGTGCAATGATAATCTTCGTTGTCTGAGGAATGAACTCCTTCAATGCCTTCCTGATCAGGGAGTCTGTCTTTGTATCCACGGCACTGGTAGAGTCATCCAAAATAAGTATTTTCGGTTTTTTCAGAAGGGCTCTTGCAATACAAAGACGCTGTCTCTGTCCGCCCGAAACATTGGAGCCGCCCTGTTCGATGTGGGTATCATACTGTTCCGGGAAGCTCATAATAAAATCATGAGCCTGTGCCAGCCTGCAAGCCTCTATCAATTCTTCGTCGGTGGCTTCCTTGTTGCCCCAGCGGAGATTCTCCTTGATGGTACCGGAGAACAGCACGTTTTTTTGCAGCACCACAGATACCTGGTCACGAAGACTTTCCAAATCGTACTCCCTGACATCCGTTCCACCCACTCTGACCACACCCTCCGTCGTATCATAAAGTCGGGGAATCAGCTGGATCAGGGAAGATTTAGAGGATCCTGTACCTCCTATGATGCCAATGGTCTCCCCTGATTTAATATGAATATTGATGTTCTGCAAGGCCATTCGCTCTGCTTTTGCAGCATATTTAAAGCTTACCCTTTCAAATTCGATGGAGCCGTCCTTTACCTTCTTGATCGAACCATCCTTTAAGGAGCTTTCCTCTGTCAATACTTCCACAATACGGTGAGCGGACTCGCTGGCAATGGTTATCATAACAAATACCATGGACAGCATCATTAAACTGCTTAAAATCTGAAAGCTGTAGGTTAACAAGCTGGAATACTGTCCCACGTCAAGGTCAAGCCCTCTTGATGTAATAATGGTATAAGAGCCGAAGGACATAACGAAGATCGTTACGGTATAAAGGCAGAATTGCATTAACGGATTGTTAAAAGCCAAAATCTTCTCCGCCTTTGTAAAATCATTGGCAACATCCGCAGCAGCCGCTTCAAATTTCTTCTTTTCATATTCTTCTCTTACATAGGATTTTATCACTCTCATCCCTTTTACATTCTCTTGGATGGAATTGTTCAAGGTATCGTATTTTTTGAATACCCGTTTGAATAAAGGCATTACGGTTTTAATAACAAGGGCCAGCCCAATCCCCAGAACAGGAATCACAAATAAAAATATAAATGCCATCTTCCCACCCATTACAAAGGCCATGGTAAAGGAAAAGACCAGCATCAGCGGAAATCTTACCGCGGTACGGATAATCATCATGTAGGCATTCTGAACATTGGATACATCGGTGGTCAGCCTGGTTACTAAGGATGAGGTGGAAAAGTTATCGATATTTTCAAAGGAATAGGTTTGTATCTTATAAAAGATATCCTTTCTCAAGTTCCTGCCAAACCCGGAGGACGCCGTCGCACAGGCATTTCCCGCCAGAACGCCAAAGGTAAGGGAAAGAGCCGCTAATACTACCAGGACTAACCCGTACCATAAAATCACACGCAGCTCGCACCCCGCTTTAATCTCATTCACCAGCAAAGCAATAATAAAAGGAATGGTAACCTCTATTAACACTTCAAATGCAATTAGAACAGGGGTCATAATGGATGCCTTTTTAAATTCCCGTATACTCTTAGCAAGTACTTTATACATGGATCGATTCATCTCCTTTATATGTTTCCGGCATCAAATACATAAATGAAAGAAAGCAAAAAAGCGTAAGTAGATTGTAAAATCCGGGCTTACGCAAAAGAATAGCTTAAGATGCCACTTCATGCTATTTTACTATATAAACTTTTATATTTCAATAAGAATATCCTACAGAAATTGACCAGAAATTGGCTATTCTCCTTAATCCCTGATGCGAAGGGGAAAAGCAGGGTCATAAACAGAATTTATTTTTAAGGCATAAGAAGTTTTATCCGCAATGTCCTGATCCGTGACATAATGAATATCCAAAAGCCCATTGGACTGATATCCGGTTTTCAAATAATTCATTTGCGATAAAGCCATGCTCCAGCCCTCAAGCCAGTTAGCAAGCTGCTCCTTCTGCGCATCGTTGCCGTCAAAATGAAGAATCAGATCAATATCACTATTGCATCTGGCCGAACAGTTATTGGTACTTCCAAAGAGATAGATGCCCTTTACTCCATAAGCATGCATATCCATTCCCGCGGCTACCTGTTCCGCCATATAATGGCGCCATTTCCAGCCATAGTCTTCCTTATTATCTTCTATGCCCTCTGCTCCAGCCTGCTCAAATCCGGATATCTGCGCAGACCTGGAAGGGGAATCGAGATAGGCTATGGCTTTTTCCAGATCCGCATTCATTAAGACCACCAGCTCTTTATCGGAACAGGCTTCCTCTACCTGGATGACCCGAATCACACGGCTTAAATGGGCGTAGGACGGAAGCATCTCCTCCAGGAAATTTTTCTTATTGGAAAAGAAGGATTTATTAAAAATAATATGCTTATCTTCCGGATACAAGGGAAGGTACTTAATATTTTCTTCCACCAGATCCTGAAAAAAATGCGTACCAAAGGAAAGCTCCGGCTGGAACCTTGATTCCTTTGCTGCAATTTCAATGAGCATGGCTGTATTATTGATATCCGAGTAGGCAACAGGTACTCCCAGCTTAATGTCGCCGCGGCTCCCCCAGCGTCCCGGCCCCATTAAAATAAAGCTTTTCCGGGGAAGGATGCTGTTCAGATGGCTGACCGCATATGCCACATTCACTAAATCCTCCCGCTTCTCCAGCGCCGAGTATTGTGCCGGGTCCACATAGATTACCGTCTTGATCCCGGTAACCTTTCCGTTGGAAATAAACTTATCTGCCGTAAAAACTGTCTTATGGTAAGAAATGTCGGGAGGAATAGCAACGGGCTTATTATCATAATTCCTGCTTTGGGGACGGCATTGCAGCAGGTAAAGGCTGTCGCCGTCACTGGCAAACTCGATGTCTACGGGATACCCCAGCTTCTCCTTCAGCAGAACCAGGACGGACTGGATCTGCTTTATCATGGAGGTGTTTCGGATCAGATGGTCAAAGGTGATGACCAGCTCGTCCGATTTGAAATTCGCCGTGAGAGAATTCACGCCAACCAGAATGTCCTCCTTCCTTATAGAAGCGACATAATTAATATGAGGTATCTGATTTCCGTATTCCTTGATCACCTGAGCAATGGGGAGGGTTAGAAAACGGTTATTTTCCACATCCAACACATCCATCTTCTGGGGTGAATACCTGACCAGATCTTCAGCCGAATGATTTACCGGAAGGTTTGGCTGTCCCGGAGAAATCAGAATCGGATAATCATCTCCAATTCGATCCACCGCTCTGGTTCCCAGCCCCATGACCATCCGCAGCAGCCCATCCTCCCTCTTGATTCTGGGGGACCAGCGAAGCTCATTATTGCTAAAGGCAACTCCGGCATAGAGGGGGAAGAAATAAGGCCCTACCCTGGTTCCCGCCACCTCCTGGATCATAATGCCCATATGCTCGGAACAGTCGATTAAATTGCGCTCCTTCCGGTATTGGATGGAATCCGGGTTAAACAAGGACGCATAGACCTCCAGGATGCTTTCCGCCAGTTGCTGAAGTCTCTGGGCCTTTGTACCTGTGTTGGTGATAAAAAGGCTTTTATATTTCCCGGAAAAGGAAGTGTCCACCTGATCCTCCAATACACTGGAGGACCGGACAATCAGAGGCTTCCCCTCGCAGCTGTCCAGAATTTGTCCCAGCTCGTTTAAAATGTAAGAGGAAAACTTAGAATTCTTCATCATTTGAATAATCCGTGGGTAGCTGGTCCGTATCTCAAGAATATCCCGGTATTTATGCTCGTTCAGTTCATCCAGGCCGTTCCGCTCAATGAGATTGGATAACTCATCGGAGGTAATATACCAGGTCTTAGGAGCCTTGATCCTGGAAAACTCCGGATTATCCTTACTATGGGCGGATATAATCTGATTGGCAATAAAGAAGCCCGTGCCCTTGCCTCCTATTTTTCCGATGCTTTTGGGAGAACAGACCACATTATCAAGAAGATTGCAGAGTGCTTCGATGGATATGTATTTTTGCGCATTGGCCACCATGGTTGGTTTATCGGTGAGAAATCTCTGTATTAATTCCACCGTCAGCCATCGTTTCGTAGCCTCACTCACCATTTCATTGCCTTTGACGGCATTCATATACTGGGACAGCGCATGGGTAATATCCTTTAAATCCGCATCCTTCTTATCGATTTTTTTAATAAGCTCATAGGTTTTCCCCTGATAAATCCATAAGCTGATGTAATTATAAATCGACGCATCCTCCAGACAGGAGCCGGCATAGCAAAAGAGAAGCTGGCTCAGTCGGGTAACATCAAAGGCAGGCAGGGTTTCCAGAGGGAAATTAATCTCACCCTGGATTCTGTATTTCTTCCAGTCCATCCGGTCAAAAATATCGTCCACCAGACTGGGACTGGTTGCGGCAAGGAGGGCAAGCATCTTTTCACACACATAGAGGAGCATGTCCCGGTTTGTATTCTGCAGCAAGGTGATAATGGCTTCCCAATCCCCGCGAAACCGGTTCTTCGGCTGAAAGTTTACCTTAAAAAGCCTCTCCGCAATGCGGTTGGCAATGGTATCTAACAGCTTCTGTTCTTCCGGAAGAAAGATACGCTCTTTATTATGGAAGATATGCTTCGGATATATTGCCTTAATCCATCCCCGGGTTACTCCGTTGAGCACAATTTCGGACTGCAGGGTATCGCCGTCTGCCATGACGGGCTTCGCCGCATACATCTGACCATCCAGCATAATGTATACCGAGCAGTCCTTATAGTCATGAAAGCCCACCGGGGTTACTTCCGCGATTTTAAATAAACTGTCCGAAAGGGAAGGGGCGGCCAGAGCTTCATCCACCAGGTAGAAGCATTCCAGCTCCTTGGCTCTTTCTACCAGAACATCCATGTCTTGATCCTTAAATCGATTCATCTCCATTACCCCTTCACTTAAGAATAGAAAAGGACTATTACACCCATCCTCGAAGCTTTACTGCATCCGCCACACGATTAATGGCAATTACATATGCGGCATCCCGCATGTATAAGCCTTTTTCTGATGCAAGGCTATGTACCGCATGGAAGGCGCTGGTCATCTTGAAATCCAGCTTCTCCAGAACCTCCTCCTTCGGCCAGAAATAGTTCATATTGCATTGGATTTGCTCAAAATAGCTGCAGGTAACGCCGCCGGCATTGCATAAGAAATCAGGAATCAGATAAATATTTCTTGCTTTAATCAATTCATCCGCATCCGGTGTGGTCGGACCGTTGGCGCCTTCGCATATTACCTTTACCTTGCTGCTGATTCGGTCAAAGGCCGCCGGTGTAATCTGATTCTCCAAGGCACAGGGAAGAAGAATATCCACCTCCTGGGCAATCCAGTCCTCACCGGGAAGAACCTCACATCCAAGCTTCTGAGCCTTCTCTTTATCAATGGTTCCATAGCTGTCCTTGATGCTGACCATCTCTTCCACATCGAGCCCCTGGAGCTTTCGGAAGGTGTAGGATTTCTTATCCTTATTGTCCCAGCAGGAAACAGCCACAAGCTTGCCGCCCAGGCTGGTATAAAGGCGTGCCGCGTATTCCGCGACATTACCGAAGCCCTGAATGCTGGCTGTGCTGGTTGTTATGTCAATATTCAGTGCCTTCAAGGCCTCTCTTAAGGTATAAACCACGCCATAGCCAGTGGCTTCCTTACGTCCCAGAGAACCGCCCATTCCCACCGGCTTGCCGGTGATGGCTCCCGGATAATGTCCGCCGTGAATCGCTTCGTATTCATCCATCATCCAGAGCATATGCTGCCCATTGGTCATAACGTCCGGTGCGGGTACATCGGAGATGGGTCCCATGTTTCTGGAAAGCTGTCTGATATAACCGCGGCATAATCTCTCCTGCTCACCCAAGGAAAGATTATGGGGGTCACAAATCACGCCGCCCTTCCCTCCTCCCAGAGGAATATCTACTACCGCGCATTTCCATGTCATCCACATGGAAAGTGCCTTGATGGTATCAACAGTTTCCTGGGGATGGAAGCGAATTCCTCCCTTTGCCGGTCCCCTGGCATCATTATGCTGAATACGGTAACCATTAAATACCTTTGTCGATCCGTCATCCATCCTTACCGGAATTGTGAAATGATATTCACGGCTGGGCTGACGAAGCAATTGACGGGTTGCCTGATCCAAATCAAGCTTGTCCGCCACATTGTCAAATTGAAGCTGTGCTGTTTCATACGGATTGTAAGAATTTTGTCCCATAGTATCTCCTTGTCCAGATTGTTAATTTTTTATCAATCGTAAGTGCGGCCTTGCTCTCGTCTTCGATGATATATAAAGATTATACCTCAAATATTTCTAATGTCAACGGCTTCCAGTAAGCTTTTTCCGCAAACAAATTTTACGGGTCAAAACCAGCGCTCTCCACTGATTTTGACCCGCGGTCAATTCCTGTTTTTTCCTTGCCATATGATATGGAGGAGCTCTTACCTCTGCCTATTTCCTCTTCCGGGAGCAAATGACACTCTGAAGTACAATAAAGAAACAGAGCATCGCTGCGCGTGTGATCTGCGGCCACCATGGATCCTGGCTTCCGATTGCGGTGACCACCAGCAATACGATCCCGCTTGCCAATACGCCGAATAAAGTGCCGAAGATATTACCCACACCGCCGGTAAGCAGGGTTCCTCCAATAATGGATGCGGCAATCGCGTCCATCTCAAGCCCCGTCGCCTGCTGAACCGAGCCGGACCGGGTGTGGAAAAGGTACAGGAACCCGCCGATCCCTGCCAGCAGACCGCAGAGCAAATGAGCATAAAACTTGGTTCTTCTGATGTTTATCCCTAACATCAGGGCGCTTTGGGAGTTCCCGCCCACAGCGTAGAAGCTGCGTCCCAGCTTCGTCTTCTTCAGCAGCCAAAACATGAAGCAGACAATAATCAGCGCTACCACAACGCCGTATTCCAGCTTTGACTGAATTAAGATTCCCTTCTTATTGATATCGCCTAGAAAAGGGATCATGATCCGTGCACCCGATAGCTTCTCAAAACCTGCATTATCAACCTGTATCTGATTGACTTCGATCAGGGCAACCAGCCCCCGGCCCAGGAACATGCCTGCCAGGGTAACGATAAAGGGCTGCATCTCCAGATACGCGACAAGAAATCCCTGAACCGCACCAAATAAGAGGCCAATTGCCAGAGCCAGCATAAGGGCTGTAAAAAAGTTAAAGCCATAATTGTTAAGGCAAACGATACAAGCCGTACAAATAAGTGCGGTGGAACCGCCTACGGAGATATCAATGCTGCCGGTTATCATAACGACCGAAAGTCCGCAGGCAATGACGATCAGCGCGGCATTTTCGTTGAAGAGGTTAAAAAACATCTGAATTTTGCTGAACCCTTTATCTCCAAGGAAGAGAATGGAGAGCACATAGATTGCAATAAACAGTGAAATTGTAATGGTCAGCAGGAAGGCGGTATCCGTCAGAGGCTCCCTGCGCTTTAACCTGCTCTGAACAACTCCGGCAGCCTTGTTTCCCTGCACTTTATTTCCTCCAGCCTTATTTAAATTCCGCATCTAGCCCCGCTCCTTTCCGTTATCCGCAGCCCGTTTTGAAGTTATCATCTTGTTGCTGAACAGACTTTTGACCATCGGTGTTTGGATTGCCACAAGCACAATGATGATAACCGCTTTGAAAACAGGCACAGCGTTAGTGTTGACATTCAGGGTAGTCAGCATCGAGGTAAGAGTCTGGATGGTGTAGGCCCCGATAATCGAGCCTGCCATGTTAAATTTGCCGCCGCCAAGAGAATTGCCTCCAAGGGCGACTGCCAATATTACATCCATTTCAATGCTGGGCACGATGGTATACGGATTTACCGTCTGCACTCTGCTGGACTGAACGAAACCGGCGATCCCGACGCAAAAGCCCAAAATAACAAAGGTCATAAACTTGATCAGCGAAGGATTTAGACCGTTTAAGCTTGAGGATTTATCATTCATGCCCACCGCCTTGGTGTATAGACCCAGATTCGTTTTTTTCAGCGCGAGATAGGTGACTCCAACGACGGCAATCGTAATGAGGATCGGCACCGGAATTGGGAAGCCAGGAATAAAGTTGCCGTAATATCGGAAGGCGCTGGCCGCTTTGGGTTTCAGTCCTCCCATGGCCATGGAGCCGATGGACCGGCCTGCTGTGAAGAGTATGAGGGTTGCTACCATGGGCTGTATATTGAATTTTGAAACAAGAATGCCGTTAAAAGCTCCGCAGGCCATTCCGGCAAGACAGCCCAGTAAGAGGGCAACGATGACCGGTGCATGCAACTGGGCAGGCTGTGTTTCCGTCCCGCAAAGAACCCGCATAATTACCCCGCCGACGATGGCGACTGTAGCGCCTATGCTGATGTCCTGTCCTCTGGAGGATGCCGTAACGAGGGTCATTCCAATGGCAAGTATGACCAGCTCCGTGGCGTTATTCAGAATATTGACCAAATTTCCTACCAGGACAGGGTTCCCCAAGCTGTCCCTGCCAAGGCTGATTTTTAGAAAGCCTGGATTAATGAATATATTAATCAATAAAAGAAAGGCAAGAAACACAATGGGGATAAATAATCGATGCCTGGTCAATGCTTTAAGAACCGATGCAGAGCGGCCTGTATCAGATGGATTACTGTTTCTGCTCATTTTGACTTACTCCCCCCGCTATCGTATACATTATTTTATCCTGGGTCATATCCTCACCCTTTAACTCTCCCACCACATACAGGTCACGCATAACAATCAGCCTGGAACAGGTGCGCAGCATTTCCTCAATCTCAGAGGAAATAAATGTGATGCTCATCCCCTCGGCGGCAAGCCTCAGCACCAGTTTTTGAATTTCCACCTTTGTGCCGATATCAATTCCCCGGGTAGGCTCGTCAAGAATAAGATAATCAGGATGCGTCAGCAGCCAACGGGCCAGAATCACCTTCTGCTGATTCCCCCCGGATAAGGAATGGATGGGAGTATCTGCCGAAGCTGTTTTTATGCCCAGCAGACTGATATATTCATCGGCAAAGGCCTGGGCCTGGGCCTTGGTAAAGGGCCGGAAAAAGCCTCTCATGACCTGGAGCGCCAGAATGATATTATCACGGACGGATAAATCGCCAATAATTCCGTCCCGCTTCCGGTCCTCGGAAAGATATCCGACTCCTTTCTTCATGGCCTTGACCGGTGAGGTTATATTCACATTCTCTCCTTTGATTTTTAAGGTACCTTTTACAATCCGGTCTGCTCCGAAGATTGCACGTACGCACTCGCTGCGTCCGGACCCCAGCAGCCCGGCAAAGCCCGTTACCTCACCCTTGTACGCAGTAAAACGGAACGGCTTGATTCCTGATGTGCTTGAAAGCCCTTCCGCTTCGATTACAGCTTCCTTCAAGTCACCAATGCCCTGCTGCTCCTCATTATGTATCTCAGCCAGCTCGCCAAGCTCCTTGCCCATCATTTTGGCCACAAGCTCCACCCTGGGTAAGTCCTTAATCTCATATTCTCCCACCAGCTCGCCATTGCGCAAAACTGTAATTTTGTCGCACAGCTCATACACCTGATCAAGGAAATGGGTGACAAATATAATACCTACCCCTCTGGATTTGAGTTCACGCATCAATGTAAAGAGCTTGGTAACCTCCTGTTCATCCAGGGATGAGGTGGGCTCGTCAAGGATCAGCACCTTACAATCCATATCAACCGCCCGGGCAATCGCCACCATTTGCTGAACCGCTATGGAACAGTTGGACAATTGCTGCGTCGGATTAACCGGTATCCCAAGACCCTCCAGAATGCTTTCCGCCCTCTTGTTACGCTCCTTCCAATTCACAATGAAATCATTGGTTCTGCCTATAAACAGATTTTCAGCCACCGTCAGATTCGGACACAAGGTGATCTCCTGGTACACGGTGCTTATCCCAAGCTTCTGGGCCTCCTGGGGAGATTTGATCGGAATCGGCTTTTGAATTCCTTTCATATAGATTTCCCCGGCATCCTTAGGGTATACTCCCGTCAAAACCTTAATTAAGGTTGACTTTCCGGCGCCGTTTTCTCCCATCAGAGCGTGGATCTCGCCCTCACGTAAAGTGAAATTTACATTCTGTAAGGCCCGTACGCCGGGAAAGCTTTTGTAAATGCCCCGCATTGTAAGTACTGCATTCTGCATAGTAATATTATCAAACCTCCATTCAGGTATGATGTTACAGCATAGCCTGCGCGGGAAGGAGAACCACGCTCTCCTCCCTGCCGCAGAACCTGCTGTAACGATATGATAAATGCGCGGTGCTGGAATTGGGGATCAATATCCGCTTACTCGGCGCCGCGCATTTTAAACAATAACTTAAGGATTAATAAGAACGTGCATCAACAATCTCTTTTGTGATGGTTTCACAGTCAAACATTTCCTCATCAACATAGGCATCCTTCTCGACCTTCTCTCCGGATTCAAGCTTATTGATAAGGGTTACAATACGGGGACCATGAAGAGGATTGCATTCTACATCAAGGTTGAACTGGCCTGCGAGAACCTTCTCCAGCGCCCATTTGTTGGCATCAAAGGCAATAACCTTTACCTTGCCGTCCTTGCCGTATGTAATACCGGCGGCATCCATGGCGTCACAGGCGCCGCGGGCCATATTGTCATTCTCAGCGTACACAACGTTGAATTCCGTTCCGGCAGCGATCAGATCAGCAACCGCCTGCTTTGCAAGAGTTTCGTCCCAGCCCTTCATATTCTGGTTGAATACGATCTCCCAGCCGTTTTCCTTAGCGCCGTCTTCAATTGCCTTGGAGCGGCCCAGCTGAGCGGAGGAGCCTGTGTCACCGCCGAGAACGACGATCTTGCAATTGTCGATTGCCTGCTTCTTAAGCCAGTCCACAGCCTTTTTCCCTTCGGCCTCGAAATCGGAGCACACCATTGCGGTGTAGAGATCCTCCGGCAGCTCAAGCTTACGGTCAGCCATAATCAGGGGAATGCCCGCTTCCTTGGCAGCCTTTGCCACATCCTCCCAGCCTGCGGATTGAAGTCCTAAGACAACCAGATAGTCAACCTCTTCCTGAATGAGCTGTTGTGCCTGGGAAATCTGCTTTGCATGGTCACCCTCACCAAAGACCATCTTTGTCTCAAAGCCCGCTTTCTGGAACGCCTCATTGAAGGATTTTGTGTTTGCCGTACGCCAGTCCGACTCGTTGGCGTTGGTCTGCACAACACCAACCACCACTTTTTTGCTGCTTGATTTTCCCGAAGTCTCGCTGCCTTTGCTGCCGCAGGCCGCAAGGGAGAACACCAGTGCAAATACCAGAACCAATGAAATCAATTTCTTCATAGATATCTCCTCCATTTTCAACTCAGAATACTGAGTTTTCTTTTTTTGTAAGCACAAGTATATTCGACTTACCGGAATAAAAATACGGAGATTTTTCCTGAGTTTGTATTTATTTTTCCTGTACTTCCACTTTTGTTGTTTTATGGTTAAGATTTCTATGAATTTTGTTTGTTTTTTTCCTAATAGCTCCGTCCGATACGGTCTGCGGCGGCATTTTCCGCTTCAAAGACCTTTTCCTCCACATAGGATATTTTATCAACCGTTTCTCCCTTTTCCAGACGTTCGATGATCTCTGCGATCAGCGGCCCCTGCAAGGGATTGCACTCGATATCCACATTGATCAGGCCCTGCTCCATCTTGTCAAAGGCCTCCGAAACCGCGTCAAAGGAAATGACCGTGATATCCCCGTTCACCCCGCAGGTTAATCCAGCCTCCTGGATTGCCTCTATTGCGCCGAAGGTCATATTGTCATTCTGGGAAACCAGCACATCAATATCCTCAAACTCCTGCAGATATTTTACCATGACCTCCTTGCCCTTTGCTTTTGTAAAATCACCGCTTTCCTGAGCAAGGATCTTCCAGTTGCCGTGCCGGTCCGCTACTTCCTGAAAGCCCTTTGACCGTCCGATCTGGGCCGTTGAATCTAAGGTGCCCTCCAGTATGACAATATTGACATCATCCGAACCATCTCCACTTTTTGTATCCAGATATTGCTCCAGCCATTGCCCGGCTTTTTGCCCTTCTTCATACTTATCCGTGCCCACGCTTGCGATATAATGGCTGTCGTCACTGGTATCGATCATACGGTCTACAAGGATGACCGGAATACCGGCCTCCTTGGCTTCCTGCAGCACCGTATCCCATCCGGTCTCTGTCACCGGTGCGATTACAATATAATCCACCTCCTGGAAGATAAAGCTCCGCACATCCTTAATCTGGTTCTCCAGCCTCTGTCTTCCGTTGCTGAAGATTAGAGAGAAGCCATTTTCTTCTGTGAGCGCGTTCTGGATGGATTTCGTATTTGCCGTACGCCAGTCGGATTCTGAACCGAGCTGTGAAAAACCAACTACAATCAAATCCGAGGCCATATCCTCTGAATTGTCATTTTCATTATACTGTTGGATTTTTACAGGTCTTAAGCTGCAATTTACAAGGACAATCGGAATCGCCAGAAAAACCACCAAGATAATGATAAGTTTTTTATTCATATTCCTCCTCGCTCCCCTGGCAGACGCACCGGTATCCTTACGGTCAGAACGGTACCCTCTCCCTTTTTACTGTGGATATCCAGGCCGTAGTCACTGCCATAATTCAGCTTAATCCGTTTGCTGACATTAGCCAGTCCAAACCCGGCGCTCTGCTCGCAGCCCGGCAGTTCCACTGCCTTTCTCAGCTCCTTCAGCTTCTCTTCCTCCATCCCCACTCCGTTATCAATTACCCGGAAATAGATGTCCTCGCCCAGCCGTTCTCCGGTCACTGTTATTTTTCCTCTGGCCCTTAACATTTTAATTCCATGATACAAGGAATTCTCAACCAGGGGCTGCAGGGTCAGCTTCAATATCTGATATTGATACAGCTCCTCCGGGACCACAATTTCATAATCCAGAATATCACAATAACGTGACTGCTGTATCTGCAGATAGCTTTTGATATGTATTTCCTCTTCCCGGATCGATATGAAGTCCCTTCCCTTGCTCACCGCGATCCGGAAAAACTCAGACAGGGATACCACAATATCAATCGCCTCTTTATTCTTGTTTCCCTCGATCAGCCAGATAATCGTATCCAGGGTATTATACAGAAAATGAGGATTAATCTGCGCCTGTAAAAGCTTTGATTCCATATTTCTCAGATTTTCCTGTTCCTGCCTTATGCTGTTCACCTGCTGTTCCAATTTCATGGCCATGTCATTGAAGCTGTCGGATAACACGGATAGTTCATCGTGATTCTCACAGGAGGTCCGTGTCGTAAAATCGCCTTTTGCCACCAGGGCAGTCTTTTCACAAAGCATCCTTATGGGCTTCGTGATGCTGTCCGTTAATATGATATTCATGAGAAAAGAGGCGATCATAATGGATGCCAGGGCCACGATCATGGTAAAAATCACTTTTGCCACCTGTTCATTCAGGCTCTGGCGGATCGCTTCAAAATTCTGGGTTTCGTAATAGATATAATACTGGATCTCTTCCTGAAACAGCTCCGTCAGAATATAGATGTCCGATTCCAGCATTGCGATATTTTCCTCATAATGACCGGTTTGCTCCAGATTATCCCGTATTTCGTTGATCCTGTCCTCCAGGGTATCGAGGTTAAGCAGGATGCGCTTAATCCAGCCCAGGCTCTCCCGGCCGGTGGTTATCTCCCGCAGCTTGGAAAAATTGATTCTCGCCGCTGCAATGAGGTCATACGGATTCTTCAGATCGTTATTATTATCAATGGATTCGAAAGTTTCTGCTTCCACCACAATCTTATACATGCTTTCGTCCATCTCTTCCTTGAAATTGAGATTATAATTATTAGCTTCCGTGATCCTGCGCACAATGGTATCATATGCCGTGCTGTAATTATGCAGAGCCGTAATCTGGTATACGGAGAGAATAATCATCGGAATGATGATGATGGCAGCTACCAGGATAAGCTTTAACCGCAGCGGGTATTTAATTTGTTTTTCATTCGTCATCATCCTTCACCATTCCCCTGCATCGGTATTCCGACGGTGTGCAATTCTGTGTCTTTTTAAAAATATAGCTGAAATAATGGGAATCCAGATAGCCAACTGAAAATCCGATCTCTGTTATCTTCTTCCCCGTGCATCTTAAATATTCCTTTGCTTTTTCCATGCGGATATCCGTAAGATACTCGATAAAGGTCATCCCGGTTTCCTGGTTGAACAGGGAGCTGAAATAGTTGGGGCTGATATTCACCTTTGACGCCACCTTATCCAGGGTAAGATCACTCATGGAGTATTTTTGATGGATGTATTCCTTGGCTTTTTCTATGAGTCCGGCATATTTTTTCTGACTGCTCCGGTTCCGCAGATCGATTGCTTCCTTCAGGATGGTCTTATAAAATTTACAGCAATCCTCTTTGCTGGTAAGCTGTTCGTTAATATCCCTGCTATTCTTAAAACTGTTATCGATCTTTTCCTTTGAGTACTCCAGCTCCTTCAGGAATTTCATGATAGCGGAGTATCCGTCCATCATGATATACTGCCGGAAAAGGGCCGAGCTCATTGCATTGGCATCCAGTCCTTGAAAATACTGATCCACAAATTCATCCACGTCCTGCAGGGTGCCCCTCTTTAAGAAATCGTCCAGGAGGCTGCGATCCAGCTTCTCCAGATTCAGCTCCCTGACATTGCTCCATTTTCCTATCTGGTCCTTTATATTGCGCACATCGCTGTAGAATAAGAACTGATCTCCCCGTTCAAAATAACGCGGGGAAAAAGCCCGGTTGGCATCAAGAAAGGATTGACGCAGGTCTCGGACACGATGAACGACTCTCCCGATTCCCCCAAAATAATGTACCTTGCCGCCGCTGATCTCTCTTAACAGCTTGCATAATTCCCGGGTCAGCGCTTCAATCTGTTCTTCATTTTCCCCCAGGAGGATAAATGCCCAGCCATCCATACTGCGCTCAAAAACCTTTATGCCGGAATACTCCCTTAAGACCTCCTGCATTCTTCCTTCGCATTGTACTACTTCATTGGAGTACTCATACATGTCTTCCTGGGCTTTAAACTGAAACAGCATTATGCGGAAGGCACTTGCCACCATATTGATTCCCAGCTCCTCTTCCTGCTGAATGATCTGGGAAAGGGTCATATTTCCGCTGACCAATGCATTAAAAAAATCCTTTCTTTTTTTACCCTGCTGCTGATAGATCAAAAGCTGGTACTCCTCCAGTATCTGTTGGTCTTTCCTCTCCTTTTCAATCACTGCCGCCGCATTCTTAACCGCTGTCATCAGCTTATCTGATGTGACCGGCTTCAGAAGATATTCGGTAATGCCGATATCAATGGCCTGCTGGGCATAACCGAAATCACTGTAGCCGCTGATGATGATTATTTTTAACTGGGGAAGCTCCTTCTTTAGCAGCTTACTTAATTCCAGGCCGTTCATAAACGGCATTTTAATATCCGTGATCAGAATATCCGGCTGCTCTCTTAATATCATAGGATAAGCCAATTCGCCGTCGCTTTCATCCCCGACGATGCGAAAGCCTTCCTCTTCCCAATGTATATTGTTCTTGATGCCTTCCCTTACCACAAATTCATCTTCTACCAAAAAAACCTTATACATATTACCCCCTGAACACCATTCCTTTATTTTTATATCTCTGCTCCATGATGCCTCTGTCCCATGCGGCCTCTATCCCATACAGCCTCTATTCCATGCAGCCTCTATCTCATACAACCCCTATGCGTTATCCAATTGGAACTTCTCAACAATGTCCTTCAGACGTCTGGCACTATCCATGCTCTTTTCTGCCAGTACATTGGTTTCATTGGACATATTCACAACACCGGAGGTCTTTTCTGCGATGTCCGTAACGCCGGATGCGGTCTGCTCCATGATTGTATTGATGCCTGCAGCGGATTCCGTCATCTGCAATGTGATTGTATTAAGCGCTTCCATCGCTTCATTGATGGTCAGAAGCATATCCTTGATTGCCTGGGCATCCTTGCCGTATTGGCCGCTGGTAACAACAATTTCCTTCAGCTCTTCGATGGCGGTGCCTTCGATAAAGCGGATGGACTGACCGAGACAGTCTGCAAGACCCTCTACCGCCAAAATCGTCTGCTTGATAATGCTCTCTATTTCATCCGCCGTCTTACTGACCGTGTTGGATAACTGGCGGATCTCTGTTGCAACAACAGCGAAGCCTTTTCCGTGCTCACCCGCTCTTGCCGCTTCAATGGACGCATTTAATGACAGCAGGTTCGTCCGGCTGGCCACCTCTTTAATGATATTGGTCAGCTCGTCAATCTTGTTAATCCCTTCCGCCTGTAACAAAGCGGCGTCGGACTTTTCTTTGACCTCGTTAAAGAGTACATTCGCATGTTCTGTTTTCTTGGTATTAGAGGACCTTACGATATCGGCTCTCTCCTGGATCTCCTCCGCAAGCTCCTTACCGGCTGAGGACTTTTCCGTCACCTCGCTGATACTATGGGAGATGCTGAAGATATCCTCTTTGATTCCTTCTATTGTCGCAGAAGCCTCTTCCATGCTCGCTGCCAGCTCCTGGGTTGTAGAGGAGTTGTCCTCACAGCTTGCATAGGTCTGATGCGCGATTCCTTCCAGCTTCTCGGCATTCTCATTGATCATCCGGAAGGTATCATAAATCTCCTTCATGAATTTATTGAGATTGCTACGCATCTCTTCTATTCCGTTATTCATGACACCGATCTCATCGATACGCTTGGCCAGCTTGATATCCCCTTCCCCTTTAGTTAAATCCAGCCGGGCAAATTTATTAATCTTATGGGTCAGCTTTTTAATGGGTTTTATGATGATGCCGGAAATATATTGGCCGGTAACCAGGCTTACTAAAATGAAGACTGCGGCAAGGAGTAAGTTCAGCTTCGTCATTCTGTTGCTCTCTGCGAAGAAATCACTTTTTACCGCATAAATGCCCACACTCCAGCCGGGGGTATTCTGTATCGGGGTATAGCCGATATAGATTGTCTCACCGGTCTTCTTATCCACATAGCTCCCAATATCCATCTGCCCCGGCTCCATAGCAACCATATGATCATAAATCGCTTTCAAATCATCGGGAACATTATTTTTATCAAAGGTCTCCGGCGTATTAATCCCGGAAGCCTCTTTATTGTCAAATATTGTGATGATTTCGGCCTCCTTATTCATAATGAACGCACGGCCATGCTCTCCGATTTCAATTTTGCTGACCATATCCCCTAAGGTATCACGTCCCGAATCCGCTAATACCACCCCCTGAAGAGAGCCGCTGGGCAGGGCATTCTTGATGACATGCACCGCTATTTGAAAGGTGTATTTCCTGGTCTCAGAGGCTTCCTCCTCCAGAATTGCATCCGATACGGCCGCTCCATTTTTTACAGCCTCCTGAAATAGCTCCAGCTTCGAATAATCCTTCTTGTCAAAAAGCTCACTTCCATTGGCATCTAAAAATCTGATTTTGGAGAAATCATATCTTGCCTGGGTGAAGGAAAGGGTATCCTTTCTATCCTGTTCCGTCATTTCTTCACGGCATAAGGAATTCCCCACGGCACGGGCCTCGTTTATGTAATACTTCATCTGCGTCTCAATCTGCAGGGCTGTCTCCTGTACCATGTCAAACAAGGATGATTTGAGAACATAATCCGTGCTTTGATTCATGGATCTCAAAGCGATACCGCTCTGTATCACCGTCAATACTACGACAAACAGCACAATTGATAAAGCAATCTGCAGGCCTAACAACCTTTTCCGGATAAAATGATTCTTTTCTTTCTTATTTTTCCTTTGATTTCCTGCGTTCTTTCCCTTTCCCATAATATGATCTCCTTCTCATCTGTTTCCCCAATTTTTATAACAGTCCCATTCCTGTTCCATGATTTATGAAAGCGATATTTCCTGCTCTTTTTCAATTACTGTCATTGATTTTTTATCATTTCCATAAATTTGTTTGCTGCAACCAATTTCATTCTTTAATGCTCTGGCGATTTTATAATACCATAGATCTATTTATTGTGCAAAATATCTTTCTGTGTTTATTCAAAAACATATTATACCGTCATTTAGTCGTATCTATATCAAAGTAATCCCCCTCGGTATGTTGCTATTACACATACCCAGGGGGAATTAAGTCGAAATATATCTGCAAATTTTCTTTGATCCAGACTAAAGTTTACTTTTGTGGGAATATCATAAACGGGAAGTAAAACTCCAGATGGCAATTAAAAATAACCTGTTGACGTTTATGCATAGGCTATTTCCGCTAAATGATTACGTCGCCGTTTTTGGCAATTCTCATCCAAATGATATTTCCTTCAACTTGGCATATTTTTCACGCAGCAACCCGGTCGCCCAGTAGTAGGAATCTTTTGTTTCATAGCCCCGATAAGCATACTCCTGTGCTGCGATAATAAGCAAATACAGGTCGTACCAAAGAATTCTTCGCGTTTCTTCCTCTGTGAATTTCTCAATTCCATAACCTCTTAAAAAGTCGGCTGACTGTGCATAGGACCGGAACCCAACCTCCATCAAGGGATCGCCCCACAAACACCGCTCCCAGTCAATGATACCTGTAAGCAGTCCTTCCTGGACAAAAATATTGCCGTCCCAGATATCCCAATGCACCAACCGCGGTATTTCGACACCTGCAAATATGCCTTTTGCCTTTTCAAGCAAAGACAGTACTTCGCTTGCAGAAATGGTAAGGTCGATGTTTTCCTTTTTTGCATCAGTAATTAATGCTGTTAGCATGGTCGAAAAAACGAAATGCCAGTTTGCACCCTGAAATGCTTTTTGACCAAGATAACCAAAGTAATCGTTTGTCACCTGATTAAGCTCCTGATTAGCTCGACCGGTAAAATAATATATGTTTTTGATTTGCTCTTCCGTCAAGGAGGATTTTTGCGTGGATAGGCTTTTACCCACGAGTTTTTTCATGAAAAAATAAGGTGCATTGCAAATGGTACACGATGCATCATAAAATTCCACTTCCGGCAGCGGCACGTTTGTTTTTTCAGCGACCAGGTGCATGGCACGCACTTCTGCTTCCATAATGTTCTGTTCATAGGTCATGACCGTTACTTCAGGGTGAGGAGCTATTTTCAGGATGCTTTTTGCTCCGCTTTGAAAAGAAACCTCATAGGCTATATTAAAATATCCTTCTGTCAACTCATGCAGACTTTCAAGTTTTCTTTCTGGAAATGCATGTTCAATCAACTTTGTGAGTGTGGTTTTATTTTGAATGTTTTTTGTTAAGTATGCCATTTTGCCCTCCTTAGTCGTTATCAATTTCATTCTGTTCATTCTTTTTCAAAATCCTTTGCGCATGCCTTTTTCTGTTCAATATCGAATGTATCCAAATCTTTATACAATGTTATCAAGTCATCCGGCAAGTAGGCCAGAGCATTGCCGGCAGGAAGCAACGACGAACCGTTTTCTATGCCAAGGCGGATGAGTCTGTTTTCAAAAAACGAAATATTATCCACGCTTTGACGAGGCCCAACGCCAACAACGCTATTGATGAGATTATGATAAGCCAACCTGCATCAGGAGCGTAATTGAGAACAACAGCCCAGCGTACTCCTACCCATATAGGAATAAAAACAAGCAGCAATAAGGGGAGTACGCAATTTATTACCGCAGAGAATATCATAATACGCCAAAAAGATGATTTTGACTTCGCAAGACGCTTTGAAAGTGACAAAAGTCTTATTCCCGAAAGGATAAATAACACACCGATGATCACAGCTAAGCCCAACTCCAAGCCATAAACCACCGAAACAGGGTAACTGCTCAGATTGAAAGGTCCCGGGTTAGGTTGATCTGTCGGCGATATGCCATATATGGCGTTAATGATACCGCTTTCTATTCTATCACGATAGCCTGCCTTGAACAGAGTGCTAAGCATAATACCAGAAGTATTGTACATCAATACAACACTGATATCGTCTTCCGGAAGAAATTTTACCTTGGCTTGATAGTCGGGCAGTTCGCCTCCGTGGTAAAAGCTGCCCGATGTTACATACCACCCCAGCCCGTATGACATCCACTCCGAAATGTGTACCGAGGCGGAGGTCATTTGCCGGATGCCTTCTTCAGAAAGGATTTCGGAATCATGATATCTTCCCCCATTGGACATAGCGATCATATAATGTGTCATGTCCTCAGCAGAGGAAATAACGCTGTAGGCGGGCAAAAAGTCTGTTCTGTAAGGCAATCCCGAGGGATGGGCGAATCCAAATATTGGCCGGTAACCAATTGCCAAACCATCCTCTTTGGCCCGCTCCACAGAGGTATAGCTGTGATGCATTTCAAGCGGATCAAAAATATAGCGTTGTATGTATTCCCCATAGCTTAGCCCTGAGACCGTTTCGATCAGATCACCCAGAATAATAAAGCTCATGTTGCCATACTCAAAGGTGCTTCCCGGTTCGTTTTTCAGGGTAATAGTTGTGGATTTTTGAACCAGCTCATGCAAGGTCTCCTGATCGCCGTAAAGCGTTGCCACACGATGCTCTGCAGCCTTCCCAAATCCGCTTGTGTGGTTCAAAAGCTGGCGTACCGTAATCTTTGCGGAAGCGTCGGCATCGGCCAATGCGAAGTTCGGCAGGTAATCCTGAACAGGCTTGTCAAGCTCCACCGTTCCAAGCTCCGCAAGCTGCATAACCGCCAACGCCGTAAACGTTTTACTGACAGAGCCCACCAGAAAAGGTGTCTGCGGCGTTACGGCGCGTCCAGTTTCGTCGGCAACACCGTACCCATTCATGTACAGCGTCTCTCCATCCTGAACAATGGCAACGGAGAATCCCGGAATCCTGCAGTCCTGCATCATGGCTTCAATATACTCATCCATCTGTGAAAAATCAGAAGTGAGCGTTCTTCCGGCAGCGGAATTCTGCGCGGCTACCGGCAGGCAAAAAGCAGCGGCGAAGCATAAAAATACGAGAAAATAAGAAATATACCTTTTCAAAACAACACCCCCTATATGAATACCTTTATTATAATAATAGGAGGGCGACAGCACAAGTGCCTAACGTCATGGAAAACATCATAACAATCCATGACAATTGTCATGGATTGGATTAATTTGGCCATTTTTCATGTAAAAAACCTGGTTCGCACACTCAAGAATACAGGGATCGTGTGAAATGAGCAGAATGGACGAATGCATGCTTTTTTCCTTTAGAAAATCCATTACTATATGTGTGCTTTCACCATCCAACGCAGCCGTGGGCTCATCGGCGAATATTACCTCCGGGGAATTGATGAAAGCACGCGCGATGGCTACCCGCTGCCGCTGGCCATGAGAAAGTTCATAGGGCTTCCGAGCCTCCATCCCACTAAGAGCAAACTTTTTCATCAGCTCGGCAGCCAATGCCATGCTTTTTTCATCCTTTGCATTCAGCGGCACCAGTATGTTGTCCAAAACCGAAAGCGCATTAATTAAAAAATGCTTTTGAAAAATGAAGCCAAAACGTTTTTTTCGCAGGCTGGATAGCTCGTGATCCGTAAATCCATGCACGTCAGTGTCATCAAAGTAAACTGTACCGGCGGTTGAACGGCGCAATCCGGAAAGTACGTAAAGCAGGGAGCTTTTCCCGCAACCCGAGGGACCGGTTACCGCATGAAGCCCTGTATCCAACAGGCGGATGGTTATATCGGTAAACGCTACCGTTGGCTCCGCGTCTGAAACCATATACTGCAATCCAAGTTGTATTCCTTCAATACGCATATCAGCCCCGCCCTTCCAGGATGCTTATGGCATCTGCTTTTTTCAATAGATTCCAAACCGGAATAATGCCAGCCAGCGTTGCAAACAACGGTACGCACGAGCATCTCAGAAGGATATCCGGATTAAGAACTGAGAGGGAAAGCCCTTTTGGCGCAAAAAATCCTATATGAAGCAGCAGCCCCAAAGCTACTGAAAGCGCGATTCCTGCGAAAAAACCTGACAGATTGACGAGGACAATTTCTCCAACTGCCCGGCCGACTGCCTGATCACTGGTATAGCCTATGAC
>JAEWYQ010000086.1 GCA_023395555.1 Bacillota bacterium
ATATGCTATAATGCATAATATGATTTTAAATTTTTTTCAAAAACTTTTTCTATTTCAGATTCGGCAAAGGTTCTCCGTTTAAAATGATAATTGCAAGGTGGCTGCCTGCAAATATGAAACGGAGGTAATCAAATGAAAGCAAAACTTTTAGGCATTTTAGGTACAGGTAAGAGAAGATTGGGTGTTATTGTCCTTAGCGCAGCGCTGGTGCTGGCTTTTGGAACGACCACGGCGTTTGCCGCAAACGCTGCAACCGGCGGAAAATTGGGCGAGTTGTTCAAGTTGGATAACGGCAAGGCGAGTTATTCTGATGACGGCGGACAAACCTGGAATGAGGGAACGCCGGAGGACAGCGATTTCCATTATTCCCTGGATGACGGTAAGACCTGGAACGACGGACTTCCCCCGGCCGGCAGCGAAAAAACACTTGTCGTTAACGGGCAAATCCCGGATGGAGCTGAGAGCACCCATGGTATGGCCGTCAAAAATATCGATGGCATCATGCAGTATTCAATGGACGGCGGTAAGACATGGAGCAGCACGGTACCCGATGGCTACCATACCACAGTCAACCCTGACGGCAGCGTGAGCGTCGGAAGATAAGACAATTGCATCAAATGGCAAAGAGGTTGTTTGGCAGCCTCTTTGCCATAAACACAGGAAAGGAATCATATATGCGGATACTGATGGTGGAAGATGAAAAATATATAGCAAAAGCCGTAGCGGAAGTCTTAAAGAAAAACCATTATACCGTTGATTTAGCCCATGACGGGCAATATGGGCTGGACTGCGCCCTTTCCAATATCTATGATATTATTATCCTTGACATCATGCTGCCTGAGCGGGACGGGCTTTCAATTTTGAAGGAGGTGCGCCGTAACCGCATTGAAACGCCTGTTATTCTATTGACAGCGAGAGGCCAGCTTGAAGATAAAGTGAAGGGCCTTGATTTGGGAGCTGACGACTATCTGGCGAAGCCATTTCACACCGATGAATTGCTGGCCCGTTTGCGTGCCCTGGGAAGACGAAAATCCAAATTGTTGAATGACGGGACGCTGATTTTCGGCGACCTGCAGCTCTTACCCCATGTTCTTATGTTGAAATGTAACGGATCTGAAAGCAAGCTTACACTGAAAGAATCGCAATTGCTGGAGCTTCTCATAGATCATAAAAACAGGATCATATCAAAGGATTTCATCATAGAAAAAATCTGGGGCTACGAAACCGACGCTATGGACAATCATGTGGAGGCGCACATCTCTCTGCTGAGGAAAAAGCTGTTGGAAGTCCGGTCAGGGACGATGATACGCACCATACGGGGAGCAGGCTACACATTGGTAGCAGGAGAGGATGGGAGATAGGTGTTTAAGAAATTACGAAACAGGTTCCTTTTTCTAAACATGGCGATCACTTGCCTGGTGATGCTTGCCGCATTCAGCGTGGTATACCTGACAACCTATCATAATATTCAAAATGAAAATAAAAAAAAGCTGGGCGGTATGTCAAGATCGCTTATGATCTCTTCCGAAATTGCTGCTGATCAGACGGAGACAGTGCCAGATGGATTTCCATCCAGCAAACAGGAGCGAGAGCAAGGGAATGTGGTCAATATGGTTTCATCCGACTATACGCCTTCTTTTACTATATTTGTAGATAAGAAGGGCAGTATTACCGATATTGACACCATCCTTGATCTGCCGGAAGAAATTTATTCTAAGGCTGTCAAAATGGCCTGGCAAAAGGAAGGGCAATCGACAATCCACCTTGAGGGGCGGCTCTGGATGTACTCCATTACCCCGGCGAGCATAACCCGGATATATGAGGATGGACGCTCCGTTACCAACACCTCCGATGACAATTATCAGATTTCATTTCTGGACATTACGGATACGCAGAAGACATTACGGGATTTACTGATTACTTTTGTTTTTGTGGGCGTTGCCATGCTGGCGGCCATTTTCCTTATAAGCCTTTCTTTTGCTAACCGTTCCGTAGGACCCATCGCCTCCGCATGGGAAAAGCAGCGGCAGTTCGTCGCTGACGCTTCCCATGAATTAAAAACCCCGCTTTCAATTATCACGGCAAATTACGATGCGCTCTTATCCAATGAGGAGGAAACGATCCGGAGTCAGCGAGAATGGCTGGATTATATGAAAATCGGCACTGACAGAATGGCAAAGCTGATAAACAGCCTTTTATTGCTTGCAAAAATGGAGGATGCAGATATTAAGGCGTCCAAAGTGCCTTTTGACATGAGCGATACCATTCATAAGGACATTGCATCTATGGAAGCAGCGGCAGCCGAAAAAGGACTTTCTGTATGGAAGCAGATTGGAACGGATATTGTGATCAACAGCGATCAGGAGATGATTAGTCAGGCATTTACAATTTTATTAGAAAACGCGATCAAATACTCCGATATCAACGGGACAATTACGGTATCCTTGACAAAGAGCGGGCATAGCGTTATTTGTTCCGTGAAAAACAGCGGAAAAGGGATTGCCAAGGAAGACCTGCCCAGAATTTTTGACCGGTTTTACCGGGCTGACAAGTCCCGTTCAGAGGATAGCGGCAGCTACGGACTTGGCCTGTCAATTGCCAAAGCAATTATAAACCGGATTGGAGGCGATATTATTGCCGATAGCATACAAAATGAATGGACCGTTTTTCAATTCACTCTCCATGATTCTATGTAAAACAATATCAGGACGGCAGAAGGATTTTAAGGATGCATTTCTAATTCATCCTTAAGCCATTTCTTTATAATTTTTATTTGGCTATCATATCTTACCAGTTCTTTCACGGTTCCTGCTATTTGCTCCGCTCCAAGTACCTTCTCTTCCTCATCCGTACTTTCTATTCCTAATGCCCGTTTGAAGCTATATTCCAGCCAGCCGAGCATACCGGCATAGCCGCTGTCAAGCACACAATCCCAATCAACGGTTTTGATATTCATATGTTCCCGGTAAGCATTGAATAATATTATAAATTTGTCTTTATCCAGCCCGCCGTTACCGTTATCAGCCCAGTAATTTAAGACTTCCAACAGCTCCTGATATGGGTTTACATATCCCGCGGCTTCCCAATCAATGAAATATGGGATTCCTTGATCCCACATTACATTTTTGGGGTCTAAATCTCTATGGCTGATCACCATAAATTCAGACAATATAAGATTAGCGTCATTAGCACGCTTGTTCCAATGAACCAACTTATCAATCATATGGGAATAAGCATCAGCCCAGCCGGCATCTTGTTCTTTCCCTTGGTCAAAAAAATGCTGAAAGTCATAGATAACAGAAGGGTTATTGTCTTTCTTGACTTCTGGTATGGTGATGTTTAAATGATGAATTCTGCCTAAAGCATTTCCAATTGCGTAACAATTTTTGCCCAGGATAGAAGGGGGGAAAATTGATGAGCCTGCAATCCAAGGGAAGACCATATAATATTTATTGTTGAAACGCAGGATAGGATGTCCCTGGAAATTTAACGCAGCTACAACCGGCAGATGTTTGGAAAAGGCATTTGCAATTCGTTCAGAGTTGATCATATTTTCTATTACAGCTTTTCGCTGCATGATAGAAGGATTAAGCCATTTTACGGCATATACATTGGTTCCGGTGCTAACCTTAAACATTTTATGCAGAAGTCCGCCTGAAATAGGGAGAGGTTTTTCAATTACGGTTCCAATTTCGTAAGTAGTAAATAAATCTTTTATATCATTATAAATTACTGTGTCATTCATTTTTACTCCCTCAACTTATGCTATTTCTATTGGAATTACTGGTATTTTCCCAGAGGAAAGATTATTTAGTATATCAATGATATCATTTGTAAAAAACTCATCCTTTGACTGTTTTATTTCATCTACAGACCACCATCTGCCATCCAGCATTCTTTTGTTTTCACTTTCAGTCCAATTGGTATATGAGAAATCATCTCCATCGGCATAAACAAGAAAAAATCTCTCTTCACATTGAGCTGTTTCACCATTTTTTAAATGATAGATTGGATTTCTATAATAAATTAGTCGGTAATTCCGGTTTATATGTATGCCCAGTTCTTCGAAGACTTCTCTTTCAAGTGCCATATCAAAGGATTCCCCTTCTTCAAGCCCGCCGCCGGGAGTGATCCAAACGGTATTACTTTTGATAAAATAATCAAAATAATATTGAAATAAAAATATCTCATTCTTTTTATTCAAAATAATAGCCCTGCTTGATTTTCTTGTAATCATACACGCCATTCCTTCTTTTAGATTATCGGTGACTGGTTTTACATAGGTGAATTTTCTGGACTTTCAATCACTGCTTTTACCAGTTGCCATGCAATACTTCCTTCTCTTAGCTTGGACAAGGCATCTGTTAATGGTATCCATGCGACAGAATCTACTTCCTGTGAAAGGGCAAAATCAGCTTTCTTTACATTTGCCCGATAACCCAACATAAGCATGTGCTTTTTATCGTAAAAATAGCTGCGTATATATTGCAGTTCCTCGACATTAAGTCCGATTTCTTCCTCGATTTCCCGTATAGCTGTTTCTTCTGCATTTTCTCCCAACTGCATAATACCTGCGACGCACACATAGCTTGTGGCCGATACATATTGCTGTTTGATCAATGCAATTTCATTCAATTCATTCACTACCGCACAGATAACACAGGTTGAAAACATATCCCATAACGGTACCCGGCAGGCTTCACAATATGGGATCATGCCTTCATCGCCGATCTCTTTATCAATTAGTTTATTTCCACAATGTGGACAATAGATAAAATGCATTGTTCTCCTCCCTGTCTACAGCGCTGTGCCCTTTGTGGGGACAAACAATCCGGACATGTCAGCACCCTCTAATTCGAGCAATTTTATTTTTGTATGAATGCCTCCGGCATATCCTGTCAGGCTGCCGTTGGAGCCTACAACCCGGTGACAGGGGATGATAATCGATATGGGATTATGCCCCACAGCACCGCCTACCGCTTGACTTGACATACTTTTTTTATTCATCCTTGCCGCCATCTTTTTGGCAATGTCGCCATAAGTGGCAACCTGGCCATATGGTATTTCACATAAGATATTCCATATTTGCTGACGGAACTCACCACCGGCGGGAGCTAAGGGCAATTCTGAAATCTGGGGCTTCTCACCCGCAAAGTATCTGTCCAGCCACTTTTTTGTGGTATCGAATATTGGTAAGTCATGGTTCTCCGGCATATCTTCCGGTATCGTGTTCCCGTGATATTTTTGCCCCTCAATCCATAAACCGGCAAGATTACTTCCGTCACAGGCAAGTGTAATTGCTCCCACAGGGGACGAATAAGTCGTTGAATAATACATGGTATACCTCCTATAGTGTGTTCCAAAGGTTGACGGTAGCATAACTGCGCCACGGACGCCATGCTTCTGCCATTTTCAATAATTCCTTTGCTGTGTAAGGCTGTAATGCTTTCTTTACACCCGCATCTGTTTCAAGGAAAGCATCAGGCCATTCCATGGCACGCATGGCGATATATTGCGCGGTCCAGCCCCCAATACCGCGGATAGTCATCAGCTTTTTCATTTCTTCTTCCGGTTGGGCGCAAAGGTCAAAATCAATTTCCCCCTGCACCAATATCCGTGCCAGTTCGTAAATGGTATTTGACCGTGAAGCGATAACACCCAGCGCACCAAGGTGATTTTCAATAGCTCCGTCCAGGGCCAATATATCTTCGGGTAAAGGGAAGAGATGGGTCAGTCCCTCAATCCCGGTTTGTACAGGTGTGCCGTAAGTTTCAACAATCCTTGCCGCTAATGTGCTTGCAGCTTTCACGGTGATCTGCTGTCCAAGCACCGCCCGTACCGCCATTTCAAAAGCGTTGAAGCATCCCGGCACACGGGTTCCCAAAATGCAAAGGCCGGGGCGAAGGTCGTTCATTACCCGGAGTGTTTCATACACCGCGTGGGGATCGCAAGATAAGTCAAATAAATGGCGTATCCGTGCTAATACTTGCGGAAGTACAGGAAGTAAAGCTTCGCTCACGGTAACGGTCAATGCGTTCTTTTTAGGCTTGTGGCCGACCCTTACCCAACCGTATACCTGTTTTCCCTCAGCGCTTTCTAAATGTACGGTACGCATATATTCGCCGTTTTTTACAACCTCAACACCTGTGATCGCACGCCCGGCAAGGAAGTTCAGCATCTCCTCCCAAGGATAGGGAGGTCGGTAGCCCAATGCTAAAGTAATGTTGCCGTTATGCTTTTCTTCCGAGGTACGTTTCCGCAAGGCTGTGGGCGAAAGCTTATACTGCTTTTTGAAAAGGTCATTGAAGCGGCGCAAGCTGCCAAAGCCTGCAGCCATTGCAACGTCCAGAACCGGTAAAGCTGTGTCTGTGAGCAGACTTTTAGCAAGGAGCAATCTGCATGTTTGCAAATATTGAATTGGTGACACATGATACTCTGATGTAAAAACGCGCCGCAGATGCCGGGCAGTACAACCGAGCCTCCCGGCTATTTCCTCTAAACTCTGCCCGCTTCCGCAATTTTTTTCTAACATTCTTGCTGCCCGGTAAACTAAATTAGCGGTAGCATCCGTAATTGAAGTACCGGGGGCAAGCTCCGGCCTGCATAAAAGGCAGGGGCGGTACCCGGCTTGTTCCGCTTCGGCCGCGGTGGGATAAAAAGTGCAGTTTTCGGCTTTCGGCTGTCTTGCCCGGCATACCGGGCGGCAGTATATTCCCGTGGATGATATTCCTACAAAAAAACGCCCGTCAAAACGAGCGTCTTTTGCCTTAAATGCCGCATATAGACCTCTATCATTATCTGGCATGATTCGTCTCCCTCGTTTGAAGTTAACTTAATTATACCACATTTCAAGGAAATATCTCGCCATTTTCGGACATGCTTTTGCGATTTTTATGATCTCCAAACTAAGATGAGGTGTTCCATTTCAATAATGCTTTCTCTTCACAAATACCGATGTAGCATTTGCTGCCTTCAAAAAAGCTTGGAGCTAAACCATAAACAGTCATCCTGGAATGTCTTTCCAGTATAATGAAATTTGTGTTGTCTGCGGTCAGAAGAATGACAGGAGGAAAAGAACCGCCTTGTTCAAGATAACTCACGCCATTAATAAAAGCAGAGTTTGAGACATCATATATTTCCCTGCCTTCCCGTATCGTATCTGCAGCGATTAATGGTGAGCCGGTATGTTTTGATAGCTCATTCCAATAGCTATAATTAATATACCGTATTTTATTAATGTCTTCACAGGTACACTCGGCCAAGATCCACCTGGATAGGTAAGGGAAGTTTTCGAATAAATGAGTGTTGTCTCCATATCCGCGGAAAATGCGCAGAACTTCTTTTCTTTTTGAGTTTTCAATTGAGCTATTTAAATCAGCATTTTCAATTAAACCGGTACCTTCTTTTTGATCATTCAATATGTCAACGATCTGGGATTGAAATCTTTTGGATTTAATTTCACCTCTAAGAAATTCTAAAATCATTTCATCTTCTGATGCTTCTCTAAGATATATCATTTATGCAGCCCCGCCTACTTATTCATACTCTTTTATGGATATCTTTACCCTATCATTGAATATTTTTTCCATTATAGCATGGATGAAGCAGCCTGGCAAATAGTAAAGCCGAATTTTGTTTTGATCTGATAGAAGCAGCAATTCATTTGACTTCTGCGTTTTTCCAATCGGACAGGGCAGTAATTGAGGAGGAAGGTGTTACCGGATAAGTTGCCTGAAACCATTTGCCGGAATCTCTTAAGGTTTCAACAGATAATTCCCCCCTTTTCTTATGGATTCTAACTCATTTTTACTAAAAGTTCCTGCTTTATATAAATTCAAATATTCTTGTGAAACAGAAGCATTAAAGATACACAAATCATCTGTATTTATTGTTACCTTGATGCCTGCTTCAAACAGTTTGCGAATTTGATGTTTTTTATAACTTTCACTTCTTTGAAGCATAATGTTACTGGTTGGGCAAACGTGGCAAATGATCTTATTAACTGATAAAAATCTTAAGAGAGAGGGATCTTCTACTGCATTTATTCCATGATGTATTTCGTTTAATTCCAGCTGTTCAACACATTCACGGATATGTCCGGCATTACCAAATTCGCCCGCATGTGCACGAAGTAAAAGGCGATGTTTTTTTGCAATTCTGTACATAGGTATGATATCTTCTATTTTTCTTGAATTTTCATCTCCCTGCCAATCGACAGATTTAAAGTAGTTATAATCCAGGATATGCTCCAGCCTTTCACAATCTTGATTAATATCGCCATGCCTGAACAACACTAATTCCGGGAAAAAGTGTGTATCCGGTATGAGCTTTTGATAATCATTCATTATATGGATAAAACAATCCATTCCACCAACTTGTTCTATCTCATCTAATCCATAGCTCATGGATAAGACTTTTATAGCATCATTTTTTGCTTGGATAAACGATGCCTTGACTCTTTCTAAATACCCATTCAATCCTGTGTAATATTTCTTAATATTATTTTCAAACCAACACTGCATTTCTTGCAAAGAATGGAAAGGAGTAGAATTCGGTATTATTGAAATCCCTTTATTAGAGGCCAGATAATCTTGACTTCCGCCTCTGCCCACATGATTATGTAAATCACTTTTTGGTACTTTACGCATCAATGATAGAGAATTACTATCAAGTGCCTCAAAAAATAGTTCTTTATCGTTTGATTTATCCATTAAATACCTCTCGAAATATATAAGGGCGAGTATCCTATAATCTGCTTGAACTTATAATAATTCAAACGCATCCTAAGACCAGGCCGGGATAGTGCATTAGCTGCCCATACAAATAAATAGGGAAAATCACTGCAATTTAAGGATTTGGTAAAAAAGTTATAAATTATATCCATGTCTTATTAGAAGCTGTCTTGCAATGCTGATTGAATCAACACCAATGGCATTTTTTACAGGAGCGAATTCATTTTCACGAATCACTTCAAAGGGAAGACAGTCATCAAAAAGGTAAACCATGTCTAATACAAGTTCTTCAAATTTATAGCCATTGGGTTCATTCGGCTCTATATACATACCGTCAGCAGATAGATAAGGTATTTTCCTCTCAACTACGTGAATGGGTAACTCATATTGCAATATCCTTCAGTCTGTCTAAGCGGAACAAATTTTATAAGAACCTCGGCAGTTATTTCATAGCATTAGTTATTGATCTCTAAATTATATTTCTAAGCTAAATACCATTCAAATAGCGGATAATAAAATAAAACTTCATTGCCATAATTAATATACTATATATCGATACAGGTATCAATTATAATTTTACTATTGCTTTCTGAGTGAGGTTCGCTTAAACTAGTGAACTATAACTTGTGACTAGGAGAGAGTATATTGAAGACGATTGATATGACCACCGGAAATGCGGCGAAGAAAATCCTGCTGTTTTCCCTTCCTATTTTTTTAGGCAATGTTTTTCAGCAGGTTTACAGTATGTCCGACACCATTGTAGTCGGACGCTTTTTGGGAAAGGAAGCGTTGGCGGCAGTCGGCGCATCCTCCGCGCTGGTAGTTTTTATAAATGCGATACTGATTGGATTATGTATGGGAAGCGGTGTGCTGTTTGCAGAGCTATATGGTTCCAAACGCTACAAAGAGCTGTCGGCGGCCATATCAACCTCGGCGATTTTTATTTTCTCCGTAACGGTATTCATCGCGGCGCTTTCCCTGCTTTTCCTGGACCCTCTGGTCCGCCTGTTCCAGGTGCCGGAGGATGCTCTTATGCTTTCCAAAAACTATTTGAGAATTATATTATCCGGCCTTCCCTTCCTGTTCTTATACAATATGGCGGCCGCTGTTTTACGTGCCATGGGGAATTCCAAAACACCGCTGATTTTCCTCATTACAGCCTCTGTGATCAATGTGGCCTTTGATTTTATACTGGTCATCTGCATTCCCATGGGGGTAAAAGGCCCTGCCTGGTCCACCTTTGCGGCACAGGTACTTTCCGGGATGCCCTTGTGCATTTATGCGGTGAAAAAGCTGGGATTTCTCAAGCTTCGACTGAGCTTTAAAAAGGAGATGTTCAATAAGGTTGCCAAGTACTCCATCCTCACCTCCCTGCAGCAATCCATCATGAACTTTGGAATCCTGCTGGTGCAAGGTCTGGTGAATTCCTTCGGTGTTATTGCAATGGCGGCTTTCACAGCGGGGGTGCGCATTGATACCTTTGCCTATATGCCTGCCCAGGATTTTGGAAACGCATTTGCAACGTATATCGCACAGAATAAGGGGGCAGGAGAGGAAGGGCGTATTAAAAGCGGCTTTCAATCGGCCATTCTCTGTGCCACCATATTCTGTGCCGTAATATCCGCAGGAGTGTGGCTGTTCGCCCCGCAGCTGATCAGCCTCTTTGTGCCTGGGGATGCGGCAGTGATAGCGGCAGGGGGACAATACCTGCGGATTGAAGGCACCTTCTATATACTGATCGGATATTTGTTTTTACATTATGCCTTTTACCGTGGCCTTGGACATTTTAACACCTCGATAGTTCTGACGGTGGTTTCTCTCGGCATAAGGGTGGCTCTGTCCTACAGCCTGGTCTGGCTGGGCTTTGGGCTGCAAAGTATCTGGTGGAGTATTCCAATCGGCTGGGCACTGGCAGATATTGCAGGCTTTGCCCGGTATTGGGGGCTGAAAAAGCGTAACGGCCTGCTTCCCCCGGCATGATAATGTCCAGGGGGAGGTGCAGGTCAGTGGTTCTCCACCGGAAGCTTCACCATGACCTTTGTGCCGGAGCTGGGCAGGCTCTGTATCTCCAGCCCGTATTCCTCGCCGTACTTGATCTTGATTCTCTTATTCACATTTCTAAGGCCGATGCTGCTAAACAGATTATTCCGGTCGTTAATGTAATCATTCAGATCCCGGGCTAATTCCTCCGTCATACCCTTGCCGTTATCCGTGATTTCAAAGACCAGGAGCTTCTTGTCCTGCTTGTATCCGCTGACGGTAATCAGGCCCCCGGAGCGGATATCCTTCATCCCGTGATAAATCGCATTCTCCACAATGGGCTGGAGGATCAGCTTGATAATATAAATAGAATACAGCTCGGGAGCGACGTGAATCTCAATGCCGTATACAGATTCAAAACGAATCGCCTGAAGCTGGATGTACTTCTCCAGGTTGTCAAGCTCCTCCTTTACAGTGACCTCGGCTTTTGTCTTGTTCAGCCCGTATCGCAGGATGCTGCCCAATTTGTAGGCCATCTCCGAGGTGGTGTTGTCATCGTGGATGGTAGCCATCATGCTGATGGATTCCAGGGTATTATAGATGAAATGCGGATTAATCTGGGATTGCAGCATCTGGAGCTCCAGCTCGCTCTGACGGATTTGCTCGATGTAAACCTCCTGGATCAGGCTGTTGATCTTGCTCGTCATGGAGTTGAAGGATTTTGCCAGGGTGCCGATCTCGTCCTTGCTGTTAACATTGATCTTAATGTTAAAATCACCGTTTTCCGCCAGCTTCATTAAGGATACCAGCTTCTTTAAAGGGCGGGCGATCTGGGAGGATACGAGGAATACCAGCAGCAGGGAAATGAGGATCAGCAGGGTGATTGCCAGCACGGTGGTGATCTGCATCCGCTCCAGGTCGTGGAACATTTCCTCATAGGGGATGAGGCTCACGATTCTCCATCCGCTGTAATTCGAGATCAGGGATGAGGTCATGTATTTCTGGCCGTTAATATAAATGGTCTTCTCCTCTTCCGGCGAATCCCGGCTGACATCGAGGAGGTCGCCGGAGGCGGTGGCAGCAATATTCTCCTCCTGGGTATCATAAATCACATAATCATCATGAAGAATAACAATTCGGTGGTTCTGGGAGGCTTTCATATTATCGCAGACCTCCCGGAGATAGTCGGTTCGCGTATTGACCACAAGGATTCCGATGACCTTGCTGCTCTCAAAGCGGACAATTCCCCTGGAAATGCCGAAGACATAGACCGGATTCTTCTCAAGGGACACGTAAGGAAGCTCATAGGTATCCAGAATAACCGGCTTTCCGAACAGCTCGATGCTTTTCTGGAACCAGGGCTCCTCCGCCGGGTTCATGATATTATAGACCGGTGTGCGAACCTTATAATCGCCGACGCCGGAGAGGTTATAGACATAGCAGGCTTCCACATTGCTCTTATATGCATGGATTTCTTCAAACATCTGTCCGTTCATCAGCTGGAAATCTCGGGATATGACACCGGTTTTATTGAAATCCTCCAGGCTTCGGAGATAGGATTTGTCATTCTGCTTATAGGTAAGGGGAATCTTCGTTATATTGGCAATATCAATCAAATAGTCGTCTATTTTGCTGAGGGCCTGATGATTCGTCTGATTGACCGAGCTATAGATGGATTCGGTTTTCTCCTTGGAGAAGATCATGAAATTCATAATCGGTATGCTGAGCACGGCGATAAACAGGGAAATGATGATCAGGGACAGACGAAAGAAAATGGATTTATTATTATAAATGGACAGTAATTTTCTAATCATGGGTAAGCTTCCTCTCCGGCGAAAAGATTCCTATTTTAAACAAATGACCAAGGTTGTTGCAAAATGGAAGAACTATTTGTTACTATTGTACAAAAAAGAAGTTGTAAAGGCAAGAGGTATCCATTATAATAAATAAATGAACCTTTAGGCTGGCTCAAGATGAAATGGATGGAGGAAGTCATGAACATTTTTATTGCTGATGATGATCAGATAATCAGAAAGGGTCTGCGAAGCATTATTGAGAAAAGCGATCTGAATTGTACTGTAGTCGGTGAGGCATCCGATGGAGAATTGGCTCTCCAGGAGATGGCGGAATGCGGCAAGGTGGATTTGCTGATTACGGATATTCGGATGCCGATCATGGACGGCCTGGAGCTGATTAAGAAGATCAAGGAACAAAATCTGTTGATGAAAGTCATTGTGCTGAGCGGCTATGATGAATTCAAATATATCAGGAATGCCTTTGTTGACGGTGCGGTTGACTATCTGCTGAAGCCCATTAATAAGAAAGACCTAATTGAAGTGGTGCGCAAGACACAGGAGGCCATCGAGCAGGACGCCGCAAGGGAGCTTAACCGGAAGGAAAGCCATCAGATTCTGGCTGCCAATACGCTGAAGCAGATTTTTCATATACCGGCCAGGGAGAAGGAGGAGGAAGAAAAGCTGCTGGGCAAAATTGGCTTGAATCTGGAGAACTCCTATTATTTCGTCATGGTTTGCAGGATCGATAATTATTATAAGCAGAATATGGAACGGATGATCTATGAGGGAGCACTGGAGGTCATATATGACCGGATGGAGGAAGCCGTCCGGGAGATACAGGGTCCTCATGTGCTGCAATATATTAATAATACGGAGATTGTCTATCTGGTTTATTCGGAAGAGGAGCTGGATGCCAATGCGGTCTCGGAACATATTTATGCCAAGGTATGCGAGGTTCATATGGAGGATACCACCTACACCCTTGGAGTGGGGAATGTCTATCACGGACTTTCCGGGATTCGCAGGGCTTATCAGGAGGCGCAGACGGCGGCTGATGCGCGCTTCTACCTGGGAAAGAATCACCGCATCGAATACCATGAGATCGAGAGCAAGCTGATTGACATAAATTATAACCTGGAGCCCTTGGTGGAGAAGCTGACCCAGTACATCGAATTGTATGATTATATTAACTGCAAGAAGCTGCTGGAGCAGACCTTCATCGATTTATGCTACCTCACCCCCTTGAAGTTCAGGAAGTATATGAAGGATATGCTGGAGCTGCTGATTCTCCGGGTCAAGGATTTTCAGGAGGCGGTGCTGTGCTGCGCCTATGAGTATGGGTTCTTCCTGGAGAATATCAATACATACAATGAGCTGAGAACCTATATGAGCTATCTGATCAAGGATGTGATCGAATATATCAGGAGCGAGCGGGAGAAGAGAAGCAAGAACCGGATTGAGCTGGCGAAGAAATATATCTCGGAGCATTATAAAGACAACATCACGCTGAATGATCTGGCGGAATATGTGGAGCTGAACGCCTCCTATTTCAGCAATTTATTTAAGACGGAGGTGGGCACCAATTTCTCCGATTACCTGCTGGAGGTCAGAATGCGGGCCGCCAGGACACTGCTGCGGGACCCCACCATCAAGGTATACGAGATCGGATGCATGGTAGGCTATGAGGACGCGGTTTCCTTCGGACGGGCCTTTAAGAAGAGCGTGGGGATTTCTCCGAAGGAATATCGCAACACGGTGTATTGATTTCGGCCCGGCAGCGTGCTTCCGGCCTGATTTAATGATATTGCGTAAGGAACGGCAGCAAGATAACTATAAAATGACAGCGGAGCGGAAATTTGCTCCGTGCTAATTCAAACAGCCTGGTTGATTTGAAGGTACCGGCATGGAAGGGATGGGATCATTCATCGCTGCCATGCCGGTTCTTGTTGTTTCAATAGCTAAAGATTTGCATATAAAAACAAAGGGGAGCAATTAATTTACAGTTCAGAACATGCTATGATATTGGAGAGGTGAGTAAAAAAATATATTTGTTATCAGGAGGAGTATCAGAATGAAGGAACCAAAGATTCGATATTCAAGCAAGCCCGTGATCGTGCCCCGGGAAGGTTGTTCCTGGGCGGACACCATGGTGCTGAATCCGGCCATTGTCCGGGAGCAGGACAGCAATATCATACATATGCTCTTTCGGGCAACCGGCCCCTGGCCCCGGAAGAATCTGAGAGGTCTGTCAGATCCATATCCCATCTTCCTGGGATATGCCGCCAGCGAGGATAACGGGGAGACCTGGGAGGCTGATTTTAGCAGACCGGCCCTTGCCCCCGCACTGGAATATGATATGGACCGGATGTATATCAAGAATATCTATGGGAATCAGGTGGTCAACTATGCCAACGGATGCATCGAGGACCCCAGAATCTTTTTGCTGGAGGGAGAGTATTATATGACGGCGGCCTGCCGGATGTTTCCGCCGGGCCCCTACTGGGAGGGAGACAGGAGAAGGGACAATCTTCCGGATTGGGCCATGAAGGAGGACAATCCCTACGGCTCCGCCGCATATAAGAATGACACAACGACAGTATTGTTTAAATTGGATCTGGAGCAGCTGAAGAAGCGGAACTATGAACGGGCCTTCACCTATGTGTGCGTGCTGACGGACGGCAATGTGACGGATAACCGGGATGTGTTCCTCTTCCCCAACAAAATGATGATTCGCGGAAAGCTGCAGTATGTCATGCTGCACAGGCCGGATCATCCCGATGCTTTTGAGGCGGGGAGGGGAATAAAAAAGCCCTCCATGTTTCTTGCGGCGGCCGGGGAGCTGGGGGATTTCACAAGCGATAAGGCGATTCATGAGCTGCTGGCCGTGGGCATCTTTGACTGGGAGGAGGAGAGAATCGGAGCCAGCTTTCCGCCCATCCCCCTGGATAACGGGGAGTGGCTGGTATCCTATCATGGGAAAAGCCTGCCGGACTATGGGTATACCCAGTCCTTCATGATATTGAAGAAGCAGGAGAATGACTTCCCTAAAATTATTCACAGGTGCTCCAGCCGTCTGATGTATGCCAAACAGGACTGGGAGCTGCCGGATAAGTTTGCCTGTCCCTGCATCTTTACCACCGGCGGGATTGTAAAGGATGATGAATTGATTATGTCCTACGGGGCGGCGGATCAGAAGGTGGGGATTGCCTGGGCCTGCTTTGACGAAATTGTTGATTATGTACGTGCCTTTGATTCTCAGGGAAATCCCCTGGACTAAAGGAGAGAGAAAGGAGAATGGGGGCCGGTGCTCCGGTTCTCCTTGCTTTATAAAAGGAGAGGAGTATTGCAATGAAGAGTAGGAAAGGGAGAATCACAGTTGTAATCCTGCTGCTTGCCGCGCTGCTGGGGATGCTCGGCTGCAACGCGGGAACAGGACGAACACCAGACAAGAAAGAGGCAAATACCAAAGATGCGAATACGGAAAATACAGATACGAAAGCTGAGAATGCGGAAGCCGCAGATACAGGAGCTGCAGATACAAAAGAGGATGGAGCAGCAGGATTTCTAAACAGGTATCCGGAGATTGAGCTGGATACCTCAGAAGACAGGCGGTTTGAAACCGTATTCGAGGATTACATCAAGGCAGACGGCACGAAGCTGATGGATGGGGCAAAGGAGCTGAAATTCGTTTCTCTGAACTATCCCCAGGCCACCTCGGACACATCCTGGGAACAGGCCAATGCCTTAAAGACAATCCAGGCCATGGGCGGCAAGGTCACCAGAACCTATACGATTCCCGTATATAACGGCAATAATAACGGAAGGGCTTATGTAACAGGCGTGGACGGGAGCGGCAGCCTCACCTTCAATGAGAGCGCCTTAAATCAGCTGGACAGCCTTCTGGCTCTTGCCAATCAATACGGTGTCCGTGTTATCATCCCGCTGGTGGATCACTGGCACTGGGTCGGAGGCATGGACGGTTATCTCAGGCTGGCCGGGATAGGGATGGGGCATCCGTCCAGCTTTGACACGAAGGCATGGGAATTTTACACGAACCCAAAAGCAAGGGATTACTTTAAGCAGATGATAACCCATTTGATGGATCGGACGAACTCCGTATCCGGCATCAAGTATAAGGATGATCCTGGGGTCCTGTGCTGGGAGACCGGCAATGAGATCGCGGCCTATGATGAGACCGGCACGAAGTTCCCCCAGGAATGGACCACGGATATCGCGGCCCATCTGAAAAGCACGGGAATCCGCCAGCTGGTGCTGGACGGCAAGATGGATGCAACCGCAGAATCCTTAAAGGACCCCAATGTGGATATTCTGGGAAGTCATTATTATACCGGACATTTCCCTACCAAGACGAAGAATGACACCTGGCTGTCCTTCAATAACGGCCAGGACGGCGCAAAGCAGGTACTGGGCGGTGACGGCCAGCCTCTGCCGGGAAAGCCCTTCATCCTGGGAGAGTTCGGCGCCTACACAAGGGTGGAGCAGGTAAATGAGGTCTTTGATGCCGGGCTTGAGGCCGGCACCAACGGAATGATGATGTGGAGCCTGAGGGCACATAAGGACGGCTATGGGTACTATTTCCACCCGGAAAATCCGGGGAACTGGGCCGCTTACCACTGGCCGGGCTTCCCGTCAGGGGATTATTATGATGAAACCAGAATTGTAAGAAGCATCTTTGCCTATGCCAGCCTGCTGAACGGGGCTGCGGATACGATAGAAGAGGCCAGGGCCCTTCCTATTCCTCCCCCGGAGACCGGGGAGGCACCGCTCCTATATGAGATCAAGACAGTCGGCGACATCCAGTGGAGGGGTGTGGTGGGCGGAGCCTGGTATGAGATACAGAGAGCCGAAGGACAGAACCCCGGGGAGGGTGATTGGCAGACCATTGCCGATGAGGGGGATTATGTATACGATTCGGGACGAAATTGGGAGGATAAAGCAAAGCCCTGTATTGCCGGTTACCATGATGAGACGGCGGTCACAGGAAGCGCGTACTCCTATCGTCTGAGGGCCTGCAATGAATCCGGCGAGGGAGCCTGGTCCAATGTGGTTACAGCGGCTTCTGCGGAGCATATTGTGACGGACCCCCTGGATATGATCGCGGTATCAGGCCAAGATCCGAATCCCACAGAAATCCGGAATGTCTACAGCTATGACCATTCTGAAAATGTAACAACCTTTGACGGTGCGCTTTGGAATGCCTCCGGCATAGAGGGCTACATTGCCTATAATGCGAAGATTCCCATGACCTCCATTGAAATCAGGACAAAGAACACCCCGGATAAACAGCCAAGGGTCCTGGTGTCAAAGGATGATATAACCTATACCGAGGTCCGGGTGACCGGTTCTGCTTCCGTCTATGCAGCGGATGCGCTGCCCGCGGGCACCTATTTTGCAAGAGTATATATCGGGGGGAATAACGCCTGCGTCCTGGAAGAGGTCAAAACGGTATATACCTATACGGGAAATCAGGAGGAGGTCTATCTTCCCCAGGTAATAGACAAGAATATACTAATTCAGGATGAGGACTTCAATCCGTCAAAGCCGTTATATGCCTATAAGTCTCCGAATCTGGACAGGATCACCGACGGCGGTATTGAGGGTCTTGCGGCCGCTGACGGCGGGGAAGGCGTGCTGATCTATAAAACCGCAGCGGATATGACCTCCTACCGTGTAACAGCCTATATGAATAAGGGGGCAGAGCTTAAGGTGGAGGTATCAGCGGACGGCGTTATCTATGAGAAGGTCTCCGCATCCGGGGAAGGAAAAGCGGAGGGCGCATATTCGAAGTATATCTTTGCCGATACAGAGCCATCCTCATCCGCCCGCTATCTCAGAGTGACTTATTCCGCAGGCAAGGGCGGCGCCATCGTGAAATCGGTGGAGGTGGGCTCCGGCTCCAAGAGGCTTCCCATGCAGGATAAGGCTCCGGTGAATGTCCTGGAGGACGGCGAGTTCTACTTTGGCAGCGATGCAAGGCTGAATGCGGCATACACCGGGAAGGCGTCTGAGGCGGCGAAACCTCTGCCGGATCTGGATTTCACAGAATATGATGTGTTATTTGCCTGGGTGAAGGGGAATAAATCGGGCAATACCCTGACCCTTTCCCTGACGGACAAAAACAATGTGGTTTGGAGCGGAGAAAAGGAGCTGACAGAGGACACGGGCGAGATGGTGAAATTTGATTTCAAGGAGCTGACTGCCTCTGTGCCCGGCGCGGTGAAGGACTTCTCTGCGGTGAAGGGCTTCGGAATGGGAATTGGGGGGGCTTCCGGGGTTTCCCTGCATCATTCTGCCCCAGCTAAAGCCAGCCATCGCCACCACGGTTATACTGAAGCTGCTGGGCATTTACAATGATTTTTTTACCCCCTATATGTATATGCCGAAGATAAAGACGGCGGCCACCTCCCTTAACACCTTTGCCGGGGACCGGATGGCGGACTGGCCCCTGATGTCGGCAGCCATCCTGTTGATCGCGGTTCCTACCATCCTGTTATACATTTTCCTGCAAAACTATATCATCAGCGGGGTGACGGAGGGAGCCGTAAAATAAAGAAGGATTTTCAAAATGCCGGGCCGGGCGGCTGGGAAAGGATACCCGGATATTCGAGGAAGCAGTAGAGATATTCACAGCTTAATAAATAAAAGGAGACCGGCTTTGACCGGATTTCCAGGAAAGAGGTCAGAATGAGTGAAGTAAGAATAATTGGAACCGGAGTAAAAAATATTCCATGGCAGGAGAAGCCGGAGGGCTGCGGGGATGTCCTGTGGAGGCACACGGAAAACCCCATTATGGGAAGAAATAAGACCGCCAGGTCCGCCAGGATATACAACAGCGCAGTATTGCCCTATAACGGAAGATTCGTCGGAATATTCCGCGCTGATCATAAGGACGGAATTCCCCAGCTCCATGTGGGCTACAGCGAGGACGGAATCAAATGGGAGCTGGAGGATGAGGATATTCATTGGGTGGATGAGGACGGAAAGGAATACAACACGGGCTATGCCTATGATCCCCGGCTGGTGAAGCTGGAGGGCAGGTATTACATCCTGTGGTGCACAGATTTTGGCGGCCCTACCATCGGGCTGGGAGTTACGGAGGATTTCAAAACCTTTATACGTCTGGAGAATTCCTTCATCCCCTTTAACCGCAATGGTGTTCTCTTTCCGAGGAAGATCAACGGACATTATGCCATGCTGAGCAGGCCCAGCGACAGCGGACATACGCCCTTCGGCGATATTTTTCTGAGCTATAGCCCGGATCTTACCTTCTGGGGAAGGCACCGCAGAGTCATGACCAGCGGTCACACCTGGTGGCAGGGAACCAAGATCGGGGCAGGGGCGGTTCCCATTGAGACAACGGAGGGCTGGCTGCTGTTCTACCATGGAGTGTGCGGAACCTGCAACGGTTTTGTCTACAGCATCGGGGCGGCCATTCTGGACCGGGAGAAACCGGCAAAGGTCTTGTACCGGACGAAGGACTATATCATGACGCCGGAGGCCGACTATGAGGTGAGCGGCTTCGTGTCCAATGTGACCTTCCCCTGCTCCGCCTTATTCGATGCTGATACGGGGAGAATTGCGATCTATTATGGGGCTGCGGACACCTGTCTGGGGATTGCATACGCCAGAGTAGAGGAATTGGTTGATCATGTGAAGAATAACTCCTATCTGCTGCCCGGAGATGGGACAGAATATCGTTAAGGAAGATATAGCATTTCACTTTATGGGGAGTGAATATTATATATTTCGGAAGGAGCCTTCGGGCTCCTTTTTCGGTGTCAGGCACCAAAGAATAGCATATAAAAACAACCTGGAGGATCATAATGTGACCGTACTGTTCAGGCCCTTCCATGAGATGAATCAAACTGTGTTCTGGTGGGGAGGAAGACCCGGCGGGAACGGCACCGGATTATAATCCGGGAGATCAATACCGGGAGATCTTCAGTGTGGATTTCTATAATGGAGACGGTTTTACGCAGAGAAAATATGACCTTGCTCTAAGTATTGCAGGGGATAAGCCCATGGGAATTGGGGAATGCGATGCGCTGCCCACTCCGCAGCAGCTTGTCCAACAAAACCGCTGGGCATTTTGTATGAGATGGGCGGAGCTGACCTTTGAGATAAATTCCAGTGAAGCAATCCGTAACTTATATTGGGCAGAGAACACTTTAGTAAGAGAAGAGCTGCCTAAGCTGAATAATGGTATCAAATAACGGTGCCTGACACCGTAAAAAATGGAAAAATTGGCAAGTACACCCAAAGATCTGTATAGAAATATAAATTACTGCTGTGCAAAACATGATAAAAAAGTCTTATGATAATGATACAGGTTGCAACCTCAATAAAAAAAGGGAGAGAATTCATTATGAAAAAGAAATTAGCAATCCTTTTATGCTTCGTTATGCTGGGAGCCCTTCTGGCGGGCTGCAAAAAAGAAGCACCTGCCAATTCCACGGCGGACAAGGGAGAGAAGAAAGGCGCGGAAAGCCAGACCATCTTTGGAAGTGAAGTTTCTAATGATATTGCAGCCGAGCTGACAGTATTTACAAACCGGACGGATTTAATTGACACTGTGTTTCAAGATTACATAAAGGAATTCAACAAGCTGTACCCTAACGTGAAGATTGAATATGAAGCCATGACGAATTACGAGGAGGATGTTACCATCCGTCTCACCACAGAGAATTGGGGCGATATCTGTATGATCCCCAAGACCGTGGCATTGGCCAACCTGGGTGATTTCTTTGTACCCTTCGGCACCGTGGAGGAGCTTTCTCCCGTATATAACTTCGTTACGGAGAAGGCAAGCGGCGGAAAGGTCTACGGATTGCCTTGGGCCTGCACTGCCCAGGGTGTGGTCTACAACAAGAAGATATTCGAGGCTGCCGGTGTGACACAGATCCCCAAGACTCCTGAGGAATTCCTGGCCGCCATGCAGAAGATTAAGGACAATACCAATGCGATCCCTTACTACACTAACTATGCAGCCGGCTGGCCCTTAAGCGCCTGGGAGGATTATTGCTTCGGCGGAGCCACGGGAGATGAGAATTACAGGAACAACGTGCTGCCCAGGGAAAAGGAGCCGTTTTCCTCGGGAACTCCTCATTATACGGTATACAAACTGATGTACGATCTGGCAAATAAGGGCCTGATTGAGGATGACCCCACCACGACGGACTGGGAAGCCTGCAAGGGTATGCTGGGACGGGGGGAGATCGGGGCTATGGCTCTCGGCTCCTGGTCGGTGGTTCAGATGCAGGACCAGGCCACGAACCGTGACGATATCGGCTATATGCCCTTCCCCATAACAGTGGATGGGAAGCAGTATGCGACAGCCGCTGCGGATTATTGCTTCGGCATCAATGTCAACAGCACGGAGGAAGAGATCCTTGCCTCCAAGGCGTATATTAACTGGCTGACTTCAAAATCCGGCTTTGCGGCTTCCCAGGGCTCCATCTCCGTAATCAAGGCGGACCCGCTGCCCGCAACCCTGCAGGATTTTGTCAACGGTAACGTGAAGCTGATTGCCAGCGCTCCGGCAACAGCGGAGAACGAAGGGCTCTTTGATAAAATTAATGACCGTTCCGAGGTTGGCTTAACCTCCAATGAACAGAAAGCCAGAATCATAGAGGCAGCCATCGGTGTGACTAAGGAAAGCTTTGACGATATCATGAAGGATTGGAACGAGAAATGGACCAAAGTCCAGGCGGCAGAGGGAATCCAATAGGATAGAAGGCATTCCGGAGAGGGGACGCGGGTATTGGCCGCGTCCCTGCTTCGCGCAAGGAAGGGCTTATGCAGGGGCTTACCGGGGATTGTCCCGGGAGAGCTCCCGTACGGCAGCAGACGCGGAAATGGAGAGATGGTTGAAAGAAATAAAAGGTATCAATGAAGGGGGGACCGGGTCCATGCCAATGCTTTCATGGCGGTTTACGCGGCAAAGGGCATGGGCATAACTATGGGACAGAATAAGCGAACAGAAGGCGGTGGAGTAAAGCGCTGGGCAAAAAGCAGGCAGGGGCAGAAGTGGATCATGGTGTTCACCTTTTTGCTGCTTCCGCTGTTATTGCTCTTCGTGTTTACCTATCTGCCCTTCGCCAAAATGCTTCAATTCAGCTTTTATGAAATGAGCTATCTGGGTGACCGGACATTCATCGGTCTTGGGAATTATAAAGAGGTGTTCTCCCGGCCGGAGTATTTTGCCACACTAAGGATCAGCATCTATTATTTCGCCGGCGCCTTTGTTCAAATGGCGTTGGCTCTGTTCTTTGCTATGCTGCTGAGCTTTCAGCTGAAGGGAAGAAACTTTTTCAAGGGAGTGCTGTTCTTTCCCTATCTGATCAACGGAGTCGCTATCGGCTTTGTATTCCTGTACTTTTTTAAGAGAATGGGGACACTGGATACTTTGCTTACCCTGGTAGGGGTTCCTGAGGATAAGCTCCCCTACTGGCTTTTGAACAGGAATATAAATAACATATCCTTAAGCTTTGTCTCGGTCTGGCGTTATATGGGGCAGAATCTGATTATGTTTATCGGCGCGATTCAGTCCCTGGATCACACGGTATACGAGGCGTCGGATATTGACGGAGCGAACCGCTGGCAGCAGTTTTGCTACATCATCCTGCCGGGTATCAAAACCGTGGTGAGCCTGAATCTGATTCTGGCTGTCAAGGGAGCCATAAGCGTCTTTGAGATCCCCTATATCATCACAAACGGTTCCAACGGCACGGCAACCTTCGTGATCCAGACCATACAAACGGCTTTCAAATTCAAGAAGGTAGGGCTGGCCTCCGCCATGGCGGTTGTCCTGCTGGTTCTGATTCTGATTATCACGGCAATACAGGAGCACTATTTCAATGGGAGGGATCGGAGCAAATGAAGAAGCATAGAACGTCAGCCCGGAAATCGATTGCCATGGGGATGAAGTATCTGTCCCTTGCTTTTGCCTCCTTTGTCGCGGTGGTGCCATTGATTGTCATTCTGCTGGTTTCCTTTAAGACCCAGGTTGAATTCCGGGAGACCGGGGCACTGGAGCTGCCGGAAAGCTTTATGAACGTGGAAAACTACATAAGGGCCTTCGTGGATGGGAAGATGCTGCGGGGCTTTACCAATACGGCGATTATATTGGTTATCTCAATGATCGGCGCAATTCTGACCGGCACCATGACGGCCTATGTGCTGAACCGGTTCGAATTCAGGGCGAAGAAAATCGTGAAATCCTCCTTCCTGATTGCCGCGCTGGTTCCCTCGGTAACGATGCAGGTGACCTGCTATCAGATCATGAATGCTTTGCATCTGATTAATACCAGAACCTCGGTGATCTTACTGTATATTGGCACGGACATTATTGCTATCTATATCTTTCTGCAATTTCTGGACAATATCTCGGAATCCCTGGATGAATCGGCGATTGTGGACGGAGCGTCTTATTTCACGGTGTTTTTTAAGATTATCATGCCGCTGCTCAAGCCCGCCATTATGACGGTGCTGATTATCAAAGGGGTCAATATCTATAATGATTTTTACACCCCCTTCCTGTATATGACCAGCAGAAAGCTTCTGGTTATCTCCACCTCCCTGTTCAACTTTCAGGGACCTTACGGAACCCAGTGGCAGGTGATTTGTGCCGGGATCGTCATCACCATTCTTCCGACCCTGGCTATTTTCCTCTTCCTGCAGAAATACATCTACAGCGGATTGACGCAAGGGTCTGTGAAGGGGTAGGAGAGGGCACGAATTTTGCCTTTGGCTCTGTCACAACTTGATATTTATTCTTTTTTGAGCAGAGCAATTACGCTCTGCTCAATGTAAATATAACCACTTCTGGAAACATCCAACACAACCACAATGAGGGCATATAATATTCCTCCATATAATGACCTTCCTGTACGGTTTTTACCTGTATAAAGGAATAGCCGTGTTCCCTCCCGGCATAAGGGTAGACGGCTATGCTCTGTAATTGCGGGACATAATGTGTCCGGTGATAACAGGTCATGAACGTTTTTATTTTACTCGTCATCATCTTTGAATTTTGTTTCTATCTGCTGTTTCTTTTTTTCACTTACAATATAAAGTAATTCAAATGCTACAAATGCAATTATTGTAGAGCATAGGAAGGTAATAAGCGTAACCAGTAAAGTGTTGGTGAAATCTGTTGTGAACAAGCTTCCCAGTCTCATGTAATTAAGTGTCGTATGGATCACAGTAATTGTCAATCCGCAAACAAGACTATTAATGATGACGGATCGATGGCCTGGTTTATTTGAGGAAAAGATATCATTACCATACATTATATTACGAACTAAAAGATATATGGAAGCGGATATAAAAAAGATAAATTCCACAATATACTGTGATACAGGTGCATTAAACATAATTTGCTGAATTAGCACGGATAATAACAATCCAAAAAACAGAATGGCAAATGCATCACTTTGGATTTTTCGTTTTTGTGCTAATACTCTTTCATCATTAATTTTTTGACTGCTCATCATTATTCCTCCCAAAATAAATCATTTAATGTTTTGTTAAGCGCCTTACAGATTGCAATGCAGAGATTAAGCGTGGGATTGTAATCGCCTGACTCAATTAAACCGATGGTTTGTCTTGTTACGCCTACAGCTTTTGCTAAATCTTCTTGTTTCATATCACATTCCATTCTAGCAATTTTCATTTTTTTGTTTTTCATACACACCTCCTTACATTGCATAGTATAATATATAAATTGCTTCATGTCAATTATATATTGCATTTTGAATATAATGCAAGGCTTTCCGAAAATCAGGTCTGAAAATCAGAAAGCCTTGCATTGAATAATGAACTTAATAACGAACGAACAGGTTTGCCAATATGGTAATGGTTTATTTCTCCAATCCAAAATGTTTTGCCAATAAGTTCAAGGTTTCCAATTTCGTATCGGCAACAGCATCCCTTCTCACGATTGTAAAAAATCCGCTGTTAGCAAATTTATCATAATTTTCTTTGCTATTGATTCTTGTGATGCACTCCCGGAAATTTGCCATGGTTTTCTCGGGATTCTCGGCCTTCATAATCTGTTCCTTGAAAAACTTCTTATCTTCGTCCTCACGCTCGAAAAAATAATCAACAGACATTGACTGCGGTGACAACATAATTGCAACCTGATTATAATCTGCAATTCGCTGCAATATATCAGTTGTAATATTTGTATCAACAATCACTTTTTGAGAATGTGAAATACTCATAAGATATGCAATTTCAAATTCCATGACTTCCTCTGTGATCCCATCGATCCATCGAGAATATTCTTCCGGAGTTCTGTTTATAAACTCCTGCCAGTTCTTCATGGTTTCGAAATAGCAGAGATTGGGATATTCGGCAGGCGTGGCAATTTCATTGGTTATAACTCCATGATAATTTTCTCCGCAATGAATTAGACCATATTTTTCGGCAAGCATAGCTGCCATTGTGGATTTTCCGGCATATGCCGTACCATTTATAAACATTACATTCTTTAAACAGTGCTTTATGATTTTATCATTGATTTTCATATTGCTGGTCTCCCTATAGTTCATTTTTTTCGCATAACAAAATAAGCTTAACAGAACGAACAGTCTTGCCTTCAATGATTAGCGAATCCTATTTGTACCTATAGATTGATTGTTGCAGAACATGATACTATACACATAATGTTTTACAGCTTTTTATGATAACCTCATATTAGGTGTTGCTGTCTGCATTGACACTTACTAATAGATTACTGAGGGATCAAGAATTAATTCGCGAGTAACATAATATGCAATACCAGTGATTGTTGTGATACCACAAACGCCTAATAGCGAAGGTTGATGATCCATCTCAACACCATTTTCCTTGTAATATATAACTTTGGAAGGATAAGTTTTATAGAATCCATAATCCAGATTCTTTTCGACTTCACTAATTGCTTCATTACCGATAGTATAAAAATATCCACTCGTCCAATAACTTTTTCCTACAATCGATGGTTCAATTAACAAATTATCATAATCCGGTTTATAATTTTCCAAAGTAGCTTCTTTACTTTTACACTTAAAAATGAAAATAAGATTTTGCCCATTAATGAAGGAATCTCCTCCTATGTGCCGGATATTTGTTTTCATAACTTTTCCATAGAAATATATACCATCCTGAGGGCTGAGGACAAATATATCTCCATCCGTTAGCGCGGTTCTTTTTCTCTTTATAACCTTAAGTTGGTATTCGTTTGGATGCATATTATTTAATTTATCCAACCTATCCCTAACGTCTTTAGGCTGTGCATTATACAGTTCCTCCCACTTTTTATGCATTGGATCATTATTTACATACTTTGAATTCATACACATCATCCTTTCTGTTTTCATAATAAATTAGCAATAAAAGAAGTGTAGAAGTAACATAAAGTAATGGTGCCTTCTTGAAATTCTCACAGTATAAGTGGATTCCGGTAAAGCTCAGAATCCACTTATGCCTGGAATATTACTGATTAATAAACCATGTTGCCCATTGCATGGCATCCTCTAAGGAAATTACAATACATAATTTTGTCCCTTTCTACAGCTTTAGAAAGCTAAGCCCTAATTCAATGATATCATAATAAAGAGAATAAAGAAACGGTTTTAATTGCGGGGACTCCGGTTTATTAGCTTGATTGCTTCCTGGCGGCAATCAAAGATCATCCGTACTTTTCACATCGACTTTAAGGTTATCAGTGCCTCTGAGTTTTTGGTTTACCCAATTATTCAGAAGCTCCGGGGAAAAATTTTCATTTTGAAATATCAATGTATCTGGTTTCAAAATTATCTCCGTACCCGAAGAAGCTTCTAGATTGCTAATATAAAGTTCATGCTGGGCAATGCCCCGAATAAAGTCTTGCTGAAAGAGTTTTCCATCCCTTTTTACAATGATTTGCAAGGCTTCGCATAATGAATTAACGGTCTGTAAGTCTGCCTGCATAAGATCGCCCATTTGGCTGTATTCTGCATTCGTTATTGGTCTTCCGGCTAATATTTTATCCAGTACGGCTTTACCTGCATGTAAATCTTCAGACAGGGGTAATCCCCTTCCGTTATCACGGATTTTTATTCTACCCTCTGATAAAAGCGTAATTTCTATGTTAGTACAGAAGCCAGCCTTGGCCTCTTCAAAGGATTGTTCAAGAAATTCGAAAACAAGCTGGTGCATATTGTGTTGTAATGAACTTATTACTTCCATATTTGACCTCCTGTTAATAGTTTCTGGTACAACATACATAGGAACCGTATATGAAGTGAGATGCTTCCTAACAGTGCTTGGTGTTGAACCAAAGAGTTGGGTAAAGGCACGTGTAAACCCTTCGTGGGAGTCAAATGCATACAAAATTGCAACATCGAGAACCTTTCGCCCTTCCAGCAAGGAAACGACCGCATATTGTAATTTGCGAATCCGAACATAGCCCGTAACTGGCATTCCCATTGCGTCAGAAAACAGTTTACTGAAATAGAAGGGACTATAGCCTGCTAGTTCGGCTAAAACACATAAACTTATTTTTTCATAAATATGTTCCTCGATATAAGCTAATACGTTTTCCAACATACCGCTGTTCATATACATTTACCTCCTGATAGTATCAAGCTGCTGCCGGCAACATAATTATTATATCAATTATTTCAGCAGTATTCTTGACTTTATATATTATAAGTTTATATGAGTGCATGTATCAGTGCAACAAAAAACCCCCTTGTAAATCAAGGGGATCTCGTAAGCGTGCGGTATGCGAACTGCCCGCTATTAAAATAATCATACTGATTTCCTCCAATGGAAAAGTGTAGTACAGCATTCCGTGCCGATCCATCAAGAAACCTCTGTTTGATTAAAGAGGGAACCAATAGACGGTGGCTTCATTTATTTTCTCAAATCCTAATTTTCTGGCCATATCATATGAATAAATCTAAAAAGTCTTCCTGTGTTTTAAAAGTACCAAGGAATGCAAAGCTTCCTACCGCATAGGACTCGGCGATTGCAAGCCTTGGTTCTTCGATGTTGTCAACCCATAATCTGCCCTTGCAGCCCTGGTTCACAATACCAGAAAAGCTGGCGGCTTCTAATAAATTACATGATATCACATCAAATAAACCTAAAGTATGATTATGTCAAAAATGTTTGATTATTGTAAAAGCAGGGAGTATAATTATAATAATACTGTAAGTGGAGGACAAACATGAATAAGCCAATAAGATTAATCAAAATGATAGCTTTATCGTTAATCGTTTGTTTCACATTAAATGTTCCAATGACCGGTTTTGTTATAACAGCCGAAGCAGCAGCCCAAAATTTAAATAAAAGCAGTCTTTCCCTGTATGCAGGGGATACGTATAATCTAAAAATGACAGGAACCACGGCTAAAGTAAGCTGGGCTTCTTCCGACAAATCCATAGCGACGGTGTCTAAGTCAGGCAAAGTAACGGCAATAAAACAAGGAACGGCTGTGATCACAGCAACTGTAAGTAAATCAAAATACAAATGTACGGTAAAGGTTAAGAATCCGTCTATTAACGAGAAGGAATTATCTTTGGATATAGCAGAGACGGCAGATCTCCGAATAGACGGGGCAAAGGGAAATATAGCATGGAAAAGTTCGGATACGTCCATTGTTTCCATCAATGAAGAGGGGCAGGTTCGTGCAAATAATTATGGCTCTGCCAAAGTAACCGGGAAATATAAAAATAAATCATATACATGCCAGGTAACCGTAAAAGATAAAATATTACATGCAAGCGTAAATAATTTGACCTGCAGCCAGGACTCAGCAATAATGGTTACCGTTGATGGTGTGATGCCCGAGGATGGGGAGATAAGTTTCGATATTGGTGATGAGAATGTAATAAATTGTATGTGGGGAGAATGGTCAGGTGATGACTTACCTCTTATCATCATTTTGCGCGGAGAAGGGAAGACCGAGATAACGATAGCTTTAAATTATGCGGATGAAAAGCTGGTAATTCCCGTTACAGTCATTGGCAAGAAAAGACCTAAATCAGAAAAGCTGTCACCAGAAGAAGTATATGAAAAATGTTCTCCTGCTACGGTGCAAATAAATACCGACGTTTCCATAGGCTCAGGATTTTTCATTGACAGCGGTAAAATAGTTACAAATTACCACGTCATACAAGGTGCGTCATCAATTAAAGTCCGGATGCTGAACGGACGTATTTATGATGCCGAGTATATATTAGGGTACAATAAGACATTTGATATTGCAATACTCAGCATACCTGTTGAAACAGAGAAACTAATGATAAATAAATATAAATCAAATGTCGGTGAGAGTGTTTATGCGATAGGAAACCCACTAGGCTTAACTGACACCTTTACCAATGGAATAATCACGAATTTATCAAGACCGGTCAATGATATCTATTGCATTCAAACGAATGCCGCTGTAACGCATGGTAATAGCGGCGGTCCCTTGCTTAATGCTTATGGTGAAGTGATCGGAATCAATGCTATGATTTATGAAGAGGGACAGAATCTGAATTTTGCAATAGATATAAATTATTTATACCAGGTCAGCACTGCCAATCCAATTACTGTAAGCGAATTTGCAGCGAAGGAAGAAAACAGCAGTGGTGACACATCAGAAAATTATATATTTGAAGATACTTCTCTCAGCGGAAGCATGAACACATGTCAGGTTGTAACTTCCGGTTACGCTGTATTTGGGACAGCAGAATTAATAGGGATGGATCTATATAAATTTGTTCTAACGGAAGATAGACCGATAGGATTAGCCGGTGCTGCCTTAACAAATGATTCGGATACGGCAAATCTTCATTTTTCAATAATTGATGCGAAAGGTGTTCTTATGGCGGATTCTGAGACCCTAAAAAACGATGAGAACAGGTTATTCCAGGTGATATCCAGCAATCTGCAGGCAGGAACATATTATGTTACGATATCATCGGATACGCAATTAGCTTCTGGTAGTATTGAATATATATTTGCATTAAATTACCAATAAGCTGCCAATAAATAAGGGCTTTTCTGATGATACAAGGTGGAGAAGGTACTAAAATAATGGCAGCATCATATTGAGAGAGTAAGGGGGATTTTATGTTAGATCTATTACTTACAAGGAGAAGCTGTCGGAAATTTGAAGACAAGGCTGTGGAAGCGGGGAAAAAGGAAAAGCTTCTTCAGGCGGCACAGCTTGGACCTACCGGGAAGAGTACCCACCCATGGGAGTTTGTAGTTATCGAAAATAAAGAAACACTTCAAAAGCTTGGCGACTGCCGGAAGCCGAAACAATCGTTTTTACCGGAGGCACCCCTTGCCATTGCGGTATTGGCCGATACACAGAAAACCGATACCTGGATAGAAGATGCCTCCATAGCCTCGATCATTATGCAGTTGGAAGCGGAGAGATTAGGGCTTGGCACCTGCTGGGTGCAGATTCGGGTAAGAGAATCCAATCAGGGAATGAGCAGTGAAGAGTATGTGCGTAAGCTTCTTGGAATTCCGGAGCATATGGCAGTACTTTGTATTATTGCAGTGTCTTATTTGCGTTGCTTTCTTTGTATTTTTTTTGATAAACGGTTTGTATCTTTCTGTTTTTTGGGAATATAAGAGGAACGCTTTTCGGCAATAAAAACATAGTAGCCGTTTGTTTCAATTACTTTGACACCGCCAAAAACGGAAGTAAGCTTATTTTTATACCAATCCTTTCGTTTTGTGACCATCACCATTTTACCGCCAACAACCAGCTTTTTAAAGCCGGCTTCGATAAACTGCTTTGGTACGGTAAAATCAACATGATAGGGCGGGTTGGACAGTATCAATGTGAAATCACCATCGGTGATATTCTCCAAGCCGTTGCTCTGTATGATTTTTAAATCATCAAGGTTATTTCTGGCTGCATTTATTTTTGATAATGAAATAGCGTCTTCAGAGAGATCGCACATTGTAATATGATCAGCTCCAATAAGCTTGCCTGCCAGAATTCCTACAATTCCGTATCCGCATCCCAAATCAAGAACCTTGTCAGTGCTGTTAAAATCGATTTGAGACAGCATGGACAAGGTTCCTAAATCGATTGATGATGGAGAAAATACCTTATCGTTAGTCTCAAATTCAAGGGATATTCCCTTTATTTCTGCGGTTATCATATGAATTCCCTTCCAATATTGCTGCTGTCTTGTATTGTTCTGACAAAGTCAACAACCTTGTCATTCCAGAACGGATATTGTCAAGGGGTTAAATGATATTTTTTGATTTTTCCTATAATATTAAGAGGGTGTAGGCAGTTTTCTGCTTACACCCTCTTAGTTGCCATACAGCAAAGTCAGGAAAAACCGTCAAGGGCGGCGCAGCCGTTCATCTTGACCCTTGACGGTTTTTCGTGTCTTTGCTATGTCTTTTCGCTATCCTCAATTATTTCTCATAATCAAGCCTAAACTGCATAGCTGCTTTCATCAGCTTGGCTTTTACCATATCTTCAATGTCTTTGTTTCCTTTACTTAGCACATAGATATAGGGCATATACAGTCTTACTAATGCGTTCATGGCTTCGGTATCTCCCTCAATAACCTTTTCGATTTGCTCGTAAGACAATAGCGGATATTTGGATTTACTCATGGTCTAACCTCTCCATTTCCTGTTGTAATTGTTTTAATATTCTGTTCTTGTGATAGTTGATATTGCTTCGGGAGCAATCATACATTTTTGCAATTTCTTTTTCCTTAATGCCCACAAAGTAGAACAGCAATATTAACTCTCGTTTTCTTTCGGGCAGTTGTAACAAAGCCATTTCTAAGCACTCGTTTTCAATGCTTATAACGATTTTTCCGATATAAAATCGGTACATGGGGAACATGGTAAAATCGTCATTCAGACTTGACGGCACTTGATTATATTCTTCCACAAGATAGTCAAGGGATATTTCATGCTGCTGTCTGCGTTTCATATCTCGATAACAGTTTCGGGCTGCATATCGCATAGCCTTTTTGCAGAAAGCGTCAAACCGATAGCAGATAATCTGCTTTTGTTCTTCATATATGTTCATGTGATTTTCCCCGTTTCTTTTCCGTTTTGTTTGCGACAAGACGGGAAAGTCGGAGGGGAGCGTGCTGTTGGAATTGGTTTCAGGCATGAAAAAACGCACGAATAGAATATCTCTAAGCGTGCGTTTTGAAAAATGGCATAAGAATGCCTATGGCTATTTTTAGAAGCATATAAGCAGGAAAAGCCTTGTTTTACAACATTAGTTTTTTATTTATGTTGCCTGTGGGTACTTCTCAATAAAAGCCTTGTTTGCTTGTTCCATTGCGACAAAATAATCTTGATAAGATTTACTTAGCTTTCTCATAGCAGGAATGAAAATGTCATTATATCCACTATCACTATTGAATTTTTTAAGAAGTTCTTGAAGCCTGTATGCAGGCGAATTTCTAAATTCCTCGGATTGTCTGAATGACATATAATGTTCCAATACTTCTTGATTGTCCAAAATATACTTCTCGGTATCTTGGGTAACCTTAGCAAAATTATCATGTATATTTGCAACAAAATTCTCATCAAAATCTTTGGTGGCTTCATTTAGGTATTCTTGTAAATCAGTTGGTATATCAAAATCTATATTATCCAAAAATTTGATGATTGTTTCAAATGCTTCGTGCTGTTCATCGGTAAGAATGGGTTCGTTAAGATACGCCGCAAAATGCAAAGAAATATACTTTCCATAGTACCCTGGAAAAACATCTAATAGTCTTTGCAAAACAGATTGCTTTTTTTCAATAGTTTCTAACTGTACATTGACATAATCCCAGTCATTATCTCGTGCAAGTTTTTCTGTAAGTTCTTGTCTTTCTTTTAAATACTTAATCTCTAATTCTTTTTGGCTTAACAGCTTATTTAGCATTGCCCCGCTGTGGTCACTCAATACTTTTTGAATATCAGAAACAGACAGTCCTAATTTACGCAAGGTAGCTATCTTTTTTAACAGTTCTACATCATCTTGAGAAAAGTCACGATAGCCATTCTCCATAATGGTAGGAAATATCAATTTTTGTTCTTCATAATATTCAATAGCCTTTTTTGTTAACTTACATCTTTTACATACTTCGTTAATCAACATTTGTTACCACCTCCATTTATATCCTAAGCCAACCCCCAAGGGGATAGTCAAGAGGCTTTTTAATATTTTTGTTTTTGGTTTTGGATAAAGCACAGCAATAAAAAACATATAAGGTTATACGGATTTTTAGCAGTATATGCACATAGTCATTTGCTCTAATATTTTTTATTGAGATACCTAAATATAAGAATCCCTGCGACATATTGAAAAGCCGCATATCCACCTAAATATAAAATCAAGACTTTCGCATTTTGTATAATCCCCAAGGAAGATAGCACTGAAAAGACTACAATGGAAATACAAATAATGATTAGTCCCAATAGATAAGCATATCGCCCAGATTGGTTTCTAAACTTTTCTTTGCGCTCGTCATACAGATTAATTTTTTCCTCATCCATTTTTTCTGCATACTTTTTTGAGTTTTGAGGATGTGTCCAGTAAAAATATCTATAAATCATAGTAAGGCCGGGGGCAATACCGCCACCTGCAAATCCCCAAAACAGACTATTTAATTTTGTGTCCAAAAAAATCGCACACAGCAAAAATACGATACCAATAAGGACATACAAAAGTCCTGACATAAGCATATTTTTTCTCATTTTATAGAACCCCTTTCATTAATAAAAATTTCTTCAATAGACATTTCAAAAAAGTTTGAAATGGTAAAGGCTAACTCTAAAGACGGATTATACTTTCCCGTTTCAATCGAACTAACCGTTTGCCTTGAAACCCTTATTGCTTTTGCAAACTCATCTTGACTCAATTTGCGTGCCTTCCTCAATTCCTCAACTCGATTTTTCACAATTTTACCACCTCACTTTTGACAAGTTACCTTTACATATATTATAGCTATCTCATTAATTTTTGTCAAGGTTCCTTTACATATATTTTTACTCATTTACAACTCCATATCCTTTGCCTTGTGTTGTTGCTGTTTCCGCTGTTCTTGCCGCAAAATACCGTAAACATTCTTTCGGATTTGCTCGGCTTCTTTCACCTCATCTTTGAGGGAAACATACCTCTCATTGAGGACTTGCCGCTTGTCGGTCAAATCGGCATATTCTTTTTTCCATGCCTTTACGGGTAGGGCAGTTCTGCCGTTCATCACATCTTTAAGATAGGTATTTGCCGCTGTGAATAGTATCTGCTCACTTTCCGTCAATGCCTTTTTGCCCTTGTACTTTAAGTAGGTGTCAGCTTGTCCGATATGCTTTTTCAAAACGGTCATGCGCCGTTCAACGGGTTTCAATTCTTCACGAATATTCATCTGCTCGTCAATCATGGAACGGAATTTATCATCAAGTCCCGCCATATCTCTAATATGATTTTGCTGTAAAAAGTTCAGCATTTTTGCGGCGGCTTTCAGATTGCCGATAGCTTGATATCGGTCAGATTTTCCCGATTGCTCCCGACTTGCAAGAATACCCTGTATCACATCTGCAAGGGTAGGCTGCTCGGTGTTCTGCATTTCCTCTTTCAGCCAATCTTGTAGTTTGGAAATGCGTGCCTTTAACTGTCGCAATCTCTGATTTGTTACTTCAATTTCTCGGTTCATGTTTCCCCGTTCGGTGCGAATACCTCGCCTTTCCATTTGAAAAGCCGCCACACCTAAATGAACGGTGGGGATTTGGTCTATCCCTTGCCGCTCATAGGAGCGGTGGTCGATACGCTCGGCATGGTTTTGTTTCTCTAAAGCGGCATTGCAAAAATCTGCCCAACCTTGCCGCCATTCCTCGGCTTTGGTCTGCTCGTTCCAATCGGTGGCGGGGATAGATTTGCATTTGTAGGAACGCTTCTTTTTGTCATAGATTTTGTTGCCCTGCGGGTCAAGAATGTATTCCTTTTTCTGCTTCGCTCCCCATTCGCCGCCCTGCTCAAAGGGGCGCATGGTCAGCATGATATGAGCATGGGGATTGCCGCCGCCTGTGTCATGTATGCAAATATCGGCGCACATTCCCGCCGACACAAAATGCTGTTTTACATATTCACGGGCAAGGGAAATGTTCTGTTCCCTTTTCAGTTCAACAGGCAGGGCAAGTTCAATTTCTCTTGCCAGTTGTGCGTTTTTCGCCTTTTCGATTTTCTCGACAGCGTTCCACAAAACAGCCCGATTTGAAAACTCGGCGGGGGCATTGTCGGGCAATAAAATCTCCGTATGCACAACACCGCCCTTACGGGTATAGTCATGCTCGATACCGTCATATTGATTGAGGATTTTTTCACCCGCCCGATAAGCTGCCGCCGCAACAGCCGACTTGCCTTTTCCTCGGCTGATGATTTTAATACTGCAATGGTAGATTGCTATGGTGTTTCTCCTTTCATTTTTGATTTGAACATATGACAGAGTAATGGTATAATGTATTTGATTTTTCCAATAGATAATCAGAAAGTGAATGGGGTGATAATACAATGAATAATGATGATTATATTGAATTGGGATTAAATGGGGCTGCTCCCCTTAAAATTATCATGAGTGGGAATGTTATAGAAAATCAAGGCAGTAAAGTTGGGGTAGTATCTGTTGTATTTGCCACAATGGATAAAGCGTTGGCAAGAGAACGACTAAATTCGCTTATTGAAGCAAATAAGAATGATGATTATTACATGGTCTATAGCGTTCCGTTGGATATGGACTTAACACAACTTGAACATTTCCCCTCTGTTGCCATAACAACAGAAGATTTATCAAAAGCTGATTAGCTATGACAAAGGCAATCCCGCCATTTTTCTTTTGTGCCGATAGGCACAAAACGCTGTCTGCAAGACCGCACATACCACACTCGTGTGGTATATAAGTGCGCCCTTGCCTAAAGCAAGGGAAAGGGCAGAAGCCCGTTACCCTTGTGCCGTTGCCCCGTTCTCGCCCTCGTCTTTGGTGCTGTGGGGTGCTAACTCCGTGGGGTTTTGCAGGGCGGTAGAAGTGCCTTGTACGGTCAATTCTGCCAACAGGCGGCGGCATTGGTCGGTGGCAACGGTCTTTTCAAGAAATGTTTTGAATTGCTCATCTGTCAGGGGGATAGTGTTGGGGAGCATACTTTCAAACAGCCCCATACGTTTACAGAGCCGCTTAGTTCTGTCTTTTCGTTCCTGCTCCTTTTGCTGTTGCACAAGCCGTTTTCTCTGATTTTCAAGCTGTGCAATTTGGTCTTGAATACTTTCGATTTTCTCGGTCCTTGTCTTTGCCATGTAAAAATGCTCCTTTCGACTTTGGATAGGATAGGATTGATAGATAGGGATTTTGAACGCAAAAAAGCGGCTTACCCGTTTTCGTGAGTAAGCCGCTTTCTGCGGTCAAATTGCATTATGCGGTTTTCTTCTTCCTTGCTTTTTCTTCCTGCTCCTGTTCCTTTTGTTTCTGCTTGGCGGCATATCTGCGCTGTGCTTCTCGCCGCTGTTCCCGCTTGCGCCGTGCCTTTTCCTCGGCGGCGATTTCTTCGGCGGTGGGTTCGGGTATTGGCACTTCAAACTTGCCGATAAAGTTCAGATAAATATCCACCTTTTGGCTGCGCTCGCCGCTTGATTTATCCGCTTCATGGACTACGATTTTTTCAATAAATTCATGTATCATGGTAGGGGTCAGCTCGGAAAAGTCGGTGTATTTTTGCACCAGTTCAATAAACTTATCCGCTTTCAAGCTGTCAGCGTGAAAACTGTCCAGTTCCCCTTGCAGCCGTTCCATAGACTGCTCCAGTTCCGCCTGTTCCTGCTCATATTCCTGCGACAGCACCTCAAAGCGTTTATCGGTCAGCTTGCCGTTTACATTGTCCTCGTAGATCCTGCGAATGAGGGTGTTGAGTTCCCCAATTCGCTTTTGCTCCTTTGCCATTTTCCGCTTATGGGATTTTGCCGCTTCTTCCTGTTTGATTGCGGAGGTTTCACGGACTTGCTTTATAAACTCGGCTTCGTTGGATTTCACAAAGCCGCTTACGGATTTGATGGCTTCAAGAGCCAATTCCCGTATAACAACGGTTCGGATTTGATGTCCTGTGCATTGGCGGTTGTATTTCCTGCCCGTAAGGTTATAGGTGGAGCAGGTGTAAACATCTTTCGGCGGTTTGTTGCATACATAGCCTTTTTTGTTTACATAGCTTGTGGGGTAGGGCATTCTGTGGTTGTACAGCTTCGCCCCGCAATCGGCACAAAACAATAATCCTGTTAAGGGGTTCGCTTCGCCGTGGTCGGTGCGCCTTACGGTCTTGCGGCAACGCTGCGCCGTTTCCCATGTTTCGGGGTCGATAATGGCGGGGTGGGTATTCTCAAAGATAGCCCAGTTTTCCTGCGGGTTCTGCTTCGCCTGTTTGTCCTTGTAGCTGTCCTTGTAAGTACGGAAGTTCACGGTATGCCCCATGTATTCCTGCCGTTCTATGATGTGGGAAATGGTATTGCCGCTCCATGCGTAAGGCTCGGAATGGTCATAGCTGTTTTCATAATTCACAATGCCTTTTTTGTACTGATAGTAAGAGGGGCGCTCCACCTTTTCCTCATGCAATATCCTTGCAATCTGCGTCGGTCCTTTGCCCTCTATGGTAAGGGCGAATATACGCCGCACAATGGGGGCGGCTTCGGGGTCGATTATCCATTTTTCTTTGTCTGCGGGGTCGGGCATATAGCCGTATATGGCTTTGAACGTCAGCCGCCTGCCACTCATGCCCCTTGCCTTATGGCTTGCTTTGACCTTGCGGCTTGCGTCACGCAAGTACCATTCCGACATGATATTGAGGAATGGGGCAAACTCGCCGCTTTCCCTGTTTTGACTGTCGATATTGTTGGAAATGGCAATGAAGCGTACCCCTTTTTCTCTGAAAAAGACTTCGGTATAAAAGCCCGTTTGCAGATAGTCCCGCCCAATTCGTGACATATCCTTTGCAATGACGGTGGTTACATTGCCTTTCTCGATTTCCTCAATCATTCTTTTCCAATCGGGTCTGTCAAAGTTCCCGCCGGAATACCCGTCATCAGAAAAATGGGCAATGTTAAAAAAGCCGTTTTGCTCGGCATACTTTTTTAACATTGCCTTTTGATTTTGGATTGATAAGCTATCCCCGATAGATTCATCATCTCGGCTCAATCGGGAATATAGTGCTGTGATTTTTTCGTTGCCTGTCTGCCTGTTCATGGATTACTCCTTTCAGGCAAACGGCTCATTTGCAGTAATTTCATTTTACTACAAAAAGGCGGGGAAGTAAACTGCAATTTCACTTTCCCGCCCCCTTTTCTCCTGTGTCATTCTTGATAAGCCGCATGATTTTTTCATTCATGGTTTCTCGGCTGGTCTTGCTGAAATGAACAGATACTTGATAATTGGTGGAGCCGATACGCTTTGTGAATATGCCTGTTTCACGGGTAGGCGGCTCCTGCCTTGTTGGTTTCTCCTGCATGGTATCGGCTCCTTTCTTGTTAAGTCCGATTGTTTGAATAGTATGGTTGTCGGTTATCACCCTTTCTGCGGGGCATAGCTGCCCCCTGTGGATTTTTTCATCAAAGACATGACGGGGGTACTGTCCTTGATTTGGTTTTTCCGCTTTCATTCCTGCCCCGTTCCTGTGTCCTGCCTTGACTGACATTAGACACGTTGGCTCGATTGCCGCCCCTCTCGCTCTGCTCCCCGTGGCGGTCATGACAAGAGTGTGGCGGCTTTCGGTATCTGACAAGCTGCGGTATTCAGTTTTTTGGTTACGGGGTATTTCTATTTGATTTTCCCGTACACCAATAGTATCGCACGATTTCTTGACTATTTAAGACTTTAGAGCTATCATACAAGTAACGGTTGAAACACTAAAACATTATTCCTGTTAAAAAGGGGTGAAATGATTTTATGGATTATGATTTTTCAAAGCAGGAGCGGGGTCTTGGCAAAATCGTCTTTGCCCTCATGCTTGACCGCAAAAAAATGACGGAGCGTATCGTCATTGGAGAAATGAACGAAACTCGCCGCCATTTGGAACAGGGAACGGGTGCGGCTTACTATGACCGTACCCGCCCTTTAGGAACGCTTTTGATTGGATTTGAAGCGGATAGGGAAAGGGAATGGAACAGAAAAGCCATGACCTTGTGTGAAAGCTATGATAAGGTATTTCCCTTTGAACGGGAACGGCTGAAAATGACCGCCCCTGTTTCTGATTTCCTGCGGGGGAAATATAAAAGTGATGAGCCGTCTGCCATGTTCGCCGCTATCCGCACTTGGGAAGAATACTTGAATTGCTATCATCTCAATCACGGCGGGGATTTGCTCATACGGCGGCTGTCTATGCTGTACCGCCCGTTTTTCCTTTATGACTTTGATAGACCGTGGCAGGAAGAAACCGCCGCCGCTCTGTCAAAGGTTCTGCATGAGGAAGAAGCGGGGGTAGAATTGTGGTATCCCGCCTTAAAGCGGTCATTGGAATGTGTGGTTGCTTCGGCTTCATTTCTGCCCTTGATTGCTTACTATCTGCACAAGATTGAGGAATGGAAACTTGTCTTTCAGACCTGTAAGGTGTGCGGCAGTGATTTTCTTGCCCGCAGCCGTCACTATGAATTATGCTCTGACGGTTGCCGCAAGAAACAGGCGGCAGAAGCAAAGAGGGAGTTTGACGAACGGGCGAAACAGGACAGGCTTGAACAGTTGCATGAAGCAGCGTATTATTATTGGTATAACCGTCTGCGGAAACTAAAGCGTGGAAAAGCCGCCAATCCTCAAAAGGCGGCGGCTGTGGAGAGTGCGTTTCAGATGTTCCGTAAAGAAGCGGTCAAGCGTAAGGGGCAGGTACGGCGTGGGGAAATGAAGCTGCCCGATTTTTCCTCATGGCTGATTGAGCAGCAGAATGAGGTTGACCGCCTTATGGAGAGTGAATAGAATACCGCCTTTTTAAGGTGCGATACAGCCCCTAAAATGCCCCTGTTCGCTCTTTGGGACATGGGGTAAGGTTTACTATTACCTTGCCTGTTTTTGCGGGTAACTGCGTAACACAAAGCCAGTATCCATGCGGGTTTGAGGTCTGTGTAAATCCGCTGATTGTCTGCCTGTGCCTGTTACGGTTTCGCCGTCTTGCGGCTTGTTACCACCCCCTTTGCAATTCGTGGGTTCACTGCAAATGAGCCGCCGCCTTGCTGTTTTAGTAGTGGTATCATTACCACCCTTTACAGCTTACATTCCACTCCTGCAGGGTAGCCCCTCTTTGATGCAAATAATACACCCTCTTGGCTAACTCCTGCGGAATACAGCTTTCTATCTGTTTCTTATATTGTTCCGGCACGATGCAGGCAAAGAGATAATCCGAAAGGATAACTTCATCTTTCACTTTAAGGGGATGATATCCGTCAAAAGTATGCTTCTCATGTTTAATCAGGTCTTCGTATCTAATATAGAAACGGACTCCTGCATCAAAATTTCCCTTTAAAAAATCCTCTTCTTTTGGAAAGTCTTCTGAAAGAACAACGTAGTCGCCCACTAAATGGGTCCCCCAACCAAACATAATATACTCATAAAAATCCGCGGGGTCCTCCCAGCCGATTTCCCGTCTTTCAAGAGCAAGCTCTTCCCCTGTTTTCCCATAGACTTTTGTAGCAGAGAGAAGTCTATTACTTGATAATATGTTTTGTGCTGCCATAGCATTTGTTGCATGGTAAACAAATTCCTCTCTAGCTTCTGGGATTGGAGGAATATATTCTGTCCCATCAAGCGGAAGGGCAGCATTGCTAATTAAGGACAGCACAGCAGAATCCTCGCAGATAAATTCGGGCTGCTGTCCGATAGATTTTTCATAACTAATGAATGCTAATATATTATTCCATTCCCATTCCTGGATATTGGGATAATCTGATAATGCAAAATGATATATTCCATTTTGAAGCTTCGTTACTCCATCATTCGAAAGTTCAAGTATCATAATATTTTCCCTCACTCGTAATATTCGATTTCTTTTTATTCGGTAAACTTTTTCTATTATACCATTCATTTTTATTAATGCCAACATATTCCTATAAATAGGAGGTTTGCGATTGGTATTACATGAGTGAGAATAATTCATACAGCATTCCGAATATCATTTTCTTTCAACGAGATTGGAGCTATATCTTTTGAACCGGAATCCAAATCTCTGAAATGTAGTCATTAGACTGTGTGTTACCAGGACCGTATACTTCAATCTGATAATTCATTGATTTTATATATCCACTGGAAGGTAACCATTCAGTAAATATCTTTGCGATCGCTGTTTCTAACGGATGGACACTTTGATTTAATGTGCCATGGGCTTTTGAAACCAGCCATAAACTTGCAGGTATTTCAAACCTTGTAAGCTCAGGATAAAATCCGCCATCATCTTCTGCACCTATGAACAATTCTATTTCCCCGGTTGATAAAGTATTCATAACCCCGAACTGCCATAAAGGTGCTTTGTACAAATTATATTTATCTCTGATCATCCTGTTCATACCTCCATTAAGAAATTCATCCCAGGTACTCCATGACAAACCACCTTTTTCCTGCCAGCTATTACCTTGATGGTTAACTGTCCATCTTCCTAAATTTTTAACAACTCCAACTCCTTTGATAACGTTTCTTTCCTCAAAACGATACTCCATTTCAACGGTTCCTTTTATAGACATCTGAAATTGTATGCGCGGGTAAAATTTTAACTGCACACCGGTTGAAAAGGCTTCCTTCGGCGATATTCCGTGCATCTTCCGAAACGCTCGAAAGAATGACTCGGGTGAATCGTACCCGTATTTCAGAGCGACGTCCATCACCTTTGTTAATCCTTCCTGTAATTCAAGTGCAGCAAGAGATAGCCTTCTGTTTCTTATATATTCAGACATTGATACTCCAGCCACATAAGAAAAAATCCTGCCAAATTGGTATGCTTCACAGCAAACAATCCTTGCTACATCATTATAATCAATATCATCAGTGATATGATTTTCAATGTAATCTATCACTTCAGTGAATTTATTCAGTAGATTCACATATCCTCCTTACTTTGGCGCAAATATTTTATAGTATAAATCAGTTCCGAAGTTGGATAGGGAATAATATTTTTCATTGTTATTCCAAATTTCATATAATTCATTGAAATTATCATCCGGATTTTTTACTAATCTCGCCAAGTCATCAAGCCCGCATAGTTCATCTTCGGTTATTTTTGCATAGTTATTGTAGAAATGCTTGGGTAAAAAAGAATAGAATATCTCATTATTCATCAACGAATGAAAATCCATCATCATATAGGAATAGATACCTTGACCGGGCTCTGCTTCATCTATAATTATCTTGGTTTTATCAAGTGTTCCACAACGAATTCTTAACCATGCATCCGCTCCGGAAATGAATTTTCTTACAGGCAAATCAAATTGACTGTAACCGAAACGAGATTCAAATTCATAATACCCATCTACATCCATCAAAACCCACCTTTGTTCATTGTCGTTCCAGTATTCGTTTACCCAATGCTCGATATATGATGAGCTATCATCGCCAAAATCAATAAATCCTGCACGGGAGCGACATGGGATATTTTTAGCTTTTAATATCGCCGTCATCAGTACCGAAGCCTGACGACAAGAAACCGAAAGTCTTCCTGTGACATCTTTATCTTCTACAAACCCCCTTTCATCCAAACGGAATAATTCTGCAGTCATAGCTGCTGCGGTGACAAACAATTCATCTTCGTTTAGAAAACGGTGTTTTTGGAACGAGCTCAGTTTACCGAAATATTTATCCTCCATATATTTTGAAACAGGCGTGAAAAAGAAGCTTGGATGTATAACCTGTCCGCAGACAAGTCTTCCAAGAGTCGGAATATCATCCGGTAATGATTGAAAATAATCTTTATATGCTCCTGCATAGGTATAGGCACTTACTTCAAGATAATGTTTTTTCATAAAATCATTAATCATTGTTCTTCCTCCTATAAGTAATCATCATTTTATTAGATACTCATTGTAACAAAAGAAGGAAGCAAAAACCTTGCATTTTAGAAACAATAATGCAAGGTTTTATAGTACATTATATGCTCCATGTCAAACATCATTTCCCATGCTTTCGGGCAAAAGCCGATGTTGCATGTGTTATGATACCAAAATCCGTACATTGGACAATTCTCTATGCCAATTTTGATGTCACTTGATTCTGCTCTTCTTGCCAAATTCCCAAATACTTCTTTGAATCTTGGCATTGATTCATCTACAGTTTTTCCTTCCAGTGCACCTGCAAAAGTACCTACAATCTTAGCATTAAATAAGTGCGCATTGTCAATACAATACTCCAGTTCTTTTCTTTGTTCTTCATATTGTAATGGATTACAATATAAACCAATACTAGAGACTTTTAAATCTGAATCACCAATGATTTCATTTGTTCTTTTTGATAGTTCGACAAAATCAGCACCCTCAAGAGAGACATTATAATATAATTCAATTGTTTCAAATCCTGACTTAATCACTTCCGGTAGTACTGTTAAAATTTCATTTCCCCTGACACATGTTCCAATCTTGATATTTCCCATGGATGTACCTCCATTATGTAAGCTTTAAGATATATAGATTATAAATTCCAAAATATAGCATGTCAATTATTAATTGAATCGTGCCTATATGGAAAAGGCATTATAGCAGTCCTCGTACGTAAAAGGATGTTGCACACATCCTGCACACATGTTTTTAAGCAACAAAAATCGCTAACCCTTGATTTATAAGGATTAGCGATACTTTTCAACGAAGCGCGAGACGGGATTCGAACCCGCGACCCTCGCCTTGGCAAGGCGATACTCCACCACTGAGCCACTCGCGCATTATGTGTTGCACCTGCGGATTTCACAAGCACATGACATAATATACTATAGATTGGAACAAATGTCAATACCCTTAAAATAAAATTGTGAGTGAAACTACAAATTTATTTTATAATTTATATTATTCATATAATTCAACCAATTGTAATGGTGCAGACGTACTCATTATTCTGGAAGGGCTTGCTTTTCAGCGCGTCTGATTTGGACAGGGAGACATCCACCCAGAGCTCCTCCGCGGCCTGCAGGAGATTGGCCATCATAACGCCCATATCAATCATCTTGTTATAATCCAGAGCCTGGGCGATCAGCGGATTTTTCTTCGCAAAGATATGAATCCGGTTCTGATATACCACAAAGCGCCAGGGCTGGCTGTTGAAAGCAGAGGGGGCGAGGCGGGCAGCGGCAAGGATCTGCCTGATATCCGGGGTTACCTCCTCCTTGTACACGACAACCTGATCCTCGGGCATGCGCTTTGCCTTGAAGCTGTCGCGGGTCGGAGCGGACTTGGTATTGCCGAAGGCCAGCGCCAGCACATATTTATATTTCATCGTTGCTTTCAGGCCGCTTCCGGGATAGGCCACCAGAAAACAGGTGCCGATGCCCTTGGAGGTCAGATACAGATTGACCTGCTGCAGCAGATAACCGGCATTGAGCATGTAATCCTCCTTCTCTTCGGAGGAAATGCATAAATAGTAGGGAGCCTTGACATTGAAAGGGCCGAAGAAGCCCTGTTTGGCTTCAATATTGCTTACCAGCTTAAATTCAATGGCGATGCCTTCGATCAGCATGGGAAGATTGTTGGCATAGTCAAGCAGGTCCGCCAGGATATTCCAGTCCAAGGGCTCCTGTTTGAAATGCCGGTTGGACTTTCCGAAAAAAATAGCATCAAAGGTATTCATAGTTATCTCCATTCCTGCGCATATTTCCTGCGCATTAAAATCTGTCTCCTCCTCATTCGTTGGCAGCATTCTTGCACATGGCACTCTTCTTATAATAAAGAGGAGAGATACCGTAGTATTTCTTAAACAACTTGCTGAAATGGTATACATCTTCATAGCCGACCCGGTTGGCAATATTCTTGATACTTCCGCCGTCATCATTCAGCAGAATATCCCTTGCCTTCTCCAGGCGGATTTTAATTAAATAGTTAATGGGCGATTCGCCCGTCTCCTCCTTAAAGATCTTGGAGATATAGACGGGACTCAGATACATATTATGCGCAATTTGCTCCAATGATATCTTCTGCTCATAATTTTCATTTAAATAATGAATGATCTGGTTGACGGAATAACTCTTGTTGTAAGATTCAATATTACAGCCCTTTTGTTCAGGCCGTTCTGCGTCAGCGATCTCCCGCATAATCAACAGCAGCATTTGCATCAGATGGGTCTTGAACATGATGTATTTTCCGGTGCGATTGCTTTCCTTCTCCGCAATCATGGCATAGCAGTGCTTCGAAAGCTCATGCTTCAAAGCTGCGCTGGTATGCAGAATACAGCCGCCGTCCGGGAGTTCGATGGAATTAGGAGCCATATTCTTAAAGTGAAAGCCGGTAAAGCCGGTAACAAATTTTATATAGGGCTCCTTCGGGTCGCAGAAGAGATTGGCATGGTACGTACCGGGATTGCAGATCAGGAGATCCCCGGCCTCAACCTCATATTCCGTTCCCTCTACTAGATATTTCCCTTTTCCCGATAATATATAAGCCAGTTCTGTAAAATCATGGTCATGGTAGTTTCCGCTGCCGGCTGTCTTAACCTTGGAAACATAGAAGACCGTGGGATTAAAATCATTATAGGTTAAATCATATTCGCAACACATATAAAAACCTCTCATTCTGGCGAAAAGACTCGAATTGGAACTCCTTCTCCGATGACGTTGAGTCTCTCCGAAAAAGCAGAATAATACCTTTTGATGCTTCTGATATATTAATTATTATTATAACATTAGTATTAAGAATAGGTAAATGGATTTTTTGAAAATTATTTTCTTTTGGGTAAAATGTTGGGACATGACGGTATTTCCGTCTGTATTTTGTATCATATGCGCTATTGCCTTTGCAGACACGGCGGGTTATAGTAGTAGTCTGTGCATGCCCGCCTTGCCTGCGGGGAAGGGAGTGTTTTCCAAAGCCAGTGGGGCTTTAGTATGACAAAAAGAGCCATAATCGCTTATTAATTGTAATCATATAATAAACCACATTAAAACAATAAAAATCTCCATTCTTTATACTGCAGGATGTACTATAATGGGGTGGGTTCAGGTATTTAACGAATGCCAAAAATGGCACTGCCAATGAGGAGGAAATTTTATGACAGCAATGCAGTGGTTCTTTTCCTTTTTGAAAAGGTACCGCGTCAGACTGATGTTCGCAATTGTGCTAGTTACCGCCACCTGTGTGATCGCTATTGTAAATCCCCATATTTCCGGGATTGTGGTTGACGAGATCATTGAAGGCGGTAACCGCAGTATCTTACCGGCCATGATGATTATCATGATTGTTACCACCCTGGTAAGAGCTGCCTTAAAGTACTGGTTTCTCATTATATTTGAGACATCTTCCCAGGGGATGCTGTATACCCTGCGGGATCATGTATACCGGAGACTGCTGGCACAGGATTTCAGTTTTTACAACAAAAACCGGACAGGAGATCTGATGTCGCGGCAGACCGGAGATATGGAGGCGCTCCGGCATTTTGTATCCTTTGTAATTTATTCCGTATATGAGAACACTCTGTTATTCATAATTGCTCTGATTATGATCTTTGTGGTGGACTGGCGTCTGGCGCTTTGTATGATTGTCGTACTTCCCCTCACGGCTTTGGCTACGATAAAGCAGCTGAAGGTAGTGAAGCCGGCGTTTCATAATATCCGTAAGCAGTTCTCCAGTCTGAATACCTTTGTCCAGGAAAATATCAGCGGCAACCGGGTGGTGAAGGCTTTTGCAAAGGAAGACTATGAGATTCAGAAATTTCAAAAGGAGAACGACGGTTACCGGGCGGCAGAATTAGCGGCGGCCAATATCTGGAAGAAGTATGTGCCTGTTTTTGAATTTCTGGCCAATGTGCTGTCCATCATTCTGTATCTGGTGGGAGGCATCATGGTGGTTAAGGGCTATATGACCATGGGTAAGCTGGTAACGGTCAGCGGCTATCTGTGGATGCTGAATCAGCCGCTGCGTCAGGCCGGCTGGCTGGCCAATGATTATCAGAGATTTGTAACCTCTGTAGAGAAGATTTATTCTACCATCAATGCGGAGCCCGCCATACGGGAGCCGGAGCATGCCGTAGCAAAGAAACGCTTCCGGGGAGAGATTGTCTTTGATCATGTAGGCTATAATGCTGATGATGAAGTGATCCTTAAGGATATTAATTTCCATGTAAAGCCGGGTCAGACGGTGGGCATCATTGGAGCTACGGGCTCCGGCAAGTCCACACTGATGAATATCCTCTGCCGTTTCATTGATGTAACGGAGGGAGCGGTGACCCTGGACGGCATTAATCTGAAGGACATGGATCTGTATTCCCTGCGGGACAATATCGGCATGGCGATGCAGGATGTGTTCCTCTTCTCGGATACCATAGAAGGAAATATTGCTTACGGCAGACCCAACTGCAGCTTTGAAGAGGTGGAGGCGGCAGCCAGAGTTGCCAATGCCCATGACTTTATTATAAAGATGCCGGAGGGCTATGATACCATTGTCGGCGAGAGGGGTGTGGGACTTTCCGGCGGCCAGAAGCAGAGGATCTCCCTGGCAAGAGCGCTGCTGAAGGATCCCTCCATTATTATTCTGGATGATACTACCTCCGCGGTGGATATGGAGACGGAGACCCAGATTCAGCAGGAGCTGAGTTCGCTGAATCGGAAGCATACGGTCTTCCTGATTGCACACCGTATTTCCTCCATTAAGGATGCGGATCAAATTCTGGTACTGGATGACGGAAGAATAATCGAAGCCGGTACCCATGATGAGCTTCTGGAGAAAAAGGGTTACTATTATACGGTATTCCATCACCAGTACGGAGACTTTGACGCACTGAAGCAGAGGAAGTCCCAGTATCGCGGCTATGAGCGGGAGAAAGGGGGCAGTAAGGTTGGCTAGAAATAAATATGATATCGATGAGACACTCCAGACCGAATTTAACTTTTCTCACTTGAAGAGGCTGGCTACCTATATCAGACCCTATCGAAGGGATATGATTTTTACTGTATTTTTATTGACGCTGTCCTCGGCGCTGGGCATGATGACTCCTATCTTTCTGATGCAGATCATGGATGTATACATACCGGAGAAGAATATCCCCGGCATTGTGATGGTAAGCTTGATTTTGCTGGTGATTTATTTTATCATATCGGCGATTATCAGAATGAAGACCACCATTACCTCCAGACTGGGACAGAATATTATCCATACCATAAGAAGTGATATCTTCTGCCATTTGCAGGAGCTGCCTTTTTCCTATTATGACGACAAGCCCCATGGCAAGATTCAGGTTCGTGTCGTGAATTATGTCAACAGCCTCAGTGACCTGCTGTCCAATGGTATTGTTAACACGATCACCGAGCTTTTCAGCCTGTTCTTTATTGTAGGCTGTATGCTTTACATCAATGTGAGACTGACATTAATCTGTATCTGCGGTTTGCCGCTCCTGATGATTCTTATCTTCCTTATTAAGAAGAAGCAGAGAGTGGCCTGGCAGCAGTCCAGCAATAAGTCTTCCAATCTCAATGCATATATTGCGGAGAGCATTAACGGAATACGGGTAACCCAGAGCTTTACGCGGGAGCAGGAGAATATTAAGATCTTTAATAATCTGAGCAATGATTACCGGACGGCCTGGATGCGGGCGGTTAAGCTGAACTTCCTTCTCTGGCCTGCGATACAGAACATCGCAACCTGGACCAATGTGGCGGTCTATGTTCTGGGAATCGCCTGGATGGATAACGGTCTGAAGGGGATCACCGTAGGCTCTTTGATTGCCCTCACCAGCTATGTGGGAAGGTTCTGGGCTCCGGTTAACACCCTGGCCAGCTTTTACAACTCTATTCTGACGGCGGTATCCTATCTGGAGAGAATCTTTGAGACCATTGACGAGCCGGTTCTCGTAAAGGATTGCCCGGGGGCTATTCCCATGCCTCCCATCCGGGGTGAGGTGGAATTCAAGGATGTGGTCTTCAGCTATGAGGATGGGATTAAGATACTGGATGGCATCAACTTCCGGGCAAAGGTGGGAGATTCCTTTGCAATCGTAGGGCCTACGGGAGCTGGTAAAACAACCATTATTAATCTCATCAGCCGTTTTTATAACCTGGATTCCGGCGTGATTACCATTGACGGCCAGGACATCAGCCAGGTGACGATTCAGTCCCTGCGCAGGCAGATGGGCGTCATGCTTCAGGACAGTTTTATTTTCTCCGGCACCATTATGGATAATATCCGCTACGGTAATATGGAAGCCACGGATGAGCAGGTCGTTGAAGCGGCAAAGACCGTACGTGCCCATGATTTTATTGTCAATCTGGAAAAAGGCTATAACACTCCGGTTAATGAGCGGGGAACCCGGCTATCGGTAGGACAGAGGCAGCTGATCAGCTTTGCAAGAGCGTTGCTGGCGGATCCCAAGATTTTGATACTGGATGAAGCTACCTCCAGTATTGATACCGAGACGGAGCTTCTTCTTCAAGAGGGATTGAGCAGGCTTCTGGCGAACCGTACCTCCTTCATTATAGCCCATCGGTTGTCTACCATTAAGAATTCCACCTGTATCCTGTATGTGGATAAGGGGAAGATACAGGAGATGGGAACCCATGAGGAGCTGTTGGCGAGGAAGGGATGCTACAGTGAATTATATTTGTCCCAGTACAAATTCCTGGAACAGGATCAGGCGGGTTGAGAATTTGAAGAGAAAAGTGCCCATAGTATTATAAGATCAGGTTGTAAGAAGGCCTGGGGTCGTAGGAGTTTCCTCATATTACGGAGGTTCCTGTGCCCCAGGCCTTCTTCTGGCATAATTATGCGGTATTTCCTGGCAACCCTGTCATGTGGAGATTCTGTTACGCCCCTTTCTCTTTGCCAGATAGAGTTTCTGGTCCATCATTTCGATAACATCATTGACGGAATGGATGCCGCTGTTTTGGTTGATAGTCTGAACACCGAAGCTGCAGGTAACCTGTACATAGGTATCATTGACGGGGAAATGAATGGCAGCTACGGCGCGATGCAGGCGTATGGCAAGCTTATTCGTGCTGATGCGCCCGTGGTCAGGAAGGCAGATCAGGAATTCATCACCCCCATAGCGGGCCACCCAGCCGTCCCTTCCTCTTACATGGCGCAGAAACAGACCGGCGATCTCTTTCAAAATATAATCACCGGCCAGATGCCCGTAAAGGTCATTGACCTGTTTGAAATAGTCAATATCCGCATAGATGAAGGATACGGACTCATTGTTTTGGAAGGCAAGCTCCAAATCAAGCGGCAGCTGTTCGTCAATATACCTTCTGTTATACAGATTTGTAAGAGCATCTGTGATGGCCAGACGGTACATATGTTCAAGGGAAGCTCTGTCAGGAGCTTTGTTCCCGAAATGGATCAGTTCAAGCAGACAAGTCCGGCCTCCGATCGTAATCGGTATGCTTGTAATGATTTCCAGAAGACCCTCTTTATCACTGATGCAAAGAGATGCCTCGTGAAGCCCTATGATTGGGGCGGGAACATCTGTGCAGGAGATTGTGTTTTCGCTATCATACAATATTTTTCGATGTTCGGGATCCCAGATACGGGTAACAGCGTAATGCTTCTGCAGTATCCCAAGGGATGCGGCAGCTTGTGTTATGCAATCAAATTCCATATTCTTTGCTTCCTTTTGTAATATACGACATTCTCTTTCGTGTGAGGCAGATAATACAGTGTGGCTAAATGCCTATATGATACAAGGTATAAATTATCCTCCGCACAGGTATTCTATATGAATACATTTTAATATTCTTTAAGATAGTTTTCAAGTACAATCGTATTCTTTAAGATTACTAAAAAGGAGGCGGATAGTATATCATGATAAATCGAAGAGAATTTGGAGCTGCCATACGAAATGCCCGACTGGAAAATAAGCTGACCCAGGAAAAGCTGGCAGAGATACTTGAGGTGACACCTATCCATATCAAGCAGCTGGAAGCCGGAAGCAGAATGCCATCTCTGGAGCTTCTTCACAGTATAGCGGTTGTACTTAACTTCTCGGTTGATGACGCATTCTTTCCTGCAGAAGAAAAGAACATGGATATGTTGAATAAGATTCAGCGGAAGCTGCTTTTATGTAGTTCTCATGAGTTGCGGGTGGTCTATGCGACGGCCAGCGCTTTGATCGATAAAGAAGCGGAGGCACCTGTACTGTGACGAAACCTTTGTCATGGGAGGAATTATTTAACGAATCAAAGTAATTGATGCAACGGTGTAAATAGGTTAAAATGAGTAGGTAGCAGATACTTGAGACGGAAGGAGGATTATACTCCGAAGGTTCTGAAATGATGATGAAGGAGGAACATTATGAGATATGACTATAGCGAAATTGTCCCCTATCTGCTGCATTGGTTTGAATATAATGCGAGAGTTCTGGCCTGGAGGGAGAATCCCAGGCCGTATTATATCTGGGTGTCTGAGATTATGCTCCAACAGACCAGGGTGGAAGCGGTAAAAGGATATTTTGACCGGTTTATTACTGCATTGCCGGGGATCGAGGCACTTGCGGATGCGGACGAAGACAGGCTGCTTAAGCTGTGGGAGGGGCTGGGCTATTACAATAGAGTCAGGAATATGAAGAAAGCGGCGGTTATGGTAATGGAGGAGCATGGAGGTGAGATGCCGGCCAGCTATGAGAAGCTGTTAGCTCTGCCGGGGGTAGGGGAATATACGGCGGGAGCCATTGCTTCCATCGCCTTTGGCATCCCGGTGCCCGCCGTGGACGGCAATGTTCTCCGGGTGATGAAGCGGATTGCCGGAAGCTTTGATGATATCACCAGGGCATCTGTAAAGAAGGAGCTCTGGCAGGATATGAAGGAGATTATACCCCGGGACAATCCGGGTAATTTCAATCAGTCCCTGATGGAGCTTGGAGCAACGGTGTGTCTTCCCAACGGAAAGCCGTTTTGCGATTCCTGTCCTGTAATGCACTTGTGCAGAGCCTTTCATGAGGGAATCCAAATGCAGCTGCCGGTAAAGCCGGAGAAGAAGGAGAGGCGCAGGGAGGAACGAACCATCTTCCTTCTGGAGTATCAGGACCGTTATGCAATCCGAAGACGTCTTGCCAAGGGCTTACTGGCCGGTCTGTGGGAGCTGCCGGGAATTGCCCGGCGGATGAACCGGGAGGAAGTAAGGAATTATCTGAGAGCCCAGGGAATGGATGCGGAGCAGGTCGGCAGCATGGGGGAGGCAAAGCATATTTTCTCCCATGTAGAATGGGATATGACAGGCTATCATGTCCTGCTGAAGGAGCTGCCCCAAGCCTATACCCGGGAGAATGCCATAATATGGGCGGACCGGACGGAGATCAACGAGGTATACAGTATTCCGAATGCCTTCGGAGCATATACGAAATCCGTAAAATGCTAAAAGAGCCGGGGTATTATTGTCAGATCTGGTACAAATATATGGTTTTATTTACAAATAAGGATTGTAAAATGGGCCAAATATGCTATGATAATAGAGGGTACACAAGCAGAACTATCTCTGCGGTCTCATATCGGCTGCAGAAATTTTATGGATAACAGTTGGAGTGTGGACTATGAAAAAGAATATACTATTCATTATATTAACAGCAGCGGTAATGATGGCGGCAGGCTGCAGCAGCAAGGAAGATGAGATGCCGGATTTTATTCCGACAGCGATACCAAAGAACGGCGGCGAAGTGATTGATTCTGAGGATACAGCAGCCGGGGAGGAGCCCGGATCAGAGGAAACACCGGAAGATAGCGGGACAGAGGAGGCTCCGGGAGATGACACCCAGGCAACCCCCACTCCCCCGACGGTTCATGTTGGGCAGACAACGGTAATGTATGTAAAGCTGAAGGCATACGGTGCAATATTGAATGTCCGGTCAGCGCCCTCCAAGGATAGTGATATTGTAGGATTTCTTGTACATACGGAGCGCATCCGGGTGGTTGATATTGCGGATGGCTGGGCAAGCTTTCTTTATAACGATGAGGTTCGCTATGTCAGTGCCGATTACCTGGTAACAGAACGGCCGGAATATCTTACTCCTCCTACCCATACGCCGGTACCAACGGTAAAGCCGAATCAGGAGGGCACGCTGGAAGGTGATTCCGGAACGGCATCGCCAGAGATATAATCTATAAATTTAAGCATTGAATCAGAGAGGAAGGCATTCCTGGGATAGGAAAAACCGACCTCTCTTTTGCTGACAGGAATTCTTAGAGGGATCTGGATTAAAGTGCCGTCCTCCAGCTCCTTTTGAACAAATTCCTTGATTACGCAGGCAACACCCAGGCTGGTTTTGGCAAATTCAATCAGGAGATCCATGGTGCTGACCTCCAGTATCTGCTTCGGCTCAATATGATTCGATTTGAAATAGTCGTCCATATGCTTTCTGGAGATGTTCCCGCCGTCCAGCAGCATAATATTGGCACAGGAGAAGATGTCCTCACTGTTTTCACGAAGCAGCAGATTATCCAGATAGCTTTTGGTAGCAACAAAGATATCTTCAATAGGCCCAAGGGAGTAGAAGAGAAAAGCGTCATTGCCCGGATTGGCTACGAGGCCCACATCCAGAGTACCGTTCTCCAGCAGCTTCATGGTATGGGAGGAGGATTGGTTATGAATATTGATCTTAATGTGGGGATATTCTCTCACAAAGCCGTTCAGGTAGGGAAGGAGAAGATGCTTGCACAGGGTGGTGCTGGCACCGATCCGCAGCTGTCCGATGCCCAGATCATGAACATGTCTCAGGCTTGTTTCTCCCTGCTTCAGTATATCGAAGGCGCTTCTGGTATATTCATACAGAAGCTGCCCCTCTTCGGTCAGCCTGACACCGCGGGAACTGCGTACGAACAGGGTTACACCCAGATTATCCTCCAGGCTCTGGATGGATTTGCTGACTGCCGGCTGGCTGATATAGAGCTGCTTTGCAGCCTTGGAGATATTCCCGGCTTCCGATACACAATTGAAGATATAATATAAGGACAGATTTTGCTCCATTGCAAACACTCCTTTGATGATATAACGATTGGTTATAACTGATATTAATAATATGTATTATGATTATACCAGACACCATGATAAAATGGCAATAGAAAATTTATACGGAGGTTGATATGCAATATAATATCGCAGTCATTCCCGGTGATGGAATTGGGCCGGAGATTATTACGGAAGCAAAGAAGGTGCTGGACCAGGTCGGTGAAGCGTTCGGCCATGCCTTTGCTTACACGGAGGTACTGATGGGCGGAGTCTCCATTGATGCAACAGGGGTTCCCCTGACGGAGGAGGCCCTGGAGACAGCAAAGAAAAGCGACAGCGTACTTCTGGGCGCAGTGGGCGGCAATGTAGGGCAGTCGAACTGGTATAGCCTTCCTCCCCACCTTCGGCCAGAAGCAGGGCTGCTGGCCATCCGTAAGGGATTGAATCTGTTTGCCAATATCCGTCCGGCAGTGCTTTATGACGAGCTGAAGGGGGCCTGTCCGCTGAAGGATGAGATAATAGGAAAGGGCTTTGATTTCGTAGTAATGAGGGAGCTGACGGGAGGACTTTACTTTGGAGAACGTCATACCCGGGAGGAGAACGGAATTCGTAAGGCGACGGATACCCTGGTGTACGACGAGAATGAGATCAGAAGAATTGCAAAATGGGCCTTTGAGATAGCAATGAAGCGCAGCAGGAGGGTTTGCAGCGTGGATAAAGCCAATGTCCTTGATTCCTCCAGACTGTGGAGGCAGGTAACCAAAGAGGTGGCGAAGGAATATCCCGAGGTGGAGCTTACGGATATGCTGGTGGACAATTGCGCCATGCAGCTGGTGAAAAACCCGGGGCAGTTTGATGTTATCCTGACAGAGAATATGTTCGGCGACATCCTTTCCGATGAAGCCAGTATGATCACCGGTTCCATCGGTATGCTGGCCTCCGCCAGTCTTGGGGATACCAGGCTGGGGCTGTACGAGCCAAGTCACGGATCGGCGCCGGATATTGCGGGGCAGAATAAGGCGAATCCCATTGCCACCATATTATCCGCAGCCATGATGCTTCGCTACTCCTTTGATCTGGAGAAGGAAGCAGACCGTGTGGAAGCAGCGGTGAAAGAGGTTCTCAGAAAAGGGTACCGTACCATTGATATTATGTCGGAGGGAATGACTCTGGTGGGAACGAAGGAAATGGGAGACCTGATTGCTGCTGAGATTTAAGTTTGAAAGAAATGGGACAGATAAAGGAAGGGGTACCGGGTTCATGCCAGCCCTTTCATGGCGATTTGCGGGGGAAAAGGCATGGACATAAGGATGATAGTGAAGGAGGATATAACGATGAGTGAACCTTGTAACAAAGGCATGACAATGACGCAGAAGATACTGGCTGCTCATGCGGGACTGGAGCAGGTGACGGCAGGACAGTTGATCGAGGCGGATCTGGATCTGGTTCTGGGTAATGACGTTACTGCGCCGGTAGCCATCCGTGAGATGGAGAAGATGAAGAATAAGAAGGTATTTGATAAGGATAAGATTGCTCTTGTTCCGGATCATTTTACTCCCAATAAGGATATTAAATCGGCAGAGCACTGTAAATGTATGCGTGAATTTGCAATGGATCAGGATATTACCAATTACTTTGAAATCGGTGAGATGGGAATTGAACATGCCCTGCTTCCGGAGAAGGGACTGGTAGTTGCCGGAGACGCAGTAATCGGAGCGGACTCCCATACCTGTACCTATGGAGCCCTCGGAGCCTTCTCCACCGGCGTCGGCAGTACGGATATGGCGGCCGGGATGGCGACGGGCAAAGCCTGGTTCAAGGTTCCTTCCGCAATCAAATTTGTTTTGACGGGAAAGCCTGCTCCCTGGGTCAGCGGAAAGGATGTTATTCTTCATATTATCGGCAAAATCGGTGTGGACGGGGCATTGTACAGGTCCATGGAATTTGTGGGAGACGGAATAAAGAATCTTACCATGGATGACCGCTTCACCATGGCGAACATGGCCATTGAAGCCGGGGCAAAGAACGGTATCTTCCCTGTGGATGAGCTGGCTATAGAGTATATGAAGGAGCATTCCAAGAAAGAATATAAGATATATGAGGCGGATGAGAATGCCGAGTACGATGAGGTGTATGAGATTGATCTCTCATCCCTCAGGCCCACGGTTGCATTTCCCCATCTTCCTGAGAATACACGCACCATTGATGAAGTGGGTGAGGTGAAGATTGACCAGGTAGTGATCGGCTCCTGCACCAATGGACGGATTGATGATCTCCGGATTGCCGCTAAGGTTTTGGAGGGCAGGAAGGTTGCGCGCGGGATGCGTGTTATCATCTTCCCCGCAACCCAGGCTATCTATCTTCAGGCGATGGAAGAAGGGCTGCTTGCTACCTTTATCAAAGCCGGGGCGGTAGTCAGCACACCCACCTGCGGACCCTGCCTGGGCGGACATATGGGAATACTGGCAGCGGGCGAGCGGGCGGTTGCCACTACGAACCGTAACTTTGTCGGACGTATGGGACATGTGGATTCCGAGGTGTATCTGGCAAGCCCGGCAGTAGCGGCAGCCAGTGCGGTTACCGGCAAGATCTCCGGTCCTGCCGAGCTTGGATTATAATTGGATGGAGGGATAAAAATGAAAGCGATTGGAACAGTACACAAATATGGCGATAATGTTGATACCGATGTAATCATTCCCGCACGGTATCTGAATTCCTCCAATCCGAAGGAGCTTGCCGCAAAATGCATGATCGATATTGACAAGGACTTTGTAAACCGTGTAAAAGTCGGAGATATTATGGTCGCCAGCAAGAATTTCGGCTGCGGCTCCTCCAGGGAGCATGCACCCATTGCCATAAAGGCTGCGGGAATCAGCTGTGTTATTGCTGAGACCTTTGCAAGAATATTCTACCGCAATGCCATTAATATCGGTCTGCCCATCATAGAGTGCCCTGAGGCTGCAAAGGAAATTGAGGCCGGTGACCAGGTGGAGGTTGATTTTGACAGCGGTATGATCTATGACCGGACAAAGGGAACCCGGTACCAGGGTCAGGCATTTCCTGAATTCATGCAAAAGATTATTAAGGCGGAAGGCCTGATCAATTACATTAATAATAAGTAAGCTATAATCGGATTTTGATATAGAATGTAGAAATAAGAACAGAAGGGTCTGCCGGGTAAGAATATTACCTGGGAGACCTTTTTCAGGCCGTTATAGGCGGTTGAAAAGAGGAATAGAATGGATGAATTAGGAATGTGACCTGCTTTCGGAACATTGACCAGGCTGGCATCATATTTTGAAATAGAACTTCTTATAGGTGATGGTACTGACATGGATGGTACAATAAGATATACAATCAGGCCATATGATACGGTGTGGATGCTTGCCCAGATATTTAATACCACGGTGGATTCGATCATGGATCTGAATCCCGGAATCGATCCCCGCAATCTGATGATTGGGCAGGTTATTACAATACGGCCCGGCTACCAGAACTATCCTGCTTATCCGGTTGCTCCGGGAACGTCGGCAAATACCGGCGTAGGGAACGGTCAGGACGGAAGGAATGATGGAAGCAGCACGAATACTCGGGACAACATGGATAACCGTAACGGAGTAAATGACCGAAACAGCGTAAATAACCGTAGTGGAGTAAACGACAGCAACAGCATGAATAGCCGTAATGGAATAAATGACCGAAATAATATGGATAACCGTAATAATGTAAATAACCGTAACAGCATGGACAGCCGCAATGGAATGAATGACCGGGACTGGCAGGAGAGCGATGGGCTGAATCATGAGGCGGAAGGAAATATGATGGATATGGTGAATTATTTCCGTCTGCTTTGGGAACAGCATGTGGAGTGGACGAGAATGACCTTCATGGCGGCAATCCATCAGCTTCCCGATGCGGAACAGATCTTGCAGCGGCTTCTGCGGAATGCTATGGATTTTGCCAATGCCCTGGCTGCTTTCTATGGGGATGAGGCGGCAGAGGAATTTGAAAGGCTTTTTACGGAACATATCAGAATTGCCGGAGAGCTGGTACAGGCAGCAATGGCGGGAGATAACGGCGCAGTGGCGGATGCGGACCGCAGATGGCATGAGAATGCGGATCAGATTGCGAGACTTCTTGCCGGCATGAATCCCTACTGGAGCGAAGAGGACTGGAGTGCGATGCTGTATGAGCACCTGGAATTACTAAGATCCGATATAGAGAATATGCTGGCCGGAAATTATGAGGAAAGCATTAACGGATATGATGAAATTGAGATGCAGGCCCTTGAGATGGCTGATATGATGGCGGAAGGAATAGCAATGCAATTTCCCTGGTAAACAATATAAAAAGAAAAAACATCCAATGATATAAAAGTATTTTGGTGAATGATTTGTATTTTTCCTGCAAACACTAATACCGCAATAAATAAAATACGTTAGAAAGTTGGAGGAAAACTATGGCAGTCAGAAAAATGGATAAACCGAATGAAGGGATAAAATGCGTTGTAAATACCTGTGAATATCATATGAACGGAGACCACTGCGCGGCAGAAAAGATTCAAGTGGAACCCAGGAATGCCAAGGATTCGGACCAGACCGATTGTACTACCTTTACAAGAAAAGATAAGATGTATTAGAATATACATTGCAGGCAATGTATAACAAAGGGCTGTTTTTGAGGAGAAGATCTTCTCTTCGAAAACAGCCCGAATTATTTATGTCTTTTTGAAAAAATGTATGCTGCCATCGTCATTCAGCTTAACAATAATGGTGGCGATGATGGGAAGAATGAAGAGGCCGAGAACACCCATGAGCTGGGCTCCTACATACATCAGTATCAAGGTAATAATGGGATGCAGGCCGATCTGCTGTCCGACAATACGGGGCTCGATAGCCTGGCGGATTGCGGTGATAACAACATAGAGCAGCAGCATTCCGACACCGATCTTAGTGTTGCCGATGATCAGGGAAATAATGGCCCAGGGCAGCAATACGGCTCCGGTTCCCAGAATAGGCATAACATCAATGATTGCAACCAGAGCTCCGAAGAGAAAAGGGTTCGCAATGCCCAGAATCCAAAAGCCGATGGACAGCTCCAGGAAGGTAATGCTGATGATGGTAGCATAAGCACGTATAAATTTCCCAATGGTTCCGATGCCGTTGTCCTTGAGTTTGAGAATCATCTCCCTGCGCTCCGGCTTGATCTGGAGAATGAGGAAGCGGGTAATTCTGTGATAATCAATAGTAAAGAAGAAGGAAGAAACAATAGTAAAGATAAGATTAATCAACAGGTTCGGCAGGGAAGCCGCAAAGCGTGCAATGAAGCCTACCACAGCCGAAGAAGCATTGGTTAAAAATTGAATAATGGAATTGCTGATATTATTTAAGATATCCTCGAGATAAAACTCAATGTCGGGAAAACGTCTGATTATTTCATCGGTTGCCTGTTGTATCGCAGGAAGAACCGTGGTTTCATACAGGGAGGGAAGGCTGTAAAACAAATTGCTCAGGAAGCCGAAAGCCTTAAAGCCTATCATGCTGGCCACAACGCCCAGCACCCCGTAAAAAATAATCAGAATAAGAATGGACATCAGGATGCGGTTGACGCGGAATTTCTTATTAAGCATATCAATGGGCTTGCGGAAAATCAGCGCAAGAATGACACCGATGACAAAGGGCATCAATAAAGGCAGCAGGTATTTAATCCCTACATATACAATTCCAAGGAGAAAAATAATATAAATGACATGTATGATAAATGCTTTTTGTTTCTCGATATTCATATCGAACTATGTCCTTCCCTGTTTTGATCAGTCTGGCTCCGATTAGGAGTTCTTCATCACAATACTCTCCAGCACATCTGCCACATCCTCGCAGTTATCGCAGCAGCGCTCCATACGGTGAAATATCTCGGTCCAGCACATTAATTCAATGGGGTCCTTGGAGGTCTGGAACAGCTTGCGCATGGAGTCAACATATAAAGCGTCAGCGTCTTCCTCCAGACGGTTGATTTCAATTGTTTTCTCATGAAGCTTCTTAGGGCTCTTAAAGTTCTTGAACTCCTCCAGGGCTTCATCCATGGCCTTGCAGCAGTCAACAATCAGCTTTGTAAACTTCAGGATTTCAGGACGGATGGACTGGATGTTAAACATATCAACATAGATTAACACATCCTCAACGGAGTCGGTCACATCATCAATTTCCTGGGTGAGGGTGGTGATATCCTCCCGCTCGATGGGCGGAAGAAATTCCTTCACCAAATGGTGCATGATCTCATGCTTTGCCAGGTCGGCTCCGTGCTCGATCTCATGGGCAGCTTTTACCTGATCGGGAAATTTTGCGGGATCAAAATTGGATAATGTGGAATGCAGGCTCTCGGCTAATTTATAGGAATATTTGGAGAGACCGGCAAAGGCATCAAAATAATTATATTCATTTTTTCTTTTCATGCTGATATATTTCCTTCCTTATTTAATATTTAATTTAAAATATTTTCATAAACAGATAAGCCATCAGATATCCCAGCAATCCGCATCCCGGGAAGGTTAAAACCCAGGCGGCAGTCATTTCCTTAACGATTCCCCAATTGACGCTGGAAAGTCTCTTGGCAGCGCCGACACCCATGATTGCGGTGGTCTTGGTGTGGGTGGTACTTACGGGAACACCCAGCGCGGAAGCGGTAAAGAGGCTGGCTGCGGCAGCAATGTCAGCGGAAAAGCCCTGGTATGTAACAAGCTTAACCATACCCATACCCACCGTTTTAATGATCTTATAGCCGCCGATGGAAGTACCCAGAGCCATAACCAGGGAACACAGCACCATGAGCCAGATGGGAATACTGAATTCCGTAATATCAGCCTGTCCCTTGGCAAGAAACACACCCAGAAGGAATACGCCCATGAACTTCTGGCCGTCCTGAGCTCCATGCATAAAAGCCATGGCAGCGCCGCCGGCGACCTGAGCCTTAGAGAAAAAGGAATTTGTTTTTCTGCGGTCCATACCCTTACAGATAAAAGAGATCAGCTTAGTCACGAGATAGCCTATTCCAAAACCAAGGATGGAGGACATGAACAAGCCGTAGATTACTTTGATCCATTCACTTCCGTTAATACCCTGCCCGCCCTGAATTGCAATGGCAGCGCCTGAAATACCTGCAATCAAAGCATGGGATTCACTGGTAGGAATACCAAAAGCCCAGGCGGCAGTCGCCCATACCACAATGGCAAAGAGCGCAGCGCACAAAGCAATCAATGCATTCTTGGGGTTATTGCCGAAATCAACCATGTTATAGATTGTCATGGCTACGGCATTGCTAAGCAGAGTCATTACAAATACGCCGAGAAAGTTAAACACAGCCGCCATGATTATGGCGCTTTTTGGACTTATGGATCTTGTCGATACACAGGTCGCAATCGCATTCGGTGCATCGGTCCAGCCATTCACCAGAATTACTCCCAGAGTAAGGATTACGGTGATAAACAGGGCCGGATTGGATGTCAGCTGCTTTAAAAACTCAGCTAAAGTTATTGTCATAATAGAGCCTCCTGTAACTTGATTTGATTTAAAGCATAATGTACACAATAACAATCATAAAAATCTTAACACGAATAAATGACATAAGCAATCATAATTTACATTAAAATGTCATAAAATTCGCCTGAAATTTGCCGTTGCTGTTATCAAAAAAGATAAATTTTACGTGAATTTTACATAGACTTTACATAACACAGAATCTTGGTAAGCCAAAATTATGGTAAGAATATTTCTTTAAAATTATTCCCATAATTTTACTTTTTATAACCTGATATTCGCCGGAAGAATGGAAGCCATAAATTGAGAGAATATTTATAAGTCTTTGTGGAAAAAAATCCACAATTATTTGAATTTTGACATTGATTTTTCAAAAGAAATCCTTTAATATATACAGTATTACCCCGAAGTACCGTGAAAACAATACTTTGCGAGGATTTTAACAGACTTTTATAAATATGAACAAAACAGCTGCTCCGTGCCGAAGGAAATGAATCACGTAATGGTCACGAAGTGAGATATAATTTTAATTAAGAAAAGGTGGTAATGAGGATGAGAAGTGACGCAGTGAAAACAGGAATGGCACAGGCACCCCACCGGTCATTGTTTAATGCCCTGGGCATGACCAGGGAGGAGCTGAGAAAGCCGCTGATCGGTATCGTGAGCTCTTATAATGAAATTGTTCCCGGTCATATGAACCTGGATAAAATCGTAGACGCCGTCCGGCTCGGCGTGGCAATGGCCGGAGGAACACCGATTGTATTCCCTGCAATCGCTGTATGTGACGGTATCGCCATGGGGCACCAGGGAATGAAGTATTCCCTGGTAACCAGGGATCTGATTGCCGATTCCACCGAAGCGATGGCAATGGCCCATCAATTTGACGCCCTGGTTATGGTGCCAAATTGTGATAAGAATGTCCCCGGACTTTTGATGGCGGCAGCCAGAGTGAATATCCCCACCATATTTGTCAGCGGCGGTCCCATGCTGGCGGGCCGGGTGAAGGGAAACAAGACCAGCCTTTCCTCCCTGTTTGAAGCGGTGGGCGCATACAGTGCGGGAACCATGACGGAGGAAGAGGTGGAGGAGTATGAGAACAAGGCATGTGCCACCTGCGGTTCCTGTTCCGGCATGTATACCGCCAATTCCATGAACTGCCTTACGGAAGTAATCGGAATGGGACTGAAGGGGAACGGAACGATCCCCGCCGTGTACTCTGAGCGAATCCGCCTGGCAAAACATGCGGGCATGAAGATTATGGAATTGCTGGAGAAGGACATTAAGCCCAGGGATATTATGACGGAGAAGGCATTCATGAATGCGCTGACGGTTGATATGGCTCTTGGCTGCTCTACCAACACCATGCTGCATCTGCCGGCAATTGCTCATGAAGCCGGCTTTGAACTGAACATTGACATAGCCAATGAAGTGAGCGCCAGAACACCAAATCTGTGTCACCTGGCTCCGGCGGGCCATACCTATATGGAAGACCTGAATGAGGCCGGCGGTGTCTATGCGGTAATGAATGAATTAAATAAGAAGGGACTCCTTTATACCGACCTGATTACCGTAACAGGCAGGACGGTGGGAGAGAACATAGCATCCTGCAAAAATCTTGACCCGGAGGTGATCCGCCCCATTGATAATCCTTACAGCGAGGTCGGCGGAATTGCAGTTCTGAAGGGGAATCTGGCTCCGGATTCCGGCGTGGTAAAGCGTTCGGCGGTTGCTCCGGAGATGTTAAAGCATAGCGGTCCGGCCAGAGTATTTGATTGTGAAGAGGATGCCATTGATGCCATCAAGGGAGGAAAAATCGTTGCCGGAGATGTGGTGGTCATCCGCTACGAGGGTCCCAAGGGCGGACCGGGTATGCGGGAGATGCTGGGTCCTACCAGTGCAATCATGGGCATGGGCATGGGTTCCAGCGTGGCATTGATTACGGACGGTCGTTTTTCCGGCGCATCCAGAGGAGCCTGCATCGGGCATGTATCTCCGGAAGCGGCGGTAGGAGGCAATATTGCCCTTGTGGAAGAGGGGGATATCATTGACATTGATATTAATGCCAACTCCCTGAACTTCAGAATATCGGAGGAAGAGCTGGAGGCAAGAAGAGCCGCATGGCAGCCGAGGGAGCCTAAGATAACAACAGGATATCTCGCCCGTTATGTGGAGATGGTAACCAGCGGCAATCGCGGAGCGATTCTTGAGATACCGGGGAAGAATGGTGCGGCGAAAAAACATTGAGCAGTATATAATAATTGAATTGCCGAAGGCGGCTTCGCTTCATTGCCGCCGGCTGGCGGAACGGAGGAAGCTATGGAATTAACAGGTGCACAAATCGTTATCGAATGTTTGAAGGAACAGGGTGTTGATACCGTGTTCGGATATCCCGGCGGTACGATATTAAATATTTACGATGAATTATATAAGCATAGCCATGAGGTCAGGCATATTCTTACCTCTCATGAACAGGGAGCCGCCCATGCGGCGGACGGTTATGCGAGAGCCACCGGTAAGGTTGGCGTCTGTTTTGCCACCTCCGGGCCCGGTTCGACGAATCTGGTCACAGGAATTGCAACGGCCTATATGGACAGTATACCGATGGTTGCAATTACGGCTAATGTGGCCGTCAACCTTCTGGGAAGGGATTCTTTCCAGGAAATTGATATTGCCGGTATTACCATGCCCATCACAAAGCATAATTATATTGTAAAGGATGTTACCAATCTGGCGGACACCATCCGCAAGGCATTTACGATTGCGAAAACCGGAAGACCCGGCCCGGTGCTGGTGGACATCACCAAGGATGTGACCTCGGAGAAGGCGGAATACAACCAGAAGGATCCGGAGCCGGTTCTAAGGAAGACGGATGAGATTACGGAAGAGGATCTGGCCAATGCCCTGGAGATGATCCAAAGCTCCAAAAAGCCCTTTGTCTTTGTAGGAGGCGGAGCGGTAATTTCCGAAGCCTATGATGAGGTGAAGGAATTCGTGGATAAGGTGGATGCGCCTGTTACGGATACCCTCATGGGAAAGGGTGCCTTCGACGGTACGGATTCCCGCTATACGGGCATGATCGGCATGCACGGAACGAAAACCGCCAATCTGGGCGTGACAGAATGTGATCTGCTGATTGCCATCGGGGCCAGGTTCTCAGACCGAGTGACGGGCAATGCCAAACGGTTTGCTAAGAATGCTAAAATCCTGCATATTGATATTGACCCCGCGGAGATTAATAAAAATGTTCCTACCTATCATAGTGTTGTGGGTGACATCAGAGAGGTGCTCCGGATTCTGAACGCCAGGCTGACACAGCAGAATCATAAGGAATGGCTGGAGCATATTGCAGAGCTGCAGAAGAAGTTCCCGTTAAAGTATAATCCCCAGGGCCTGACCGGACCCTATGTTGTGGAGAAATTATATGAGCTGACGGGGGGCGATGCGGTCATTGCCACGGAGGTAGGCCAGCACCAGATGTGGGCGGCGCAGTACTTCAAATTTACACGCCTCAGAACCTTCCTCACCTCCGGCGGTCTGGGAACCATGGGCTATGGTCTGGGTGCCAGCATCGGAGCCAAGGTGGGAGTGCCGGATAAAAAGGTAATCAATATTGCAGGAGACGGCTGCTTCCGCATGAATATGAACGAGCTGGCTACGGCAACCCGTTATGATATACCGATTATTCAGGTTGTACTTAATAATAAGGTATTGGGAATGGTGCGTCAATGGCAGGATCTGTTCTACGGTCAGAGATATTCCAATACGAATCTCAGTGACAAGGTGGATTTTGTCAAGCTGGCGGAAGCCATGGGAGCCAAGGCCTACCGGATCACGAAGAAGGAAGAGGTTGAGGCTGTTCTGAAGGAAGTGCTGGAGCTGAATGAGCCGGTGCTGGTGGAGTGTATCATCGACAGTGATGATAAGGTATGGCCCATGGTAGCGCCGGGGGCGGCGATTGAGGATGTATTTACGGATGAGGATCTGAAGAATCGGAAGTAGGGATGGTTTGTTAGAGAGAAAGTGAGGGGCGCATGTTCCTGCAACCAGGATGAACGGCGCAGGAATGGCGCCCCTCTGACTTTATTAGGTGGCCTAATATTTATTATTACCATAAAACAATTGACAAAAAAATAACAGGGTTTTATAATAAGCTTAATACTTTATTAAGCTAAAGTTGTAAACTATCGAAATCTGTTTCGGATCTAAAATAGCTCAAATCAAAAAATAAATGTAAGCTTTAAGGAGGATGAAAGAGTGGGAAGAATTTATAATTTTTCAGCAGGGCCGGCTATGCTGCCGGTAGAAGTGCTCAAGGAAGCAGCGGAAGAGATGCTGGATTACAAGGGCTCGGGAATGTCGGTAATGGAGATGAGCCACAGATCAAAGGCTTATGAGGCAATTATCCAGGAAGCTGAGAAGGATTTGAGAGAACTGATGAACATTCCGGATAATTATAAAGTACTTTTCCTGCAGGGCGGGGCATCCTTACAGTTTGCCATGATACCCATGAACCTGATGAAGAATAAGGTGGCAGACTACATTGTTACCGGACAGTGGGCGAAGAAAGCATACCAGGAAGCAAAAATCTACGGGCAGGCCAATGCCATTGCCTCCTCGGCGGATAAGACCTTTTCCTATATTCCGGATTGCTCCGATCTTCCGATTTCTGAGAATGCGGACTATGTGTACATATGTGAGAATAATACCATCTACGGCACCAAATTTAAGAAGCTTCCCAACACCAAGGGCAAGACCCTGGTAGCGGATGTATCCTCCTGCTTCTTATCCGAGCCGGTGGATGTTACCAAGTACGGCGTGATCTACGGCGGTGTACAGAAGAATATCGGCCCCGCGGGTGTGGTTATTGTGATCATACGCGAGGATCTGATTACGGAGGATACCCTGCCCGGCACTCCCACCATGATGAAATACAAGATTCATGCCGATGAGAAATCCTTATATAATACCCCTCCGGCTTATGGCATCTATATCTGCGGGAAGGTATTCAAGTGGATTAAGAACAGGGGCGGCCTGGAAGCCATGAAGGAGTATAACGAGAAGAAGGCGGCGATACTCTACGATTTCCTGGATCAGAGCAGTATGTTCAAGGGTACGGTGGTGAAGGAAGACCGTTCTCTGATGAATGTGCCCTTTGTTACCGGCAATGAGGAGCTGGATGCCAAGTTTGTCAAGGAAGCGAAGGCCGCGGGCTTTGAGAATCTCAAGGGCCACAGAACCGTGGGCGGAATGAGGGCCAGCATCTACAATGCAATGCCCATCGAGGGTGTGGAGAAGCTGGTTGAGTTTATGAAGCAGTTCGAGGCGGAGAATACCCAGGCATAACCATTATGATAAACGCGGCATGAATGTGCGGACGCAGGCCGCGGATGCTTAATCGGATTAGTCCGTCATCAGAATAGAATATAGGGTGCCGGCCCAGGCCGGTGCGGATTGGAGAGCAGGATATGAAATATAATTGTCTTAATCCTATCGCCGAGATAGGCCTGAATATATTTACAGAGCAATATGAAAAGGTAGAGGACAGAAACGACGCGGATGTGATTCTGGTTCGCAGCGCGTCAATGCACGAGATGGAGTTTGGCAATAATCTGAAGGCGATTGCCAGGGCGGGTGCCGGAGTAAATAATATCCCCCTGGATAAATGTGCCGAGGAGGGTATCGTGGTATTCAACACTCCGGGAGCCAATGCCAACGGAGTAAAGGAGCTTGTAATCGCGGGTCTTATGCTGGCGTCCCGTGACATTATCGGCGGGGTGAACTGGGTTCAGTCAGTGAAGGGGGAGCCTGGGGTTGCCAAGCTGGTTGAGAAGGAGAAGGCGAAGTTTGCGGGAAAGGAAATCCAGGGGAAGAAGCTGGGCGTAATCGGCCTTGGAGCTATCGGTGTCCTGGTAGCCAATGCCGCCAACCGTCTTGGGATGAAGGTATATGGCTATGACCCGTTTATTTCCGTTGACAGCGCATGGAATCTCTCCAGGGAAGTTGTTCATGTGAAATCCAGAGACGATATTTATAGAGAATGCGATTACATCACGGTTCACACACCGTTGATCGAAGATACGGATCCCAGCGTGAATACAAAGCAGATGATTAACACGGATTCCATCAGTAAGATGAAGGATGGGGTGATCCTCCTTAACTTTGCCAGAGATCTCCTGGTAAATGACGCGGATGTGGAGATCGCCTTGAAATCCGGAAAGGTAGCACGGTACGTGACCGACTTCCCCAATGAGAAGACCGCCGGAATGGAAGGGGTAATTGCAATTCCCCATCTGGGCGCTTCTACCGAGGAATCGGAGGATAATTGTGCTGTAATGGCTGTGAAGCAGCTTAAGGATTTCATGGAGAACGGTAATATCAAGAACTCTGTGAATTACCCCAACTGCGATGCAGGCATCTGCACTACCGCAGGCCGCGTTGCCATCTGCCACAGGAATATACCAAACATGCTGACTCAGTTTACCGGCGCTTTCTCAGCGGTGAACATCAATATTACCGATATGATGAATAAGAGCCGCGGCGATTATGCCTATACGGTGCTGGATGTAGAATCCTCCGATAACAGCGAGGTTGCAGAGAAGCTGTCAAAGATCAACGGAGTGCTTAAGGTTCGTATTATAAAATAAATAAATGAATGGTATATCATATGCCGTTTTGATGGGACATGGGCAATATGGGATTATTTACATATTGCTCATGTCCCGGTTGGCGTTTTACCGCAGACAAAAGAATGTAACAGTTCAGACAGGGGCAGGGAAGAGGACAAGGGGTTCCCTCACACACAGGATGGAAGACACATGACTGGATTTGTACGGCACCACCGTACATACATGTTCGTCTGTGCCGTACAAATCCAATCATATCTCTTCCATACAGTGCATTACGGGAACCCCTTGTCCTCTTCCCTGCCCCTGTCTGAACTGTTACAAAAGAATACCGGTATAAATGCAGTTGGATTTATAGAGGAGTATCATTTACACTGCATATTTGTTAGAATGGAGAATACTATGGAGAAACAGAATGCTTACAACTTGAAAAGAGTGGATAGGATCAATGTGCTGGTAACAATATCAATTGTACTTCTGATCTGTTCCCAGGTGGTGATGAATCGAGGATTGGCCGAAAGCATCGCACCCCTTGCTGCTGGAGCTTTTGTGGTTGCCGTGGCGGTAATCAATTATTTTCTTAATATAAATCAGAATATCAAGGCTTTAATTTATGCGCTTTTACCGGCAATTGTGGTGCTTGCGCTGTTCATACTGGATATATTTACAATAAACAAGCACTATATGCTTATTATTACGACGGCAATGATAACTCTTTATTTCCGTAAAAACCTGATTCTCATTTATGCCGTCATCGTAGATATTGGAATGGTGGTTATTTACATTATTACTCCGAAGGGATTAATGGGGACGGAGTATGAAATAAGCGGCTTTCTGAAGGTCTTTACCCTGATGGTAGGACTTCATGTATTGCTGTATTTTCTGACAAAATGGGGAAATGATCTGATACAGGTGGCAGAGGATCAGGGAGCGCAGGCGCAGAAGCTGCTTCAAAAGCTGGAAACTACTCTGAAGATGGTGGAGGAGGGAACCAATACTCTGGATCACAACATCGGAGAGGTGGATACCCAGCTGGAAGGGATTCATTCTGCAAGCAAGGGGATTCTGGATTCCGTACAGCAGATGGCTATGGCGATCCAGGAGGAAGCCACCAGCGTATACCGTATCAACGAGACCATGAGTCACTCCCTGGAGGTTGTGAACCAGACCATTGACATTTCCAGAGGCGTTGTTGAGAAATCGAACCGGATGAGCGTAATGGTGGAGGACGGCTGGATCAAGATGAATGAGGTGACCGACCGTATGGATACGGTAAATTCAGCCATCGAAAACACGGTTACTACGGTGAGTGATCTGGAAATCAGCCTGGAGCAGATCAACCAGCTTCTGGTTAGCATCAAAACCATTGCGGAACAGACAAACCTGCTGGCCCTTAACGCATCCATTGAATCGGCCAGGGCAGGAGAGCAGGGCAAGGGCTTTGCCGTTGTTGCGGACAGCATTCGTACTCTGTCGCAGCAGAGCAGGAAGATTGTAGAGGATATTAATCAAGTTACAGCCATGATATTTGAGAAATCGCAGGCGGCCTCCCGGATGTCCGAGGAAGGAAAGGCGGCAGCCCATGAAGGGATCCGGATTATCAGCGAGGTTTCCGCTTATTTGGCGGATATTCTGGCTTCCTATCAGGAAACCAATACGGATCTATCCAAGAGCATGAATGAAATTGCGGTTGCCGCCAATAACTTTATCTCCGTACAGGAGCAGGTTACTAATGTGGCAAGCATCTCGGAGGAGAACGCAGCTTCCACTCAGGAGATATTGTCCATCATAGAGGATGAGAACACCAAGATCGATTATATCAATGCTTCTGTATCCGAGGTACATGGCCTCAGCAGGAAGCTGAAGGAAATTGTGGAGGAAGTGTAGCTCAGGGATGATAGCAGTCTGAGTTTATATAAAAAACGAAAAGATGGGGGAGTTGAATATGGCAGTAATAAAACCGTTTCTATGTATAAGGCCGGAGGAAAAGGTGGCCCACCGGGTAGCAGCCCTGCCCTATGATGTCTATAACCGCAGTGAAGCAAAGCAGGAAATTATCCGGGAGCCTTTGTCCTTTCTTCGGGTTGACCGGCCGGAGACTAATTTTCCGGATGAGGTGGATATCTATGACGCCAGGGTCTATGAAAAGGCCGGGGAGCTTTTGAATCAAATGCTGGAAGAAGGGATTTTCAAGCGGGAGGAGAAGGAATGCTACTATATCTATGAGCTGATCATGAAGGGCCGCTCCCAGACGGGCCTGGTGGCCTGTGCCTCTATTGAGGATTATTTGTCCAATGTAATTAAGAAGCATGAGAACACAAGGGCGGATAAGGAGCTTGACCGGATCCGTCATGTTGACACCTGCAATATGCAGACAGGGCCCATCTTCCTTGCCTATCGCGCCCACCAGGTAATCAACCGCATTGTGGAGAAGGCGAAACAGCAGGAGCCGCTGTACTGCTTTGTATCGCCGGATGGAATAAGCCATAATGTATGGCGCCTGGACGGTGAGCAGGAGATTCATGCCGTCAGGGAAGCCTTTTCGGAGATGGGCAGCATCTACATTGCGGACGGTCACCATCGTGCCGCGTCTGCCGTTAAGGTCGGCTTGAAGAGAAGAGAGGAGAACCCCGGTTATACGGGAGAAGAGGAATTCAATTATTTTCTGTCCGTGCTCTTTCCCCATGACCAGCTGATGATACTGCCCTATTACCGTGCGGTGAAGGATCTGGCGGGGCTGTCCAGGGAGGAGTTCCTTGGCAGAGCAGGAGAGAATTTTAAGGTGGAATATCTGGGGGCGGTTCCCTTTGCCCCGGAGAAAAAGGCTGATTTTGGAATGTATCTGCAGGATGGCTGGTATCGTCTGACGGCAAAAGAGCATTTGACGGCGATTCAGGATCCGGTTGCCTCCCTGGATGTGTCCCTGCTCCAGGATTACCTGCTTCAGCCGGTTCTTGGAATCGAGGATCCGAGGGTGGATAAGCGGATTGACTTTATCGGCGGAATCCGGGGATTGAAGGAGCTGGAACGCCGTGTGGCAGAGGATATGACGGTGGCATTCTCCCTGTACCCCACTTCCATTGAGGAGCTTTTTGAGGTGTCCGATGCGGGCAAGCTGATGCCGCCCAAATCCACCTGGTTTGAGCCGAAGCTGCGCAGCGGTCTGTTCTTACATCGGTTGTCCTGATGTTTATAATTATTTTACTTTCTTAATAACCGCAATTGTGCTAAAATAGAAAGGAATTATTACGCTTAAAAAAGTGAAAGGTACAGGTGTTGGTAATGGGTAATCTTTTTAATATGGACAATCCTTTCTTTACCGCGTTGGCGAAGATATGTGATGTTATATTTTTGAGCCTTGTGTGGGCTCTGGTGTGTATTCCGCTGATCACCATCGGGCCGGCTAATACGGCATTGTATTATACGACAGTCAAGGTAATCCGGAGAGAACGCGGATATCTGACGCGGGAGTTCTTCAAATCCTTTAAGCTGAATTTTAAACGGGCCGCGATCATAGGTGTTGTACTTACCATAGCCTTTGTGATCTTAGGCTTCGATCTGATCTGGGGATACGCCAATATGAGCACCGGTACAGCTGGATCCATTTTATTCGGCATTTTTGTAGCAATTACCTTCCTGTTGGTTGCCTTTGCAGTCTATGTATTTCCTGTGCTGTCAAGGTTCGACATGACAGTGAAGCAGCTGGTGAAGGCGGGAGCATTCATGTCCATCCGGCACCTTCCCTCTACGGTAGTGATGATCGTTATTACGGCTGCCGGAATCTTGGGAGTTTTCCTGATTCCGATTCTGGTCTTTGTTGTACCTGCTGCCGTAACCTTTTTGAATTCCCTGCTGATGGAACGTGTGTTGAAAAAGTACATGCCTAAGCCGGAGGAGCTCTCGGAGGACGAGACTCCCTCGAAGGATGAATGGTATCTGGAATAGATATAGTATAGGTGTCAGGCACCTTTATTCATTTCGTATATTTGGTTTCGTATTGGGGAATACTTTCCGTCATTTGCAATAAACTTTAAAAAGTTAAAAATAAATACTTTTCATTTTAGCTGCAATGTGGTATATACTATATATAATTAAGTTGGAACGAGGGTGTTCTCATTTAACACAAGACAAGTGGGTTACCACTTGTCGTTGTTTTTGAGGGCATTTTTTTGTCTCCACGAGAGGAGAGAATAGGGTATGTCGGAGAAATTGACGGAGATTTTTGGAACAGATGTGTTTAATGAAGCGACGATGGTGGAGCGTCTGCCGAAGAAAACTTATGCGGCTTTGAGGAAAACCATCGAGAATGATGAGGATCTTGACCCCAATATAGCGGAGGTGGTAGCCAATGCGATGAAGGATTGGGCAATTGAGAGGGGGGCGACGCATTATACTCACTGGTTCCAGCCGCTCACCGGGATTACCGCGGAGAAACACGATTCCTTTATCAGTCCCACCCAGGACGGTAAGATTATTATGGAATTCTCCGGCAAAGAACTGATTAAGGGAGAGCCGGATGCTTCCTCCTTTCCTTCCGGAGGACTAAGAGCGACCTTTGAGGCAAGGGGTTATACGGCATGGGATTGCACTTCGCCGGCCTTTTTAAGAGAGGATGCGGCGGGAGTTACCCTTTGCATCCCTACGGCCTTCTGCTCCTATACGGGAGAGGCCCTGGATGTTAAGACACCGCTGCTGCGTTCCATGGAAGCCTTGAGTGTTCAGGCGGTTCGTGTTCTAAAGCTGTTTGGTCACGACAATGTGAGGAAGGTCACTCCGTCGGTGGGGCCGGAGCAGGAATATTTTCTGGTGGATAAGATGAAATACTTAATGAGGGATGACCTGATCTTTACCGGACGGACCCTGTTCGGTGCAATGCCTCCGAAGGGACAGGAGTTGGATGATCATTATTTCTGCAGTATCAAGGAGAGAGTGGCTTCCTATATGAAAGAGCTGAATATTGAGCTGTGGAAGATGGGGGTTACGGCCAAGACCCAGCACAATGAGACGGCCCCGGCACAGCATGAGCTGGCCCCCATCTATGCCACCGCCAATATCGCAACAGATCATAACCAGCTGATTATGGAATGCATGAAGAAGGTGGCGAACCGCCATGGTCTGTCCTGTCTGCTTCATGAGAAGCCCTTTGCAGGTGTGAATGGCTCCGGTAAGCACAATAACTGGTCCATGGTTACGGATACCGGCAAGAACCTCCTGGATCCGGGCAAAACACCCCATGATAATATACAGTTCCTGCTGATGCTTTCAGCCGTGCTGAAGGCGGTGGATTTACACGCGGATCTGCTTCGCGTGTCCGCGTCGAACCCCGGCAATGATCACAGACTGGGAGCTCATGAGGCGCCTCCTGCTATTATTTCCGTATTCCTGGGAACCCAGCTGGAGGATGTGATTGCCCAGCTGATCGAAACGGGAGAAGCCAGGAGCAGTAAGGACGGCGGCAGACTGAACGTGGGGGCACATGCCATTCCTGAATTAAAGAAGGATGCGACGGACCGTAACCGCACCTCACCCTTTGCCTTTACCGGCAATAAATTTGAATTCCGTATGGTGGCGTCCTCCATGTCCGTAGGGATGGCGAATACCGTGCTGAATACCATCGTAGCGGATGTGCTGGGAGATATGGCGGATGAGCTGGAGAAGGCCGAGGATTTTGACATTGCAGTCCATGATCTGATTAAGAAGACCTTAACGGAGCATCAGAGAATTATCTTCAATGGGAACGGATATGCCCCGGCGTGGGTGGAGGAGGCGGAAAGAAGAGGTCTTCCCAATATTAAATCCATGGTGGAAGCAATTCCTGCCCTGGTAACAGAGAAGGCGTTCCGGTTATTTGAAAAGCATCATGTGTTCTCAGAGACGGAGCTCCATTCCCGTGCGGAGGTTTTATACGGCTCCTATGGGAAGGCTATTAATATCGAGGCTAAGACTATGGTGTCCATGGTTAAGGTGAAGTATATTCCGGCAGTAATTACTTATACCGGGAAGCTGGCAGCTTCCATTAATTCCATCCGGTCTGCGGTGCCGGAGGCGGATATTTCGGTTCAGACCGAGCTTCTGAAGGAGATATCCCGACTGCTGGTTCAGACGCAGGCGGCAGTGAAGAAGCTGGAGCAGGTGACGGCAGAAGCCAATGCGCTTTCGGGAGTGGAGGCACAGGCAGTATTTTTCAGGAACTATGTATTTCCTGCCATGGCTGAGCTGAGAGCTCCCATTGATGCCATGGAAGTGCTGGTTGAGAAGGATTTGTGGCCGGTTCCTACCTATGGGGAGCTGTTGTTTGAATTATAGAGAATGAAAGAGATAAGCCCTGTCCGGCGGTATTGTATAGCCTTCGCCTGGACAGGGCTGTTTTCTTGGCCGGTATGGATGGATGAAAAAATTTCTTGACAAAAAGCCGTTTTTCATTTATATTTTGATTATCAAAATATTTGTATCACAAAGTATTTTGCAAAGGGGCATTGATCGGCAGATCGGACGGACTTTGTCAAAGGGCCGAAAGCGGCCGGGTCTGGGAAATATGCCGGGTTAAGGAGAAGGGCACATGAATGAGAAACTGATGGAAATCAATAAGACGCTGGTGGAGGTTTATGACGACATAATCCGTATCGAGGAATATTCCATCCGGCAGGGAGCCTTCAGCGATTTATCAATTACAGAAATTCACACCATTGAAGCGGTGGGAATGTACGGCTCGAAAACCATGTCGGAGATCGCCCTGGAGCTGGAGATTACCATGGGTACCCTGACCACTGCGGTGGATAAGCTGATCCGAAAGGGGTATGTGGAGCGCAATCGAAGCGCCTCTGACCGGAGAATTGTGAATGTGAGCCTAACCAAAAGGGGGAAGCTGGCATACCGGATTCATGAGAAGTTTCATATTGACATGGTGAAGGCAATTATGTCTGATTTTACCCCAAAGGAAGAGGAAGTGCTGCTGATAGCCTTGAATAAGCTGAACCGGCATTTAAAGGATATCTACCGTGCCAAAGCATAGAGAAGAGTTAGTGTGCTGCCGCCCAAATTCGCAGGTTGTGGCAGGATGGAGGGTTATTATTTTAATGATCTGGAAGGGGGCAGCGGTATGGATTGCTCTAAGGAGGATTTAGAATGAAGCGTGCGGTGATTGCCGGTACAGGCAGCTATGTTCCGGAGAACAGAGTAACCAACGATGATATGGCATTGCTGGTGGAGACCAGTGACGAATGGATTGTATCACGGACAGGAATCAGAGAGCGGAGGATATCCACCGGGGAGAACACCTCGGATCTGGCCTGTGAGGCGGCGAAAAGGGCATTACAGAATGCCGGATTGGACGCCGGAGAGCTGGATCTGATTATCTGTGCTACCATAACACCGGATTCCTTTATGCCTTCCGTGGCCTGTATGGTTCAGGAAGGCCTGGGGGCAGGGAGGGCAGCCGCCTTTGACCTGTCGGCTGCCTGCAGCGGACTGGTTTATGGGATGGCTTGCGGGGCATCCTTTATTGAAAGCGGTATGTTTGGTAATATTCTGGTGATCGGGGCAGAAACCCTGTCAAAGACATTGGATTTTACGGACCGTTCTACCTGTGTTCTATTTGGAGACGGGGCGGGGGCAGTGGTGCTGCAGGCCTCCGATACCGGCGGAGGGATATCCGGGATCCATCTCCTGAGCGACGGGAGCAAGCAGGATTATCTCAGGCTTCCTGCCCTGCCGCTGAAGAAGCCGGGGCTGGAGCAGGCGGACACATCGCCTCAGGTAATAACCATGAAGGGGCAGGAGGTTTTTAAATTTGCGGTCAGAAGCATCACGGAGCATATCCGTACCGTGCTGTCCCGGACCCGGGTGCCGGAGGAGGAGATCAAATATATTGTAACTCATCAGGCCAATAACCGTATTATTGAACAGGCAGCCAGATCCAGCGGTATACCGGACGGGAAGTTCTACCGGAACCTGGACCGCTATGGCAATACCTCTGCCGCGTCCATCGGGATAGCATTGGATGAAATGGCACGCAAGGGGCTGCTGGAAAGCGGAGATAAGATATTGTTAATAGGCTTTGGCGGAGGAATGACCAGCGGAGCTCTGTTAGTGGAATGGAGCTGACAAAGCATTCCTTTCCAAAACAAAAATAAAAATATAAAAATGAAAAGGAGGAAGTCCTCCGTCAGTCAGGAGGATGAATAAGATCATGGATTTTAACAAAATTAAAGAGGTAGTAGCAGAGCAATTAGGAGTGGATGCAACAGAGCTTACATCAGAGACTTCCCTGAAGGAGGATCTGAATGCGGATTCTCTGGATTTATTCCAGATTATTATGTCCCTGGAGGAAGAGTTCGGCATTGAGATCCCTACCGAAGATACGGAGAATATCGCAACCATCGGAGATATTGAGAAATATCTTACCAACAGAAGCGGGGCAGAATAACTGTTTCGGGTTCCTTTAAGCGTGAGATGGCACAGATGCCGTCATGGAGGTTAAATAATGAGGTTACAGTCTGGAGTTTGCGATTTACTGAATATAGAATACCCGATTTTTCAAGGTGCAATGGCCAGAATATCCGATGCCTCACTTGCATCCGCGGTGTCGGAAGCCGGAGGCCTGGGCATTATAGCCGGAGGCACGGCACCGGCAGAGTTGATCCGAACGGAGGTCAGAAAAGCAAAAGAACTGACGAAGAAGCCCTTCGGCGTGAATATCATGCTGCTGAGCGAATTTGCGGATGACATGGCAAGAATGGTATGCGAAGAAGGAGTTAAGGTAGTTACCACCGGAGCGGGAGCCCCCGGCAAGTACATGGAGATGTGGAAATCACATGATATCAAGGTGATCCCCGTAGTTCCCTCCGTTGCCATAGCAAAACGCATGGTACGCAGCGGAGCGGATGCGGTGATCGTAGAAGGTACGGAGGCCGGCGGTCATGTAGGGGAGCTCACGACCATGGTTCTGGTACCCCAGGTGGTGGATGCGGTAGAGGTTCCGGTCATTGCTGCCGGAGGAATTGCCGACGGAAGAGGAATCGCAGCCGCCTTTATGCTGGGAGCGGAGGCAATTCAGGTAGGAACCCGCTTTCTGACGGCTTATGAGTGTACGGTCCATCCTAATTATAAGAAGAAGATTCTGGGGGCGAAGGATATCGATACCGCGGTTACCGGGCGGCCCACCGGACATCCGGTCAGAATACTGAAGAATAAGCTGAGCCGCAGATTTGCGGAGCTGGAGGCTGCCGGTGCCACGGTACAGGAGCTGGAGCAGCTTGGAACAGGAGCTCTGGCTAAGGCGGTGGTGCAGGGAGATATGGAATACGGCAGCGTCATGGCAGGCCAGATTGCCGCTCTTGTGAATAAGGAACAGAGCTGTAAGGATATCATTACAGAAATGTTTGCAGAGGCACAGAAGCTGCTGGGCTTTGAGTGGTGGAAGTAAAGTAAGAGCTGAAACGGAGAGAGAGATGGGAAAGACAGCATTTTTATTTGCCGGTCAGGGAGCGCAGTACATCGGCATGGGAAAAGAGCTCTACGAGGCATACCCGGTCTGCAGGCAGGCCTTCGAGGAAGCAGGAGAGAGCCTGGGTTATGATATAGCACAGCTGGTGTTTGAAGGAAGGAAAGAGGAACTGGACCTTACGGAGAATACACAGCCTGCCATTGTAACCATGTCCGTGGCGGCTTTTCGGGCGGCAGAGGAGCTGGGAATTGTGCCGGACCTGGTTGCCGGATTAAGTCTTGGAGAATATTCTGCTCTGACGGCCAGCGGTGTGTTCACCCTGTCCCAGGCGGCAGAGCTGGTAAGGAAGCGGGGACGTTTTATGCAGGAGGCGGTTCCTGCGGGAATCGGCAAGATGTGCGCCATATTAAACCTGTCCGGGGAGAAGGTAAGAGAAGCCTGTAATGAGGCTTCCGCCTTTGGAACGGTACAGCCTGCAAATTATAATTGTCCGGGGCAGATTGTCATCGGAGGCGAGAACCGGGCGGTAGAGGAAGCGGCCCGGCTGGCGAAGGAAAAGGGAGCTATGAAAACGATAGAGCTTGCGGTCAGCGCCCCCTTCCATACCTCCATGCTTGCGCCTGCGGCAGATCGTCTGAAGCAGGAGCTGGAACCCATGGTTCTTGGAGAGCTGGACGTACCGGTTATCTGTAATGTGACTGCAGACTATATCAGTGTTACCAGTCAGGTGAAGGATTTGCTTTACCGTCAGGTGATGAGCAGCGTGCTCTGGGAACAGAGCATCCGCAGGATGATTGCCGACGGGATAACGGAGTTTGTGGAAATAGGGCCGGGTAAAACCTTATCCGGATTTGTGAAGAAAATTGACAGGGGACTTGTGATCCACAATGTGGAGGATATCGCATCCCTGGAACGCACTGCCGGGGCATTGCAGGCAGGAAGATAGAAAGGAAGCAGATAGAATGCTGAAAGGAAAGGTTGCTGTAATAACCGGAGCGGGAAGGGGAATTGGGAGAGCCATCGCTCTGCAATTTGCCGGATACGGCTCCAAGGTGGTAGTAAATTACCGCAGCAGTGCCGCTCAGGTGGAGGAACTGCTGGATACCATAAGAAATGCAGGCGGTGAAGCAATCGCGGTGCAGGCGGATGTCAGTAAGGATTCGGAAGCCAGGAAGCTGATGGAAGAGGCAGTGAGACAGTACGGAAGAGTGGATATCCTGGTGAACAATGCCGGTATTACCAAGGACAATTTACTGATGCGCATGTCGGAACAGGATTTTGACAGTGTGATAGATATTAACTTAAAAGGCAGCTTTTTATGCACAAAGCATGCGGCTACCGTTATGCTGAAGCAGAAAAGCGGGAAGATTATTAATATATCCTCCGTGGTGGGGCTCACCGGCAACGCAGGGCAGGCAAATTACGCCGCGTCCAAGGCCGGTGTCATCGGTATGACGAAGGCGGCGGCCAGGGAACTGGCATCCCGGAATATCACGGTGAACGCGGTAGCACCCGGTTTTATTGAGACCGACATGACGGAGAAGCTGTCAGACAGAATCAAGGAAGCCACGGTAGCCAATATTCCGCTGAAGCGTTATGGTGCCGCGGGGGAGGTTGCAGGAGCGGTCAGCTTCCTGGCTTCCGAGGCGGCAAATTATATTACGGGCCAGGTGCTTCAGGTGGACGGAGGACTTGTGATGTAACGCTGCGGCGGTGCAGGTTATGAAGCAGGAACGAAAGTGATTTTGAGATGGCATAAGCTGCCATATGGAGGAAAATATGAATCGCAGAGTCGTTGTTACAGGAATGGGTGCCATTACTCCCATCGGAAATAGTGTGGAGGAATTTTTCCGGAATATACAGGCCGGAGTGTGCGGCATTGATTTTATTAAAACCTTTGATACGGAAGGCTTCCAGGTAAAGCTGGCGGCTCAGGTGAAGGATTTTGAACCTAAGAATTACATGGATGCAAAGGATGCGAGACGCATGGACCGCTTCTCTCAATTTGCGGTGGCGGCGGCAAAGGAAGCCATCGAGGATTCCGGGATAGACCTGGACAGCATTGACAGGGATCGTTTTGGAGTGGCCGTCGGTTCCGGCATCGGAAGCATCGGACTGATTGAGAAGGAAACGAAGAATCTGCTGGAGAAGGGCCCTAAGCGGATCAATCCGCTGTTCATCCCTATGACAATTACTAATATGGCAGCAGGCAATCTGGCGATTCAATACGGTGCGAGAGGCACCTGCATCAATGTGGTAACCGCCTGTGCAACCGGAAGCCACAGTATAGGAGAGGCCTTTCGCAATATAAAACACGGTTATTCGGATGTTATTCTGGCCGGAGGCACCGAGGGTGCTATCACTCCTTTGGGAGTGGCAGGTTTTTCCGCTCTGACGGCGCTCTCCAACAGCAATGATCCTCTGCGGGCCTCGATTCCCTTTGACAAGGAGAGAGACGGCTTTGTCATAGGAGAAGGAGCAGGTATCCTGCTGCTGGAGGAGTATGAACATGCCAAAAAGCGCGGTGCCAAAATCTATGGGGAAGTAGTCGGTTACGGTTCCACTTGCGATGCCTATCACATCACCGCCCCGTCGCCGGATGGGGAAGGCGGAGCCAAAGCGATGAAGCAGGCCATGGAAGAAGCCGGAATTACCTCCGCACAGGTTTCCTATATTAATGCACATGGCACCAGCACTCCCACCAATGACCGGATCGAAACCGCGGCAATTAAGCTGGCGATGGGTGAGGATGCTTACCGGATTCCCGTAAGCTCAACCAAGTCGATGATCGGGCACCTGCTGGGAGCGGCGGGAGCGGTGGAAGCCGTGATCTGCATGAAAGCCATGGAAAACAGCTTCATTCCTGCGACCATCGGACTGAAGGCTCCTGACGAGGAATGTGATCTGGATTATGTACCGGGGGCAGGGAGAAATGCCGAGCTGACTTATACGATGTCTAATTCTCTGGGCTTCGGCGGCCATAATGCAACTCTGGTATTTAAAAAGCGGTAGGGATGTTTCGCAGGTAAATTTGCAGGCGTTGACAGAATGGAGGATTAGAATGGATTATAAGTCGATTATCAATCTGATGAAGGAAATGAACAATACAGACTTAACAAGACTTGAGATAGAAGAAGACGGATTGTGCATTTGCATGGAGAAAGCACCCATGCCTGTGCCGGTGAGCATACCTTCCGGGCAAAATATACCTTACGCGCAGGCGATGAACACTCCCTTGGCAGTCTATGCTTCGGCACCCGCCGTATTGCCGGCGGGCGGTTCAGGCAATACCGTAACTGCTATGGAGGCAGCTGCACCGTCTGAAACAGAGGGAGAGAAGGGAGAGGATGCAAGCTATAAGAAGCAGGTATCTCCCATGGTGGGAACCTTCTATGCCCAGCCCTCCCCGGATAAGCCGCCCTTTGTAAAGGCAGGGGATGTGGTTAAGAAGGGGCAGACACTCTGCATTATAGAGGCAATGAAGCTGCTGAACGAGATAGAGAGTGAATATGACGGTGAAATTATCAAGGTTCTGGCGGATAACGAAGAGATGGTGGAATTCGGACAGCCGCTGTTCCTGATAAAATAATTCCGGGATAGTAAGTGGAAAGCTGTAATCAGGTATGATGGAGGAATTATGTTAAATATTGATGAGATACAAAAAATCCTGCCCCATCGTCCGCCCTTCTTATTATTAGATCGTGTGGAGGAGCTGGAGCCGGGAAAACGTGCGGTGGGCAGAAAATGCGTCACAATGAACGAACCCTTTTTCCAGGGACATTTCCCTGGCAAGGCGGTTATGCCCGGCGTGCTGATTCTGGAAGCCCTGGCCCAGGCCGGAGCGATCTGTATGCTTACAGTGGCAGGAAATGAAGGAAGGCTGGTGTACTTCGGAGGGATGGACCGGGTGAAATTCAAACGTCAGATAGTGCCCGGCGATGTGTTGACGCTGGAAGTCGAGATTACCAAAAGCAAGGGCAGCTTTGGCGTGGGAAATGCAACGGCCTATGTAGACGGCCAGGTGGCTGTGGAAGCAGTTCTGACCTTTGCGATTGGGGAGTAGATACAGCGGGAAAGGGTTCAAAATAATTATAGTTCAGCCGGGAAAGGCTTCCGAGCAAGGAGAATTATGATGTTTAAGAAGATTTTAATAGCAAACAGGGGTGAGATTGCAGTCAGAATCATCCGGGCCTGCAAGGAGATGGGAATTGAAACGGTGGCAGTCTATTCCGAGGCGGACCGGGAGGCTCTTCATGTCATGCTGGCGGATGAAGCGGTATGCATCGGCCCGGCAAAGTCCAAGGACAGCTACCTCAATATGCAGAATATCATCAGTGCCACCGTATTGACCGGCGCCACCGCCATTCATCCGGGCTTCGGTTTTTTATCTGAGAACAGCTCCTTTGCCAGAATGTGCGAGGATTGCAATATAACCTTTATCGGGCCCAAGGCAGATACCATTGATCTGCTGGGGAATAAATCCAGGGCAAGGGAGACCATGCAGAAAGCGGGCGTACCTGTGGTTCCGGGTTCGGAGGGAGAGGTGGCATCCGCAGAGGATGCCCTCCGTCTGGCGGAAGAAATCGGTTATCCGGTGATGATTAAGGCTTCCGCCGGCGGCGGAGGCAAGGGAATGAGAGCCGTCTTTGACGCGGAAGATCTGGAAAGGGCATATACCTCGGCGAAAGCAGAGGCAAAGGCCTCCTTCGGGGACGATCAGGTGTATATCGAGAAGCTGATCCTTCATCCCAAGCACATAGAGTTTCAGATATTGGCGGACAGCCATGGAAATGTGGTTCATCTGGGAGAGAGGGATTGCTCTGTCCAGAGAAGAAATCAGAAGATGATGGAGGAATCACCCTCCGCAATCATGACCCCGGAGTTGAGAGAGCGGATGGGGGAGGCGGCGGTCAGGGCTGCCAGAGCTACCGGCTATATCAACGCGGGAACCATAGAGTTCCTGCTGGATAACCAGGAGAATTATTATTTCATGGAAATGAATACCCGCATACAGGTAGAGCATCCGGTAACGGAGATGGTTACCGGAATCGATATGATTAAGGCGCAGCTTCTGATTGCCTGCGGCCAGGAGATGCCCTACCGCCAGGAAAATATTGAGTTCCGTGGTCATGCCATGGAATGCAGAATCAATGCGGAGGATCCGGCCAGGAATTTTATGCCCTGCCCCGGGCGGGTGGAGAATGTGCTGTTTCCCGGCGGCTTCGGCGTGCGGGTGGACAGTGCCCTTTACTCCGGATATGTGGTGCCTTCCTGCTATGATTCCATGCTGGCGAAGGTGATCGCATACGGCAGGGATCGGGAGGAAGCCCTTCAGAGAATGAAGCGTGCCCTCTCCGAGCTGGTCATTGACGGAATTCAGACCAATGTGGACTATCAGTACGGGCTTTTGGAAAGGGAAGAAATCGTCTCCGGTCATTATCATACGGGGCTAATTGAGGGAAAAGGATGAAAGAAGCAGAATATATAGATAGAGGGGGGCCGAGTCCATGCTGGCATTTTCCTGGCGGTTTATGCAGCAAAAAGCATGGATAGAATAATCTATGAACAGAAATCCATTTAAGGCAAAGCAATACGCAACCTCAAAAATATACCGGGCCAAACCCCAGGACATGGAAGGAATGCAGGCGGAAGACGAGCGCCCCAACGTCCCCGAAGGCATTATGATAAAATGTCCGGGCTGCGGAAAGGTCATTTATACAAAGCTGCTGTTAAAGAATTATAATCGTTGTGACGAATGCGGCTACAACTTTAAGTTACGCGCTAAGGAACGGATTGCACTTGTGGTAGACGAAGGGGAATTTCAGGAATTTGATTCCGAAATGACGACCGGAGATCCTCTGGATTTTCCCGGCTACCGGGGGAAGCTGGAGAAGACCCGGTCCCAGACCGGTCTGGCAGATGGGGTGGTAACGGGACTGGGTAAGATTGAAGGTAACTCGGTTATGCTGGGGGTAATGGACCCTTATTTCTTCATGGGGAGTATGGGAACCACCATCGGTGAGAAGCTGACCCGCTTATTTGAACGGGCAACGAAGGAGCAGCAGCCGGTCATTGTGTTCACTGCCTCCGGCGGAGCCAGAATGCAGGAGGGGATATTCTCCTTGATGCAGATGGCGAAGGTCAGTGCGGCGGCGGCAAGGCATAGCGAAGCAGGGCTGCTCTATGTGGCGGTGCTTACCGATCCCACTACAGGAGGTGTGACTGCCAGCTTTGCCATGTTAGGGGACATTATACTGGCGGAGCCGGGAGCCTTGATTGGCTTTGCGGGGCCAAGAGTCATTGAACAGACCATTGGACAGAAGCTTCCGGAGGGCTTTCAGAGGGCCGAATTCCTGCTGGAGCATGGCTTCGTGGATCGGATTGTCCCAAGGGACCAACTGCGGAGCACCCTGGGGGCCATTCTGAGAATGCATGTAAGATAGCATCCGGTATCCCGGATTGGAACTCTGAACAGATACACAGGTTGTATGCAGGAAGGAGAGACTATGGGTATTACACCTTGGGAGACAGTGAAATTGGCCAGGATGCCGGTACGCCCTACAAGCCTGGATTATATAGAACGCATCTTTGACGGATTCATGGAGATGCATGGCGACCGCTATTACGGGGAAGACCAGGCAATTGTGGGAGGCATCGCGCTGCTTGGCAATACCCCGGTTACGGTGATAGCGCAGCAAAAGGGAAGAAATACAAAGGAGAATATTGCCCGCAACTTCTCCATGCCCCATCCGGAGGGTTACCGAAAGGCGCTCCGGCTTATGAAGCAGGCGGAGAAGTTCCATCGCCCGGTGATTTGCTTTATTGATACACCGGGAGCGTTCTGCGGCCTGGGAGCCGAAGAACGCGGACAGGGAGAAGCCATTGCGGAAAATCTGGCACAGATGATGCTGCTGAAGACCCCCATCCTGTCGGTGGTGATTTCAGAAGGGGGAAGCGGCGGAGCATTGGCCCTGGGAGTTGCCGACAGGGTGTATATGCTGGAGCATTCCATCTATGCAATTTTGTCACCGGAGGGCTTTGCCAGTATTCTGTACAAGGATTCCTCTAAGGCCGAACAGGCAGCAAAGGATATGAAGCTTACGGCTCAGGATTTATACCGGTATCAGATTATTGACGGCATTATTCCGGAGCCTCAGGGAGGAGCACATAATGATTATGCACAGATGGCGGATAGTATCAAGTCGGTTCTTGAGACGGATTTAGCGAAGCTGCGGAATATGGAGCCGGAGGAGCTGCTGGAGGGCCGGTATCAGAAGTTTCGCAGAATATAAGCAGGGGATATCATGATTCGAGAGTGAAATGGGCGGGATTTAGGCTGTGAGATGGATAGCGATACAAAAAGAGGTCTTTTGTCAGGCGAATCATATAATATAATATACGGATAAATGAAATATTGAGATGAATGAAATACAGGGATGAAAAAATAGAGAGAGTATAACCGTGGCAGCGGCTTTGAATGTTTGTTTCAAAGCTGCTGCCATGAGTTGTTTCAAAGTTGTTGTTTGGTCCAGTATCCACCGATATTCAAACTTCTGGTGAGGGAAATACGGCCGCAGAAACTCTTAGCCGTTTCTGGTGTATTTTTGATAAATTAAAATAAAACACCTGTAATTTTCAGCCAGATATGTTATACTACAAAGAAATGAGTTTAAATAAAAATTCCAGAAACAATGACAGCAAGAAAGAAGGCTATAAGGTAGAGATATAAAATAAAGTAAAAATTATAATTGGGGGGAGTGCCAATGATTATACATGATTTGGTTCAGGAAGAGGCACGGCAGGCCCTGGCTGGACTGCCTGATTCCTGCAGAATATCGGACGATGGAACGATCCGCAGCTGCACAGGCTGCTTCGGCTGCTGGATTAAGACACCGGGACAGTGTGTTATTAAGGATGGCTATGAGAATATGGGAGAATTGCTGGGGAAGACCACGGAGCTGATTGTCATAAGCAAATGCTGCTACGGGAGCTTCAGCCCCTTTGTCAAGAATGTATTTGACCGTAGCATTTCCTATATCCATCCTTATTTCAAAATCAGAAATGGGGAAATGCACCATAAGCGGAGATATGATAATGTGATACGGCTCAAGGTTTTCTTCTATGGGGAGGAGCTTACACAGCAGGAGAAGGATACGGCGGCTCAGTATCTGGAAGCCGTCTGTCTGAACCTGGATTGCAGGCTGAAGGAGCTGAAGTTTTTGACGAAAAAGGAATTAATGGAGGGCTGTGCATGTTAAAAATAGCATTGATCAACGCAAGCCCCAAGGCAAAGGACAGTGCTTCCGGATATCTTCTGGAGGAACTGAAGCCTTTATTAAAGGATAGCATAATATCAGAGTATTCCCTCAGGACATTCCAGCTGAAGGAATTGGAGGCCCTGTTGCAGCAGGATGCGGTTGTATTTGCCTTCCCCATCTATGTGGATGGAATTCCGGCCCATTTGCTTCGCTGCCTTTCCCAATGGGAGGAGCTGGCCCGGGGAGGAAAGCCTGGTCTTAGGGTCTATGCCATCGTAAACTGCGGTTTCTACGAGGGGCATCAAAATAAAAATGCGCTGCAAATTCTTAAAAATTGGTGTATAAAAGCCGGACTGACCTGGGGGCAGGGAGTGGGGATAGGCTGCGGCGGGATGATTGCCTCAATTCGCGGCATACCCCATGGACAAGGCCCGAAGAGGAATATATCAGTGGCTCTGGAGGCACTGGCAGGGAACATTCTTGCCGGAGGCAGTTCCAATGAGGCAGGTACATTATCAACAGCGTCTGCATTGCCGGAGCTGTATGCACAGCCCGGATTTCCCCGGGTCATGTATAAGCTGGCCGGAGAATGGGGCTGGAGGAAGACGGCAAAAGCCAACGGGCTTAAGAAGAAGGATTTGGGTATGCGCCGGTAGGAAATGCAATGGGCAGTCCAAAGCCCTTCCAGGCGTAACAATTCATTTTTACATAATTCTCAGACATAACAAAAGGAGACGACATGAAAAAAAGTTTGATTATTTTTACCGTTTTTATATTTATTCTTAGCTTTGGCGGCTGCGGAACCCGAAGCGGGGAGGTTGAGGAGACAAAAGCGAAGGTCCCGGAAAATGAAGCAGGAGATACCGGGCTGTCCGCAGTCCCTGCAGCGTCAGAGCAGGATACCGCACCCATAAGTGCCCCGGAGGTTACCCCAGAGGTTGTAAACAACCGCGGCGATTGTGCGCTTCAAGGCGGCAGGCTGTATTATATTAACAACTATGACAATATAACACTTTATAGTATGAATATCGACGGCAGTGATAACCGCAAGCTTAACGAGGATTGGACGTCATGGTTCTATGTATTCGGAGACCGGATTTATTACCGGAATGGGCAGGACGGGAAGATCTATGTCATGAATACCGACGGCAGCGGGCGGCAAAGGTTGAATGACGATGATTCCGGACACATTAATGTCATTGGCGACAGGATATATTATAGCAAATGGGATGAGGCTTCTGCGCTTTACAGTATGAACACCGATGGCAGCGACAGAAAAAAAGTGGATGGTGACAATTCTTCTTATATGAATATGGTGGCGGATGATCGGATTTATTATTACGGTGATTTTAACGGCAGTAAGGGAATCTACAGTATAAAAACGGACGGAAGCGACAGAATCAAGCTGACGGATGACAGCCCTTACCGTATGACGGTGGCGGACGGCTGGATTTATTATAACAATGAGAACGACGATACGAAGCTTTATGCCATCAGAACCGATGGCAGCGACAGGCATAAACTGACCGATGACTACGGGTTAAGCATCAATGTGGTGGATAACCGGATTTATTACCAGAATGGAAATGAAAATAAAATCTACAGTATAAATACGGATGGCAGTGACCGGAAGCTCCTGTCCGAGGATAGCGCGGAGTGGCTTGTTGTCGGGGGCGGCCGGATTTACTATACCATGACCGGAGCCAATATCTACTCCATGAATACCGACGGCAGCGATAAGCGGATATTAGCAGATTTGCGCAGCGGTTTGTACAAGGATGTGACGTATGAAATCAGCGCCAGCCTGCGCGAAGACATGCCGGAATACCGTTTTGTGGCCAAGGGGATGACAACGGGGACGGATGAATGGGTGCACGGCTCTGTTATGGGGCTGGAGGTCTTTGATGAAAACGGCCTTTCTCTTCTCACGGCGGACTTTTCCTATACTTTTCGTGATCTGGTAGAAGGAAACGGCGTTTATAACATAATGATGGATACCATGGGTCTGCATGTTACCGATGTAAATTTTGACGGTTATAAGGATGTAATTATTTTGAACAACTTTAGCGGTGCCCACGCAAATACCTGGTATGACTGCTGGCTATGGAACCCGGAGGACTCGTCCTTTGTCAAAGCGGAAACCTTCACCGATATTGCCAATCCGGCCCTTGATATGGAGAAAAAATGTATTTACTCTACCGGAGGATCGGGAGCAGGCAATCGGACCTGGACTATTTATCAGTTCATTGACGGTGAATTCAAGGCTACCAACAGTTTGTCCTATAATGAGGCAAATGAGAAGTATTATTTTAAGGAACAAAAGCTTGTGAATGGGGAAATGGAAATGGTACGGGATGATGTGATAAAGGAAGACAGCTTTGAAGATGCGGTGTCTTCCGCAGGTTATATTGATGATGAGCTGTGGCAGCTGGAGCATCCGCGCTGGTATGGGGTTGGAGGTCATGAGGCTGACCAGTGGCTGGAATGATTAATATCAAATGTTTAAGCACATATTCTGCTGTAGAAAATCTAAGTTAAGAAACATGCAAGGAGTAAGCAAATGATGAAAACACAGGATAAAAATACAATATTATTGCAATCACTGAGATCGGATTGTTCAAAGTGTAGTGGATTGTGTTGTACGGCATTGTTTTTTCACAAATGGATGGATTTCCAGAAACGAAACCGGCAGGAGAACCTTGTATTCATCTTCAAAAGGATTTTCGATGTAAAATTCATGGAGAACTTGAAAAAAGAAAAATGAAAGGATGCATTGGGTATGATTGCTTTGGTGCAGGTCAGCAGGTGACGCAATCCATTTATTTCGGGCAAACGTGGCAGAGTATGCCAGAGCAGGCAAAAGAAATATTTGATGTATTTATTGTGGTGTTTCAACTATATCAGATACGTTACTTTTTACTGGAGTCCTTGACAATTCTACCAGCGCAGGTGTTGAAAAGCGGTATCAAAGCACTGATAGAAGAAAATGAAATGGTATGTAATTGTGAGCCTCAAAATATTATATTATTTAATATGGAAAATTATAGAAGCAGGGTAAATGTTCTTTTAAAACAGGTATGCGGCTTATTGCAGAAGAGTTTGCGCAGCGAAAATAAGAAATGTCCGTCCGATTTTCTTGGCAGGGATTTCAGGAATAAAGATATGAGGGGATTGGATTTGAGAGATGCAGTTTTTTTATCGCAAGGGCAAATAAATTCTGCCAAAGGTAATCGAAATACCAAACTGCCCCAATACTTGGAATATCCGATTACATGGGGATAATAGATTGAAGTAATCCCTTTCAGACAAGGCCCGGCAGAAAATATCATACCGGATAAGGAAAAGTCTACGGAGGGAACTGGCAGATGAACTTAAATTTCCTCCTTGACATTTTTCGGATTTGTAGTAGAATATGTTTCAATATAAGAAAAGCTATGAAGGAAAGAGTAGCTGTGGCAGCGCATTCAGAGAGAAGAACGCTCGGTGGAAGTTCTTTATGTCAAGCCCCTGTGAAAACCGTTCCGGAGCCGTAATGCTGAAATTAGATTAAGCATTGCCGTATGTCTGCGTTAAAGAATAGGATTTGTTGGAATCCGAAGTGAAACGTTAAGGTGGGACCGTGCATTTCACACATAGTTAGCATTGCTGGCAGTGTTTGCACCCTTAAACAGATGGTATCATGCCATTTGTTTTAGGGTGCTTTTCTTATATTACAATATTCCAAAGGGCGATTTTTCTCAGCTTCATCCATGGATATATCCGTAGATCCATAGACATGGAAAAAGAGGTGGAATGAAACAGAGAGAACTCAGCAAAAAGAAAAGGAGACGTAGTATATGAGGATTTTATTAAAGGATGGTGCGGTAAGAGAATACCAGAACCCGGTGACAGTGATTCAGGTGGCGGGGGAGATCAGCCCTTCCCTGCAGCGGGCAGCCTGCGCAGGAAGGATCAACGGTGTGTGTGTTGATCTTCGCCATGAGATGGAGGAGGATTGTTCCCTGGAGATACTCACCTTTGAGGACGAGGAAGGCAGGGCGGCCTTCCGCCATACGGCATCCCACATACTGGCCCAGGCGGTAAAGCGTCTTTACCCTGGTGCACGCCTTGCCATCGGTCCGGCAATCAAGGATGGTTTTTATTATGATATTGAATTTGAGGCGGCTTTCACTCTTGAGGATATGGAGAGGGTCGAGGCGGTAATGAAGGAAATCATACAGGAGGAGCTGGAGATTGAGCGCTTCACCATGAAACGGGAGGCGGCTGTTGCCTATATGACTTCCAGGGAGGAGTTCTACAAGGTGCAGTTGATCGAGGATTTGCCGGAGCAGGAGGAGATCAGCTTCTACCGGCAGGGAGAGTTTGTGGATCTGTGTGCAGGCCCGCATCTAATGAATACGCGGCAGATTAAGGCATGGAAGCTGACTTCCATGGCCGGCGCCTACTGGCGGGGGAATGAGAAGAACAAGATGTTGACGAGAATCTATGGCACGGCTTATCCCAGAAAACAGGACTTAGAGGCATATCTTACGATGATGGAGGAGGCGGCCAAAAGGGATCACAGAAAGCTTGGGAAGGAGCTGGGGCTGTTCACGCTGATGGACGAGGGGCCGGGCTTCCCCTTCTTTCTGCCGAAGGGAATGGTGCTGAAGAACCTTCTCATCGATTATTGGAGAAAGATTCATGAGCGGGAAGGATATGCGGAGATATCCACCCCGATGATGCTGAACCGCAGCCTATGGGAGAAATCAGGCCATTGGAAATACTACCGTGACAAGATGTACACGACGAGAATCGATGGGGACGATTATGCCATCAAGCCGATGAACTGTCCAGGCGGAATGCTGGTATATAAATCGGAGCCCCATTCCTACCGGGAGCTGCCCATGAGAATGGCGGAGCTGGGATTGGTTCACCGGCACGAGAAATCAGGTACCCTGCACGGTCTCATGCGTGTCCGCTGCTTTACCCAGGATGATGCCCATGTCTTTATGACACCGGATCAGGTCATTGATGAAATCAAGAGGGTTGCCCGGCTGATTCACGAATTCTATGAAACCTTTGGCTTCCGGTATCATGTGGAGCTATCCACCCGGCCGGAGGACAGCATCGGCAGTGATGAGGATTGGGAATTGGCGACGCATGCTCTGGAAGAGGCCCTGCGGCAATTGAAGCTGGATTATATTGTCAATGAAGGGGACGGAGCCTTTTACGGCCCCAAGATTGACTTCCATCTGGAGGATTCCATCGGAAGGACCTGGCAGTGCGGTACGATACAATTGGATTTCCAGCTTCCCCAGCGTTTTGAGATTGAGTATATCGGAGCCGACGGAGGCCGGCATCGTCCTATTATGATACACAGGGTAGTCTTTGGTTCCCTGGAACGGTTTATCGGAATTCTCATTGAGCACTATGCGGGAAGATTCCCCTTCTGGCTGGCACCGGTACAGGTCAAGGTGCTGCCCATCTCGGAGAAATTCCTGGGCTATGGGGGAGAGGTGCTGAGCCGGTTAAAGGAACGGGGCATCCGCTGTGAGCTGGATCAGAGGGATGAGAAGATCGGTTTCAAGATCAGGGAGGCACAGCTGGAGAAGGTTCCGTACATGATCATTCTTGGGCAGAAGGAAGAAGAGAGCGGGAAGGTCTCTGTCCGCAGCAGGGAGCAGAAGGATATGGGAATGCTTTCGCTGGAGGAGTTTCTGGAAACCTTATAAGAACCGGGGCGTTATCCTGGAAATATTAATCTGCGGTTAAATTTTTCTTCCGTCTATTTAACAAAGCCTCCATTGTCTCCCGAAGAAGGAAAGGCTATAATGGACATAAGACGAGCAGCTGCCGTTATTGAACATAAGCCTAATTCATATTTGGAGGAAGAAGGATGAATATCGGAAAAGTAATCTTTACCCATAGAAAACAAAGGAACATGACCCAGGAGCAGCTGGCGGAGAAGCTGGGAGTATCCGTGCCGGCAGTAAGCAAATGGGAGACCAATGTATCCATGCCGGATATTACCCTGCTGGCGCCCATTGCAAGATTGTTTCATATCTCCATCGATACCCTGCTGGCCTTTCAGAGCGAGCTCTCCCAGGAGGAGATCCAGGAGTTTCTGAAGGAGGCAAGAAAGAGGGTGAAGGAGCAGGGGCTTGCGGAGGGAATGCGATATATTGAAAAGCTTCTGACGCAGTATCCCAACTCGGAGAGGCTCCGCCTGGAGGCCGCCTTCGGCCTCTCCGGCCTGAAGAGCCTTGCCGGGCTGGAGCTTGCAAAGCTCTCGGCAGAGCAGCAGGAGGAGCAGCTCAAAGTCATACAGGACTGCGGGGACAGGGTGGTCGCTATGTTTGAAGAGCTGATGCACTCCGAAGACTACTATGTCAGCAATGCGGCAAAAACAGGTGTGGCGTCCAACTACATGGGAAGCGGAAGATTGGATGAGGCGGAGGCCATTTTTCAACAAATGAAGCTGCCCAGGGAGTGGAACTCCAACCACATATTACCTACGGTCTATCTGCTGAAGCAGGAATATGACAGAGCATTTTATGCGGCGGAAGAAAATCTCATGGCAGACTGGCAGGATGTAGTGATTGATTTGAGAACCATTTATAATATTGTACTGAAGAAGCAGGATTATGACAGGGCGCTGAAGCTTGCCCAGGCAGTGTGCACTATATCGGATTGCTTCGGTCCGGGGGGGCTGAATCAGGGGATGGATATGCTGGTGGAAGTTCATCTTCTGAGAGGGGAGCTTGCCCAGGCGCAGGCCGCCTTTGAGCGTTATATTGACTGGCTGATCGGCAGCTATGGTCCCTCAGGAAAAAGGTATTCGGAGGTGTTCTTTGCCGAAGCCTATGAACAGGGGCTGTACGGCAGGAAGGAAGGCAGCCGGGAGGAAGCGGAGTTAAATGTGCTGCAGGTGATGTATCAGGCGATTGTCCAGGATACCAGGTATGAGGTGATACGCGGGACAGAGGCGTACCAAAGATGCATGAGAAAGCTGGAGGAATACCTGTAGGACGATATAAAAAGGTAACCTTGGAGGGTGCATCTAGGGATTTTTAATCCCGGAAAAATATCGGCATAGTCGGGTATGTGTTACCGGCTATGCCGATTTATTCTAATTCATCAATACAGTCATTTTCATATTTTACCCATTATTTCATTGTGGTCAAGGTATGTCTTAAGAAAATTAAGCACTTCCATTGTGCATATCACGGTCTTCTATTGTCAGGCCAATGTAAAGACAACGGTTAATCGCGGTCATCGAGGTTGGGAACTTGTTTTTCACGGAATAATCTTTTGATTGTAATTTACCCCATCCGCCGTACTTGTCCTGCTCCTGATAAAGCTCCTCCACAATATCACTGGCGAGAAAGGCCGGACGGAAGGAAATAAATAATTGATAAAAATTGCGGAATTTGTTTTTATTCTATCATTAAATCAATTGTATTTATGGATTTCACTGTGTCATATTAGCAATGCTATAATATTATTGACAAACGATAATTTTATATGTTATACTAAATATAAATTATCGAATAACAATAATTATGGAGGCGAATATGAAACCCAGGACTTTTTTGATCCTTCTTGGAATGGAAGCCGTGCTTTGTGTTGTACTTAGCATGATGCAGGAAGCATTTTCCGGAGTATTTACAGCGGCTATGGCATTCCCCTTCGAGCAAATCGGGATTTTGCTGCGAAGCCTCTCCCTGCTTAGGGGGATTGGCAATATAGCTGCTATTGTAATCTACACGGCAATCAGCTTGATTCCCGCCGTCGCTTTTCTTATGCTTCGGAAAAAACGAAAGCTTTATTTAGAGGACAGACTGCTTATACTCCTGAGTGCCGCTCTGTTTGTGGTGTTATATGTCATGATTAACCCAGGCGTTATCAGCCGGCTCCTCGGCAAAGCTTCCGGACTTGCCGTAAGCAAGGCTATATTAGGCGGTACAGTGCATTCTGTACTCTGCGGATATCTTATATTGAGAGTATTGCGCCTGTGCTTTGCCAGCGGTACGGAAAAGCTGCAACAGTATATGACCGTCCTGCTCCGGCTGTTGAACGCGCTGTTTGTGTATGTGATTTTCGGCGCCTGCTTTAACGATCTTCTGGATTCCATAGCGGCTCTCCGGGCTGGAAACACGGGTAACGAGCATCTGCTGGGCGTAAGCTATGCCTTTCTTGTTCTGCAATATGCAGTTGATGCTTTGCCATATGTTTTTAATGTTCTTGTGGTCTTTGCCGGAATTCGGCTGCTGGGTGAAATACAGGCTGACCGCTATTCCAATGAGAGTGTGGAGGCGGCCGGAAAGCTGTCCCATTTGTGCGGGGCGGCTCTTGCGGCAACGGTGCTCACTAACATTGGGTTTAACCTTCTGCAGCTTCTTTTTGCCCGGAGCCTGATGATCATCAACAGTTCGTTGAAGATCCCCATACTTTCTGTAGGCTTTGTGTTGGGCGCATTGCTGCTTTCACGGCTCCTTGCAGAGAATAAGCAGCTCAAGGATGATAACGATATGTTTATATAAGAGGTGCGGGATGGCGATAAGAGTATTTTTGGATGATATATTGAAAGCACGCAAAATGACCTCAAAGGAATTGTGTTCCCTGGTAGGAATTACGGAAGCAAATCTGTCCATTCTTCGCAGCGGAAAGGCAAAGGGCGTACGTTTCGGTACGATCAACAAAATCTGCTGGCATCTTGGCTGTGATGTGGGGGATATATTGAAATTTGATGGAAATCTGGAGGACGATGATGATGAAATATAAAATGAGGATGGCAGCAGCCTTCCTTGCCGTCTTGATGCTGATTCCGCTGTCAGGATGTCAGCTGGCACGGGAGGACGCCGGATTAAGCAACCGGGAGGACAGATTGATCGGCGTCTTTTTAACTACCGAATATCTTGACCTGTGGGATTTTGAAGGTTATCTGAACGACAATATCAAGAGTTTCTCCGGCGGAGAAATAAAGATGGACGGACCTATGGAACAGTATCAGGGCAGGCTGTACGCCGAGCTGAGGCCGAAAACACTGACTAATCCGGAGACGGGCGAAAAGACCGTGACAGAAGAATACATTTTTCCTGGTATAGAAGGCATCCCGTATTTTGCTGCCAGGGTTCCCGACACTGCAGAACGTCAGGGTTATATCACTTCAGGGTCGGACGAGGCCATCAGCGACGGCCATATGTATTTGAACTATGGCGACAAAGAGGACAGTACTGTCCTGAATGGAACGGTCTATGTATCCCCAGGCTCCGGCAGCACATATTATTTCAATCCGGTTTACCAGAGTGAAGATGACCGGGTCTATGCATTGTCCGGCAGCGGATTATCTACCGGCGGAATCCAGAGTGAGGGAGAGGTTTTTTCACGAACCCTGGATGCCAGCTACACATCAACAGAAAATGGGAAAACAAAATCAGAGAGTATCTCAGTGAAGGTTTCCATTAATGTAATGTTCCCTCCGGAAGAAATTACGATTTTACAGATGGATGCAGACAGTGCTGTGGTCTCCAGAAGGGAATATGCCCCGGAGGAAATACCTGAATCAATTACGCCGGAGGCCAATACTGAGTATATCATAGTCGAGATTCGCAAGACGCATCCAAGCGATAGTACTTTTATTACACGGAAGCTGTATGGCAGGGACGTGGAGTCTCTTGAGACCTTCTATAGACGAGCTAATGGCATATGCGTTAAAAAATGGGTGCCAATAAAATGGTCAAAATAAAGTCCATTCATACAGCGGGATCATACGAACCTTAAATGCGGATAAAGTTTGTGAAAATGCTTTACCTTTGGGGATGATTATACTATAATGTTCGAGAGCACACCATGTCCGCAAGTATCCATGGTATGGGTGCGGATCTTTAGTAAATTGTCTGGAGGTATCAAAGTATTAATGAAGAAGAACAAGTGGGTGAGAACATTGCGTTCTCACCCGTTATTTGACCTGATGTATACTATCGAAGGGAATGCAAAGCCTTTAATTCTCATTGAACCCCTATGGGGGATTCCTTATAATCTGCTGGCCCCCTTCACTACGCTGTACATGGTGGCGATGGGAGTCACCGATGTGCAGATCGGACTGATTCTTTCCATTGCCATGGTGGTTCAGGTGGCCTTTTCCTTCATGGGAGGAATTATAGCGGACAAGCTGGGGCGGCGCATCACTACGATGCTGGGAGATTTCTTCGGCTGGAGTATTGCCTGCTTTATATGGGCCATCTCGCAGAATTTCTGGTTTTTCCTCATTGCGGTTCTGATGAACAGCTTTGAGCAGATTAACCAGACGGCCTGGTACTGCCTGCTGATTGAGGATTCCAAGGAAAAAGACATCCTGAATATCTTTAACTGGATTACCATCGGGGGCCTGGTGTCGGTATTCTTCGCCCCCATCTCAGGACTGCTGATCGGACGGTTCTCGCTGGTGCCGGTTATCCGGGGTGTTTATCTGTCCTTCAGTATTACCATGCTGCTGAAAACCATAATCACCATGCGCTATACAAAGGAAACCCGGCAGGGAGCGGTGCGGAGGCAGGCCACCAAAGGAGTGTCGGTATGGAAGCTGATGTCGGAATATAAGCAGCTGGTTCCCCGTATCTTCCGCAATAAGGCTACGGTGCAGACACTGGCAATTATGATGATTGTTTATATTACCGGTATGATAAATGGAAACTTTTTCGGGCTTTACGTTAATCTGAGACTGGGAATTCCCAAGCAATATCTGGCCTTCTTTCCTATTCTGCGTGCCATCGTGATGATTGTGTTTATGTTTGCAATACAGCATCGGCTGGAGCGCTTAAGCCTGAAAATCCCCATGCAGGTGGGGCTGGTAATGTATGTATTATGCCAGCTGCTGCTGATTTTCAGTCCGGCGAACCAGATATTGCCGGTGGCATTGTTCACCCTGATGGAAGCGGTGGCCAATGCTCTGGTGATGCCCCGCAAGGATGCCATGCAGGCTATGAATGTAGACCCGGCGGAGCGGGCGCGGATCGTAGCATTGCTGACGGCCTTTATGATCGGTTTCTCCTCACCCTTTGGGTACGTGGTAGGATTGCTTTCCAGCATTGACCGAAGGCTTCCCTTTGTGTTAAGCAGCTGCCTGTATCTTTTGGCGATTGTGGTTATTTCACGCTTCAAGGAGCGCAAACCGGCTATGGAGTCCCAGATATCATCGGAATAACAGATTGCCGCCGGCTGAATGGTTACACCAGCACACATAGATCAATATACATAGATCGAAATAGCAGAAACGGGGCCGTTGCAGGGGAATTCCTGCAAGGCCCCGTTTTCATTGTCAGAAATATTTATCCGTGATATAGACCAGACTGGAGGTGGAGGGTGTGCTGTGGCTATCGATATAATCCCGGTATTCCTCATAGTTAATATAGTATTGTTTGCCCCAGGAGGAGATACGCAGCATAATCCGGCCGGTTACCTCATCCTTAATCAGGGCGGTTACGGTAACATAATGTCCGTTGATCCCTTCTTCCGCGGTTTTATAATAATAGGGCTTAGAGGCTTCGGCCATGGGCTCCTGGCCTTTGGCACCGGGGTCCAGATAATCGATTTCCTTCAGTTCATAGAAAGGAATTCCCTTGCGTCCCCAGAGCTTCGGGACATTTGGGCCGATGGAGAGTATGACCGGGAGATCCCTGCCCAGCATCTCTTCAATTCTGTCATACATATCGTAGTAATTCAGCTTCCATTTCCAGGCGGCTTTCAGACCAAGTCCGTAAGTGCGGGAATAGGAGCGGACGGCGCGGGCAATAGAAGGGCCAAGTACGGTGACCAATGGCTTGGTTTTAATATAGCTATGATGAATGGTATAGACATAGGGGATATAATCCATATAATTAATTCCGTTTTGCCGGATAATTGCAGAATCAGTAACAGGAGTCCGAAAGGAGCTGTTTTGCATTGCAAGATATAGAAAGAGATCCGCGGTGGCAATGGTCCCGCAGCCATAATTATGGAGAATATAATCCTTACCATACCGGTGATTTGCAGAAAACCACATCTGGCTTCCTCCGAAATATTTGTCGTTGTTCTTGATTACAGGAAGATAGTCGGGCCGGCGAAGCGTGATGATCACATTGTCTTTAAATGGCACAGTAAATTCTCCCATCATGATATCCTCACAATAGTTTATTCCGTTTCGCTTGTTCATGTTGCAGGGATAATGCTATAAAACAAATGATGGAATAGCACTCCCCTTTGGCGATATTAACATAAGAGGGCGTACTGCAAAAGCTGGTTTTACAATACGCCCCTCTTATGTTACGTAAATTTATTCTTCGCCGCTTTCATCCTCGGCAGCAAACTGGCTGATCTGTCTCTTTCTGGCCTGTTCGTCACTGTCAAGATATTCGTCATAGGTGGTAATCTTATCAATCAGATGCCCGTTGTAAATCTCCATAATACGGTTAGCCGTAGTCTGGATAAACTGATGGTCGGGAGAGGTGAACAAAGCAACACCCGGGAATTTAATCAGGCCGTTGTTCAAGGCGGTGATGGATTCCATGTCCAGATGGTTCGTGGGCTCATCCAGAACCAGCACATTGGCTCCGGCAATCATCATCTTGGATAGGAGAACGCGCACCCGCTCTCCTCCGGAGAGCACATTTACCTTCTTGGAGCCTTCCTCACCGGCAAAGAGCATTCTGCCCATGAAGCCGCGGACATAGGTGACATCCTTTTCCGGGGAGAAGGGCATCAGGAAATCAACGATGGTCTCATCCCCTGCGAAAAGCTTCGTATTGTCCTTGGGGAAATAAGACACATTGGTGGTGACGCCCCATTTATAGCTGCCCTCATCCGGCTCTTCCTCTCCGGCGAGAATCTTGAACAGGAGGGTAGTGGCCTGGGTGTTGGGGCCGACAAACGCGATCTTATCCTCTCTTCCCACAATAAAGGAAATGTTATCCAACACCTTGACTCCATCCACATATTTCGTCAGATTTTCTACCGTAAGAACCTCGTTGCCGATTTCACGGCTGGGACGGAAATCGATATAGGGATATTTTCTGCTGGAGGGACGTATGTCATCCAGCTCGATTTTCTCAAGGGCCTTCTTTCTGGAGGTAGCCTGCTTGGATTTGGAGGCGTTGGCGCTGAAGCGCTGGATGAATTCCTGCAGCTCCTTGATCTTCTCCTCTTTCTTCTTGTTGGCTTCCTTCATCTGCTTTACCATCAGCTGGCTGGACTCATACCAGAAATCATAATTGCCGGAATAGAGCTGTATCTTGGCATAATCAATATCCGCAATATGAGTACATACCTTATTCAGGAAATAACGGTCATGGGATACCACGATAACGGTATTCTCAAAATTAATCAAAAATTCCTCCAGCCAGCGGATCGCTTCCAGATCCAGATGGTTGGTGGGCTCGTCGAGGAGCAGGATATCCGGGTTGCCGAAGAGCGCCTGGGCAAGAAGAACCTTTACCTTCTCACCGCCGTTCAGTTCGCTCATCTGTTTGTAATGAAGCTCCGTCTCGATGCCCAGACCGTTGAGGAGGGACGCGGCATTGGCCTCCGCCTCCCAGCCGTCCATGGCGGCAAATTCTCCTTCCAGCTCGCTGGCGCGGATTCCGTCTTCTTCCGTAAAATCCTCCTTGGCGTAGATAACTTCCTTTTCCTTCATAATCTCATACAGACGCTTATTGCCCATAATGACGGTGTCCAGAACCTGGTAAGCGTCGTACTTGAAGTGATCCTGCTGTAAGAAGGACAGCCGCTGTCCGGGGGTGATGATCACATCCCCCTTGCTGGGCTCAAGCTGCCCGTTTAATATCTTCAGAAAGGTGGATTTACCGGCACCGTTGGCGCCGATCAGCCCGTAGCAGTTGCCCTCGGTGAATTTGATATTCACGTCCTCAAACAACGCCCGCTTTCCTATTCTAAGTGTAATATTACTTGCCTGTATCATGAGAAACCTCCTGGTAACATTCTTTATGTTTTGAACTCCTGTTTTCTATATCAGCCTGGGCAGCAGTGGGATAGCCCATGCAATTGCTGACATAATCGCCATTTATATTGTATCGTATATTCATTATTTTGCAAGAGAAAACTGCTGTGATTTAGGAAAATGTATACATCGTCATCAATATTTGCTATAATACACTATGACAAAATATAATGCGTGTCGGCTTACGCAGGAATGGAGAACAGGATGAAAAGCATATTTCAAGACGGACAAGTAGTATTATTTCAAGGAGACAGCATTACGGACTGCGGGAGAGACCGCGGCGATATCACTTCCCTGGGAGGGGGATATGCCGGTGTGGTAGCCAGCTTATACCGGACCTTATTTCCCCAGGCAAAGGTGAGCTTTATTAACAAGGGAATCAGCGGAAACCGGGCGAAGGACCTGCTGGCCCGCTATGAGGAGGACTTTCGTTCGATCCGGCCGGATTACTTATCGATTCTAATCGGGATAAATGATACCTGGAGAAGATACGACAACAACGACCCCACCAGCAGTGAAGAGTTCGAGGATACATACCGGGAGCTGCTGACGAAGCTTCGCCGGGATCTGCCGGATTGCAAGCTGATCATGATCGAGCCTTTCCTGCTTAACTCTCTGCCGGACAGGGCTGCATGGAGAGAGGATCTGGATCCGAAAATTCATGTGGTGAGAAAGCTGGCGAAGGAATTCGCTGACTATTACATTCCTATGGATGGCATCTTTGCAAAAGAAGAGGTAGAGGAGTATACCTGCAAGGAGCTGGCGGAGGACGGAGTTCATCCCAGTGAAACCGGACACCGGATCATAGCAGAGGAATATTTGAAGTTATTTATATAATTTCACGTAGCGGCGCGGACTGTGACAGGGAAGAGGGAGAGCGTGGTTCTCCTGTAATGCACCGTATGGAAGAGATGTGATTGGATTTGTATGGCACAGACGAACATACTTGTACGACAGTGACATACAAATCCAGTCATATGTCTTCCATTCTGTGTGTGAAGGAGAACCACGCTCTCCCTCTTCCCTGTCACAGCCTGCCGTTACAATTAATTGTTTTTAAAATGTTCACGAAACGTTAATACCTTCTACACAAATCGAGGTTATACTAACAATATGAAACAGCCAATCATAATTTTTTTCATAAACCTCCTCCTCCCTACAAGCCAACTTGAATAAGTTGGCTTTAGTTTTGGGATTCATTTGACTTTTATAACCATTATGAGTAGAATAAAATTGGCTGGTGTCAGGACGGGTGCCTGACACCTGGTACCCGAATGGAGGTCTATATGGCAATCAATAACGCAATGAGAATGGCTCTGCGTGCTTTGTCTTATCCGGAACTGGATCTGAAGAAAACCTATAAGCTGCAGAGACAGCTGAAAACAGCTGCCAATCCTGTCATCCGGCCGTTGTATAAGATGTGGGATCATAAGGTATGCCTGGAGGACTACGAGATTCCGGTCCGGGTCTTTCTGCCTTCTCCGGAATATACCCTGAATAAGCTGCTGATTTTCTTCCACGGCGGAGGATGGGTCATCGGCAATATTGATAACTACACCAGAGTGTGTGCAAATATGGCGAAACAGACGGGACATCTGGTGATATCCGTGGATTACCGGCTGGCGCCGGAGTATAAATTCCCCGCGGCACCGGAGGATTGCTATGCGGTCACCAAGGAGATATATGAAAATGCGGAGCTGTTTCAGGTAAAGCCGGAGGATATTACCCTGATCGGCGACAGCGCAGGGGGGAATCTGGCGGCGGCGGTATCCCTGATGGCCAGGGATCGCGGAAGCTTTCTGCCTGCCGCACAGATATTAATCTATCCGGCGACAGACAGCGACCACAGCGAGAGCTCGCCGTATCCCTCGATCATAGAGAATGGCAGGGATTTTTTGCTGACTTCAAAACGCATCTGTGAATATATGGATTTATATATCAGCTGTGAGGAGGATTTGCAGAATCCCTATCTGGCTCCGATACGGGCGAAGGATCTGTCCGGCCAGCCCAGGACATTGATCATTACGGCCGAATATGATCCCTTGAGGGACGAAGCAGAGGCCTATGGCAGGAAGCTCTTTGAAGCCGGCAACGAGGTGGAGGTATACCGTATGAAGGATGCCCTGCATGGCTTCCTCTCTCTGCCGAAGCATTTTGTTCATGTAAAAAGAAGCTATGAATTGATGAACCGTTTTCTGAACGGTGCGGAGAAAGAATGATTCGGAAAGAATACCGCCCGGCGAATCGGTTCATAATCAGATAGACATCAAAAGCTGCCGGAAAGGGGGATTGTGACTGGTGGTAAGAAGAAAACCTGTTGAATGGATGAAATTAGATAATGCGGCCAAGATATTCCCTCCCAATACCAATGAGAAGGACACCAAGGTCTTTCGGTTTGCCTGTGAGCTGAAGGAGGAGATTGACCGGGACACCCTGCAGAGGGCACTGGATAAGGCTCTTTCCCTGTTCCCCATCTACCAGACGGTGCTGCGCAGAGGGCTGTTCTGGTATTATTTTGAAAGCACGGATGCCAGGCCGGAGGTTACAGAGGAGAAGAAGCTTCCCTGCAGTATGCTGTACCGGGTGAACCGCCGTAACCTCCTGTTTGAAGTAACCTACTATAACCGAAGGATTAATTTGGAGGTCTATCATGCGCTGACGGACGGAACCGGTGCGCTGGAATTTTTAAAGACCATTGTATATTATTATCTGACACTGCGCCATGGGGAGGAATTCGGAGAGGGGCTGCCGAAGCTGGATTATGATGCATCCCTTACCCAGAAGATGGATGACAGCTTTCTGAAACATTACAGCGGGGATAAGCAGCTGGACCGGATTAAGATCAGCCGTGCATATCGTATCACCGGAAGGCGCGCCATCGATAACCGGCTGAGGATTGTGGAAGGGATGACTTCGGTCCGTCAGATACTGGAGCAGGCTCACCGCTATGACACAACTATGACGATATATCTGACGGCCCTTTATCTAAAGGCGATTTCCATGGATATGCCCGCAAGAAGCCGGAAATATCCTGTCATCCTCACAGTACCGGTGAATCTCAGGACTTATTTTCCCTCTGTGACGGCCAGGAATTTCTTTACGACCATCAGTATCCGCTATCATTTTGCGAAGAATTCGGACAAGCTGGAGGACATTATACCGGAGGTGAAGGAAGCCTTTGCCCGGGAGCTTACCAGGGAGAAGCTGGGCGGTCATATAAACCGGCTGTCCGCATTGGAGCATAATGCATTTATGAGAGTGATTCCCTTGGCAGTCAAGGATGTGATCCTGCGCTTTGCCAACTATCTGAGCGGACGGGGCATCACGGCAACCCTGTCCAATATCGGCAGGATTACGGCGGCGCCGGAATTAGTTCCCTATATCCGGCTGTTTGATTGCTTCACCAGCGCCAGGAGGCCGCAGATTGCCATGTGCTCCTTTGGAGACGAGCTGGTGATCTCCTTCACCTCTCCCTATGTGGGAACGGAAATCCAGAAGAATTTCTTCCGTATGCTGACCCAGGAAGGCGCCCATATCATAGTTGCCTCCAATAACAAGGAGCTGTAGGAGATGGAGGGTTGCAAGAAATAAAATGTATAAATAAAGGAGGGACCGGGTCCATGCCAGCACTTTCATGGTAATTTGTGCGGTAAAAGGCATGGCTATGAGGATGTTAAAATGCGATAAATGCAAGGTATCCCTGCAAGGGGAATATGAGGTATGCCCCCTTTGCGGAGGAATTATAAGAGAAGGGGATAAGGCGGGAGAGGAGGTATTCCCCAACATTCCCACCATATTCCAGGAATTCAATATCTTTATCCGGATTATGATTCTGGTATCCATCGTGGCGATTGTGATCAGCTTTGCTGTTAACCTGATCTTTGCCAGGGATTCCAGGTGGTCTCTGATTGTGGCGGCCAGCATTGGCTGTATGTGGGTCAGCCTGTTTTTCATTATCCGCAAGAGAAACAATATACCCAAGACCATTGTCTGGCAGGTGGTGCTCCTTGGGGTACTGTCCGTTCTCTGGGACTGGTCCATGGGCTGGCTGGGGTGGTCCCTGGATTTTGTGATACCCTCGGTATGTTTTGGAGCCATGGTGGTTATGGCTATCGCAGCTAAGATCTTAAAAATCGGTGTCAGAGATCTGCTGGTATATCTGTTCATTGATATTATTTTTGGTTTCCTGCCGATTATTTTTATTTTAACCGGTGTATTGAATATCATATTTCCTTCTGTGATCTGCGTGGCTGCAAGCGCCATCAGCCTGTCGGCATTAATTCTGTTCCAGGGAGATAATATGAAGGCGGAATTGAAAAAGAAGATGCATATCTAGGAAATTTCCTGATAGAATACCTATGGCTGAAAGGATGGGATGTATGAATTCATTTTACCTGAAATTGATTGCTATTATTACCATGCTGATTGATCATACGGCGGCTGTGTTGATTCCCAGTGATACGATGCTCTGGCTGGTGATGCGCTGTATTGGCCGCCTGTCATTTCCGATCTTTGTGTTTTTGCTGGTGGAGGGCTTTTATCACACCAGGGATGTTCAAAAATACATGCTTCGGATGGGAGCCTTTGCCCTGATCTCTGAGATACCCTTTGACCTTGCCTTTTATGGCAAGACGCTGGAATTCAGTCATCAGAATATCTTTTTTACCCTGTTTATGGGGCTGCTCTGCCTTGTTTTGATAAAGGAGGCGGAGAAGAGATACCAGAAGAATTTATTTGCAATTAATGTGTGGAATGCGGTGATTACCCTTGGTATCAGCCTCGCTGCCATTGTTCTGAGAACGGACTATAATTTTGCGGGAATTTTATTGATCGTGGCGTTTTATCTCTTCCGGGGAAGCAGGCTTATGTGCACCCTTACCCTGCTGCTGGTATCCGCTTTTTTGATCGGAGGAATCCAGGTGGTTGCGGTTCTTGCCATAGTGCCCATTTTCTTTTATAACGGACAGAGGGGCAAAAGCATAAAATATGTATTTTATATCTTTTACCCCGTCCATCTTCTTCTGCTGGCATTGCTCAATATATATCTGTAGGATCCTCATATCCCTCCTGAGTATATTCGCCTTTTGGAGAATAATCATCGCCGTACAGGGACGTAAAGTGCAAACTCTCGCCGGAAGCATAGGGCTGATCCGGATAATAGTAGCGCCGGTCAAAATTCTGTACACTGTTAAGGGACGGAAAACGGTAATATGTTTTTTTGGCAGATTCATAATACATGATTGCAGCCCTCCTGTTTATTTTAATGGATGATCTAATCTTAGTGTTCGTCGTTTGAAGAGGAACTATACCAGGAAAACATTTAAGAATTTACAAATTTTACAAATAGATACCCTAAGGAGAGAACAATATGATTTCGCTGATGATTACGGAGGTTAAGCCGTTTATGGCCAAGCTTCTTGCTCAGACCGCCTTTGACCATTTTATACTTCGGGAGATGGAGCTGTCTACCTTAACCAATTTTACCATTGACGGACAGTTGAACGAAGCCTTCCTTTCGAAGGAGGAGCTGGAAGAGAGAGGAGAGCATGGACGGAATATTCTTTGGAGTGATGTGAGAACGGTTGTGTTTTCCATGATTAAAGGCAATAAGACGCCCCTCTCCTTAAAAATAGTATTTCAGCTGCCCCGGAAGCAGAGCGAGGAGCTGCTGCAGAACCTGGGCGGGAGAATCCGAGCGGAAGAGCTGGGAGGCCTGTACTTGAATATCCGGTTTGAGAAAAACGCGCTTCATATCATTACCGGAACCGCCATTAAGACCTTCACCCTGGATAAAACCCTGGAGCAGGAATGGGACAGGAGAGTGCGGGAGATACTGAAGGAGCAGGCAATCCCTTTTGAAGAAGCAAAATTATAAATTGTTAGCACTCTTGCTCAAAGAGTGCTAATTTTGTCTTGACATTTTTTTTTACCCGTATTATTATATCATTTGAAGATACCGTTTGCCGTCATGCGGCAGACGGGAGGAAGAATAAGCTGAAATCAGCATAATACAAGAGTAAACGATGTAAAGGAGTTGTTTTCATGAGCACAGAGCGCGGCAATCTATCGATTCATTCAGAGAATCTGTTTCCCATCATTAAGAAGTGGTTATATTCCGACCACGACATATTTGTCAGAGAATTAATATCCAACGGCTGTGATGCCATTACAAAGCTGAAGAAGCTGGAGGTTATGGGAGAGGCTGATCTGCCGGAGGATAACCGCTACCAGATCACGGTAACCGTGAATCCCGAGGAGAAGACGATCCGCTTTTCCGACAACGGCATCGGTATGACAGCGGAGGAGGTCAGAGAATTTATCAATCAGATCGCCTTTTCCGGTGCGCAGAAGTTCCTTGAGAAATATAAGGATAAGACCAATGAGGAGCAGATCATCGGACATTTTGGCCTGGGCTTTTATTCCGCCTTTATGGTGGCCTCCAGAGTAACCATTGAGACCCTCTCCTGGCAGCCGGGGGCTGAGCCCGTGCATTGGGAGTCCGACGGCGGCACGGAGTATGAGATGAGCGGCAGCACCAAGGCGGAGCGCGGCACGGATATCACCCTGTATCTGAGTGACACCAGCTATGAATTCTCCAATGAATACCGCGTGCGGGAGATCCTTAAGAAATACTGCTCCTTCATGCCGGTGGAAATCTATCTGGTGAATGCCAATGCCAAGGTTGAGGAGAAGAAGGAAGAGGTTGTAGAGGCTTCCGTGAATGAGGATGGCACGGTGGAGGAGGCTAAGGACGGAGCGAAGGAAAATAAGCCCGAGCCCATCAACGAGGTCAATCCCCTGTGGACAAAGCATCCCAATGACTGTACCGAGGAGGAATACAAGAAGTTCTACCGTGAGGTATTCCATGATTATAAGGAGCCGCTGTTCTGGATACACCTGAACATGGACTATCCTTTTAACCTGAAGGGAATTCTGTATTTCCCCAAGATCAATACGGAATATGATTCCCTGGAGGGACTCATCAAATTATACAGCAACCAGGTATTTATTGCGGACAATATCAAGGAAGTAATCCCGGAATTTCTGATGCTGCTCAAGGGCGTCATCGACTGCCCCGATCTTCCGCTGAACGTGTCCAGAAGCGCGCTGCAGAATGACGGCTTCGTGAAGAAGATCTCCGAATATATCTCCAAGAAGGTGGCGGATAAGCTGGCCGGTATGTATAAGGTGGAGAGAGAGAATTACGAGAAATACTGGGAGGATATCAGTCCCTTCATCAAGTTCGGCTTCCTGAAGGATGACAAATTCCGTGAGAAGGTAAAGGATGTTATCATCTTTAAGAACCTTGAGGACAAGTATGTTACCCTTGCGGAATATGTCACTGCTAAAAAGGGTACGGAAGCCTCCGCTGAAGAGAAGAGCGGTGAAGGTCAGAAGGAGCAGAGCGAAGGCAGTGCGGAGCATGACGGACATAATCACGAACATGATGAGAACTGCGGCTGCGGGCATGACCACGCGCAGGATGAAAGCGGCAGCGGACAGGATCATGTACACGATGAGAACTGTGACTGCGGGCACGACCATGCACAGGATGACGACGAGGAGGTTGTGGATGAGGATAAGAAGATCACCGTCTACTACGTGACCGATGTCAAGCAGCAAAGCCAGTATATCAATATGTTCAAGGAAGCAGGCAGCGATGCCTTCATCCTGACCCATAATATTGACCAGCCCTTCATTACCCAGCTGGAATACCAGGATCAGACCATTCGCTTCCAGCGCATCGACGCGGATATCAGCGAAGGCTTCAAGGATACCCTTAAGAAAAAGGACCAGAAGATCCTGAAGAAGAATACCGATGCCATGACCAGCCTGTTCCGTAAGGTTCTCGGCAAGGATAAGCTGGAGGTAAAGGTGGATAAGTTCAAGAACGAGAAGGTATCCTCCATCATGACCCTGTCCGAGGAAAGCCGCAGAATGCAGGATATGATGCGTATGTACAATATGTCGGGAATGGACATGGGTGACATGGGCGGCGGAGAGACACTGGTGCTGAATGCCAACAACAAGCTGGTTCAGTTCATTCTGACCAATGAAGGGGCGGAACAGACACCGATGATCTGTGAGCAGTTGTATGATCTGGCCCTGTTGAGCCACAAGCCCCTGGAGCCGGAGGCAATGACCAGATTCATCCAGAGAAGCAATGATATTATGATGTTTCTTGCGAAATAAATAGAAGAATAAATTAGGCAAATATGAGACAGACTTGAGATGGGAGGAATGCTTTCATCTCAGGTCTGTCTTTTCTATAAATATAAAATTTCAATAAATTATGGTATGCCCCTTGATTCTGTTAATATGATTTGGTATGATAGTATATAGTAATGAAAACCATATTATGTGGTGTACATACTGGTTGAAGTGTCCAGAAGTACAAGATGAGCAGATAGCACCAGTAAAGTTATTTTACCGGGCTTCTTATAGATAACATAGTAGAAAGAATTTTTATTTAACAGGAGGATGAATACGATGTCATACAGAATCATCGGAGACAGCTGTACGGATTTACCGAAGGAATTACGGGAGGATCCGCATTTTAAGCTGGTACCTCTTACCTTGATTGTAGATGATATTTCCATCGTTGATGATGATACCTTCCGGCAGAAGGAATTTCTGCAAATGGTGAGCAAAAGCCCCAACAGCCCTAAGTCGGCATGCCCCTCTCCGGAGGATTATATGAAGCATTTTGATTATGACGGGGATATCTATGTGATTACATTGTCAGCCCAGCTAAGCGGCTCCTATAACAGTGCCGAGCTGGCGAAGAAGCTTTATCTGGAGGAGCATCCGGATAAGAAGGTGGAGATAATCGATTCCCGTTCCGCTTCTGTGGGTCAGACTTTGATTGCAATGAAGATAAAGGAGCTCGTTGAGGCGAAGCAGTCCTTTGCCAATGTGGTGGAGAAGGTTCGGGCCTTCCGCGACAGCATGAATACAAAGTTCGTACTGGAGACGCTGGACACCCTTCGCAAGAACGGCAGACTTTCCAATCTTCAGGCCATCATCTGCAGCGCGTTGAATATTAAGCCGGTCATGGGTGCGACCCCGGAAGGAACCATCTGTAAGGTGGATCAGGCCAGAGGCATCACCAAGGCATTAGCCTTGATGGCGAAGAGCATCCAGGAGGATGTAATAAGACCCCAGGAACGGACCCTTGGCATTGCACACTGCAATAATTATGAGAGGGCAGTTTATATTAAGGATGAGATATTGAAGAGAGTTCCCTTCCGGGATTGGTTTATCGTGGATACTGCCGGAGTAAGCTCTTTATATGCCAATGAAGGCGGAATTATTGCGGCATATTAATAGAATATGTTACCGGGTACGATCTGTCGTAAAGGCAGCCTCACTTAGTCTCCTCGACAAGTAGAATGAATTCAACAATATCGCAGAAAAAATTCAGACCTGGCTAGGGCGATTTACCGCCCTATGTCAGGTCTGTTTGCATGCCCAAAACGTAACAGTGTTTTTCTCATCTGGAAATATAATTAATTTTGATGTATGATTATCTGTAATTAGTTCGTTACGTGATAAAAGCAACGGGAGGGTATTAAATGAATGAGTATTTTACATATATTGTTATTTTTGCCGCTGAAAATCAAGAATATGAACCGATTAAATACTATACAGATATCGATGATCTTAGAAAAGATAATGCTGGCACAATGCACATGTTAGACAAGGATATTGTTCCGGTTTTACCAGGTTTGGAGTACACATTGCATTTACCCAGGCTAGCTATGGATTTATATAATTTAGATGAAGATGTTATTGCAGCAGCTCATGACGAATCACATAATATTATCCTGCTGCCATCCGCGGTCGTGGAAGCCGCGCTGATGCAGATGAAAGAAGCAAAACCTGCATTAGTAATTTATGCAGATGAATGTGAGAATGAAATAAAAAATATAGTAAAAAAAGTACAGCCAATTCTTGGTGCAAATAAGATTAGTGATTTAAATGGTAGCTTATTACAGGCACATTGGAATCAATTATATGAATATGTAAGGGATAATAATTTCGAGAAAGTTTCTGATATGGATAACCAATTTTTATTTAAGGACACCTATTTAAAAGTATTACCATTAATGTTTCTGGCAAGGCAATATAGAAATGTTGGTGATATATTACAAAAGATATATAATACTATGGAAATCGAGAAAAGATGTGCAGAATTACAGTTGATACAAGGTGCACATCAAAGTACTTTGATGCGTCTTCATAATCTGGGAAAGCATGATTTAGAAAGCGCATCATTGGTTTACAACGATGTTTTTACAAAGGAAATTAGAAAGTCGATTTTAAATGTGGTTATCACATTTCCAGGAATTCCGAACGAGCAGAAAAAATATGGTGGTTTAAGTAATAACTTACCGGATGACGAAAAACGTATAATACAAATTTTGGGAGTCCATAGGGCGATTGCAAAAGATGCAGTCATGTTAGAACTACCCTGTGCAAAAGAAGATATATTTAAAAAAATAAATGAGATTGAAATAAGATGTAAGGGTGGAACAAACGGACAATATGTTTGGCGTGCCCTAAAGGAGTTGGGGAATCTTTTGGGAGAATACATGAAAGATTATCAGTTGGGTATTATCATGAGAGCCAGACATCTGACCATATTCTCAGATTTACCCATTGGATTAGCCGTTTTAAAAGATACGGAAGTTCCTTTGAATTGCTATAAATCAATTTCGTATAAGCCTTTAACACCGTTAACAAGACAACTTCAAATTGAAATGGTTAAGTCTCGGTTGGTTTATCTTGGTAAAACCTGCAAGGTTGTATTTGCAGAGTGTATCATACCAAATATAAAAAATAGCTTAATACGACCATGCACAGATGCATTAAAGGACAGTTTAATGGATATGCAGCAAAAATACCCGGATTTTACACTTGTGTATAGGGAAACTTATTCAGTAAAAAGTCTTATGAATTTGATAGATAGCAATAATGATGCTGATATTTTGTTTATCTCTGCCCATGGTTCCTATACGAGAGAAAAAAATATGGCTGGATTAACGATTGGAGAGGAAGTTTGGATGGCGGATAGTTCAAATATTAAAGTACCTCCAGTAGTGATATTAAGTGCCTGTCATGTTAGTCCGAGGGGAAGCGGCGCTGTAAGTGTTGCGGATATGTTTATGCGGTTAGGCGCAGTAACAGTCTTAGGTACTTTTATACCCATATTGGCCAATAGAAATGCTATATTGATGACAAGATTATTTACATATATACTTGAAGGACAGAAAGGAAGCAAACAGTATGAAACACTTGCAGATGCATGGGCAGGTGTAGTTGCGACTAATGCAATTCATGAGTTGATGCATAGTTCTGCAGGTTTTGAAAAATGGATGACAGGGACGAATCCTAATGGGAAAATTCGTTTGGTAGAATTCCAATTAGAAAAGTCGGTTGGAAAGATACATCCAATGACTATTTACTCGGATACCATCAATGTTATTAAGGAAATGATGGAAGAAGAGAATATGGGAGGTAAATTTAAAAATATTTTAGAAGATATGGATTTTTTTCCGGAATCCTTGTTCTATCAGTTTATTGGATATCCAGAAAATATATTCATTTATAACGAAGTATATAAACAAGCATATGAACAGGCAGATGGAAAGAGTTTAGGAAAGGAAATATAAAATCAGTAATATATGATAAATTTGTCTGTTTCTGCGGTGCCAATCTGAGCGGAAACGGATCTTAGGCTCTCCTGGGATAAAAGATTAACACTGAGGTATAATTATAAAACGTAAATAGTTCAGATATACAGAGATGCAGTTGGTGGTTATGCTTATCATTTTTTTTGCTTTGATATTCTTTCTTGCCAGCTACCAGCGCTCGGAGGAGCGATACCAGCTGGCAAGTGTCGGACAATCCATCACCTACTCCCTCGGGCAGCATATTGCTGTAACAGAGGGATTCTGGAACTTTATGGAAGACCCTTTACAGGAAAAGGCTTTAAAGGAAAGCAAATAAAAAAGTGAAATTAGTAGTTGACTTTTTGCCGCTTTTGATAGATAATAACTAATGCGGTGCTTACTTAAGGCACCTCAGGTTACAAAAATCGAGGCGTGGCTCAGTTTGGTAGAGCGCTGCGTTCGGGACGCAGAGGCCGTGGGTTCGAATCCCGTCGCCTCGACTGTAAAACCCTTGAAGGATCAAGGGCACTGAAAAAGTCCATCTACTTTCCAGTAGATGGACTTTTTCGTGTATTTATGGTATAATTATGCATATAAACGAGGCAAGGGAGAGGCAAAAAATGCTGAAAAACAACGATCAAATGA